>JBGTGK010000286.1:0-1540 GCA_041746795.1 Phormidesmis sp.
GGCGTTAGCTGTTCCAGAAATGACGACAAAGGTTCGCTATAAAGACCAGCTAGTTCACTTGGGGGCGTTCCCGGTAGGTACCAATGTAGACTTTATTCGCTCTGTGGTTGAAAAGCCGGAGGTCAAAAAGCGAGTGGCTGAAATTCGGGAGGAAATGGGGGGCGATCGCCAGCTCATCGTCTCAGCAGGCCGCGTGGACTACGTGAAAGGTACCAAGGAAATGCTGCTGTGCTACGAACGCCTGCTCACCCGCCGCCCCGAGCTTCAGGGCAAAATCAACTTTGTCGTCGCCGTCGCCAAGCCCGCAACGGGAATGCGAATCTACCGCACGGCCCAAAGTGAGATTGAAAGGCTAGTCGGTAAAATCAACGGTCGCTTTGCCAAGCTTAGCTGGACGCCCATTTTGCTTTTCACCTCAGCGCTACCGCTAGAAGAAATTTTGGCGCTTTACGCTGCCGCAGATATCGCCTGGATTACACCCCTGCGAGACGGCCTAAACCTAGTCGGTAAAGAGTTCGTCGTCGCCCGAGGCGGCAAAGATGGCGTACTTGTATTCTCTGAATTTGCGGGCGCAGCGGTGGAACTGCCTGATGCGGTGCTTACTAATCCTTATGCCGACAGCAGCATGGATAAAGCGATTGACGAGGCGCTAGCGATGGGCCTTGAAGAGCAGCAGGAACGCATGGGACGCATGTACAAAGCAGTCAAAGCCTACGATGTAGACCGCTGGGCAAAAGAGCTGCTTGGCGCGGCTAACTAAAAACCTGTCATGAGCGGATGGATTCGCTCGTGATAGATTCGCTCGTGACAAGGATTTCTAAAGACGGTTTCTAAAGATTAAGTACACTGAAGTTTAATCGGTGCCTTAAATTAAATCTGTCGAGAGGTGAACTGGAATGGTCAATACATTACCTGGAACGCAAGCTCTAGCTACTGACGCCTGGGTGCAAGCTAGCTGGAAAGAATTTTTGGCCTTGACAGAGCGTCCTGACCTGAAAAATGCTCGCTTCTACTACGATTCCGGTTGGATGAGGATAGAAACAATGCCTATTGGCTCAGCGCACGGTCGAGATAATTCAGTTCTATCTACCGTGATGGGCCTTTATGGAACGCTGAAAGATATCAATTATGTCGCTTCGTTTGTAAGCGCTAGCTTTCGGAAAGCAGGAGAAAGAGAGTGTCAGCCCGACTTAGCGTATTACATCGACTCTAGCGTGACTCCAGATATGCAGGTTCCTCCTAAAAACAATCAGCCTATAAACGTAGATGTATATGGCCTGCCTACTTTGGCCATCGAAATATCCTCGACAACCTTAAGTGACGACCTAAGTGACGACCTTGGAGAGAAGCGTTTATTGTACGATCGGCTCGGCATTCAAGAATACTGGGTTGTCAACGTCAGGGCTGCAACCATGATTGCTTTTGCGGTTGCTAACGGCGGCAGTCGCCAAATCCGGATTTCAGAAATTCTCCCAGATTTGTCCATGTCGCTTGTAGAAGAGGCGCTGCGTCGTAGCGCAACTGAAAAAGGAAAGGATGT
>JBGTGK010000287.1:0-5001 GCA_041746795.1 Phormidesmis sp.
GGCTAGCGATGGATGTAGACACCCGAGAAATTATCGGCTGTTACATCGGTGATCGCTCTAGGGAATCGGCGATCGCATTATGGCAGTCAATACCTGCTGTCTACAGACAATGTGCCAAGGTCTACACCGATTATTGGGAGGCATATGTCAACGTCATTCCGAGCAAACGGCATGTTGCTGTCGGCAAAGACAGCGGCTTGACCAGTTATATAGAAAGGCTGAACAACACGCTGAGGCAACGGATTTCGCGGCTCGTTAGGAAAACGCTGTCCTTCTCAAAAAAGCTAGAGAATCACATCGGTGCAATATGGCTGTTCATTCAAGAGTACAACCGCTCAGTTAGAAAGAAAATGGCAGAAAGAGAAGATCCTGTCTTTTTCTCTGTCCTTTACTAAAATGCACTACCCAGAAAAGCTTTGGGATTGACCCGGTAGAGAAGCGCTGCAAGCAAAGATGCTGCTCACTAGTAGAAGTATCCCAAAATATTGACAGAATTTGATCCAAGTCACTGAGCAAGAGCGCATAGCTCATACCTCCAGAATTTTTTGGTATAACGTATTAGCGACTGGCAAAAGAGGATGCTTTGATAGCTCTGGGAGAATATCCTGTTTGATTCGAGCTTTTGCTTCAGTCGGGATAGCGACTAAGTGCTTTGGTAAGTTAAGCTCTTTCTGAGCATTTTGAAGCTGGCCAAAAATGCGCGATCGCACCGTATGTGCAATCGGCTCCATGTGAAACAAGGTGCCGTAGCGTTGGTTGAGGGTTTCAACTATCTGCTGTGGGCGTTGAGTCGCGTCTTTGAAGTCTGCAATCACGATGCTTCTACGAACTGGCAAAATCCGTTCGTAAAAATGGATATAGCTTTGAATAGCTAGTCGAATGGAAAGCGCGCGATCTACCACCAGCACTGAGGCAATGGCGTCAATAGGCTGACGAATTAAGACAATGCAGGGAATATCATACTCAATGGCTTTTATCACCTGCATGGGCGCATGCATATGGTGCGCGCACTTTGCTGTCGGGTTATAGGCGCGGAATACTGATGAAAAGAAGGAGTTGGCCGAGCGGGGAAATCCTTCTATACAAATATCTTTTTGAGCAGAAACTTTCTTCCATTGGTTTGCCTTAGACAGCGGCAGAAGCCGAAATAAGAGTTCGTGACGGCCCATCACGCCGCCTGTCCAATACTTTGTGTTTTTGACGAGGCTTTTTACAGTCATAGATCTTTGGTAAATGCGCATTGCCATAGGCGTAAAGTTAGACTACTTTGTCAAGGCCGAAAGCGGATTCGAAGCACCTGTTTGAGACTGTAGGAATTCTACTTGAGCGTGGTATCGAGACGCTGCTAGAGCGATCCCTAAAAACCCCCAGAGCACCATGCCGACCACGCCCAGCATAGCGACATTGAGACCCATCTGAGCAAAGATCCCAACCGCGATCGCCCGAGCCGCGCTAGCAAATTCATCGAATCGGGCCTCAGCACCCTGAAAAACGGTATAGAGCAAAAGCGTTATTCCGGCGACATAGGGGATGGTTCCTAACCAGCCGAGAGAAAACAACAAGGTTAAAATACCACTGTCTTGGCTACCTAAGTTGCTACTTTCTAACTCAAACCCTAAGCCTTGACCGACAACTTCCGTAAAAGCATCACCCAGCAATGCGCTATATCCTTTGACGCGGGCCTGATAGCTGCCATCTGTCTTTGTCTCTGAAAAAGAGGCTAGTCGCGGCATGATCTCACTTGATAAAGGCTCTATTGAGGCTAGGGGAACAACGAGTACAATCATAATGATGAGCGTTGCAAACAATCGCATTTGCAGGTGTGGCTTAAGCGAGGAAGTGTATACCAGCAGTCCGACCATCCAGCTCAACCAGCCTGTACGCGCCAGCGACAGTAAGAAAGAGAGATATCCGGCTCCCGTCGCAATAAACTTTAGAGTTTCCCGATTGCTCAGCAGTAAAATTAGGCCTGCCATCATGACAGCGGCAAAGGGCTGAGGAGAATTCATCGTGCTCCATACTCGAATGCCTAGCGGCTCTGGAGCTCCGAATACGAGCGTGTCTGTATTAATCAGCCAAAAACGATCCCATTCTGGCGCTGTTAAATACTGCCATACGCCATAGGCCCCCATCACCAGCACACCCCATAAAAATGTACGCTGAATGTTTTGGCGGTAGGCAGGGTAGTGCTGCCAGTTGATAAATAGGTGAAAGCCGAACACTAACGGGGGCAACCAGTTGAGCAATGCAACCACGCTCCCGACTAAGGGATTTTGAGCCAGGCTGATTAAAAAGCCGTAGAAGACGCTGGCCAAGCACAGCAGGAAGGGTAATCCCCCTCGAAGATGGGCGCTAGGCAGATGACGAAGCAGTGTAATAGCACAAATCATCGTGACTAAAGGCGGTGCCAGCAATACTATGCTGGGATCTTGCCAGCCGCTGTGCTGATCGATCAGGCGGCGTATTAGGGGGGTTAGAAACCAAATCCACCAGGTAAAGCCGATGTAGAGGACTGGATAACGCAGATAAAGCAGCAAACCTACAGCGATCGCGCCCGCCGGAAACAATAGCCGCATTGCGCCACCGGCTCCCGCCAGAATGCCCAGCGCTGTGATTAAGCATAAGCCCAAAATCGCTACCCAGGCTATGGCAGGCCGAAAGCTGAGCCATGAAAAAGAGGTTTGGGTAGAATTTTGGCGCATTCGTGATGACTCTTTGAGTGGATTGGACAGTGGATTGGACAGTTTATGGGGGGTTGATCAGATGTTTTATCGAAGTCTTGTAAACAAGCCAGGATTGCGAGTAACTGCTAATGAATGAGAGATTGACTGGGGTAGATAGCTCAAGCCGAATGCAGTGAGCGATCGCACGTTGAATTTGTGATATCGCAGCGCCTGGCGCAGATAGGGCCGGGCTTTTTGAGGTTCTCCGCTTCTTAAAAAACCGATGCCTAGCGTGGTGCTAGCATGAGCCCATTCCTGCTGAAAATAAGGCCTGTGCGCCTGAAGATTGTCATCTTCCATGAAGCACTTGTGACAAAAAGTTGCTGCTCTACCCTTGCGAATTTTGGCTTGAGCGTTGCGGCTTCCGCTGATCATATTTTCGGACTGAGCATGTACCCGATAGTAAGCCAGCCGCTTGGCACAGTAGTACGCGCCAAGCCCTGAGCGGCAGGCTAAATAGGTAATGTAATAATCCCAAAATACGCCTGCTTCAAAGAGTTTCTCCCAGCTCACGGCAGTTCTGCGAATCAGCGCTGCTGAGGCTGCGAATACGGCCTGATCGATCAGGCCAATTTTCCAAAAAGGCTGATAAGTTCCTTCGCTGAGCTGATTACGCTTTTCCTGCTTGGTCTGCTTTATCGTTGCTGGCCAGTTGACACCGCCATTTTCGTCAATGACGTAGTAGTCGCAAAAGGCTAGCGCCAGATCTGAATTTTCTTCTAGCGGTCGGACAAGGGTCTCTAAAAAGTCTTTATCCCACCTGTCGTCATCGTTGAGACTGGCGACATATTTGCCGGTGGCCTCGGTGAAGCCGTGGGTTGAGTTTAGGCCTACGCCCAGGTTTTTGAAGTTTCGCCTGAGTCGAATACGAGGATCTTTAAATGAATCAATTACCGACTGGGGACTCTTCTGGCTACAGTCATCCGAAACGATAATCTCCAGATTTTCGTAGGTCTGGTTCACTACGCTGGCGATCGCTTCTTTCAAGTAGCCGAGGCGATTGTAAGTTGGAATAATGACGCTAATCAGAGGGATTTTATCTGACATTGTTCTAAATAGGTGAGGGTAAGCAAATTTGGCAGAACGAACAGGTTGAAAGAAAAATAGATTATTTGATGAACATGAAAGTGTTCAGACTCTTGTGGGATGAGCTTCTGGTCTGTCCTATTTGAGCTGAGTCATATTTCAGAGTCTTAAGCAGTCTCTCGTAGCGGCCATTACCCAAATAGCGACGTAAGAAGAGAATAGTGCCTAATCGACGAAAAACCTTTGAGTCCTGCAATGCCGGCCAGCATTGGACGGACTGATTTTTTAGCTCGTAGGCTTGGTCAAGATCGTTACTCTGCAAGGCTCGATAAGCCACAGAAAGATAGGCCAGACCGTATGCTTTGTTTTTAGTGTCGCCCTCTGTACCGTCTGCAGAATCGTCCTGAAACGCTTTCTCAATCACGCTTAGGCGGCTCTGCAAATGCAGCTTCAAGTTGTGCGATTTGCTCCCAGCATGAATTCTGTAGCGGACTAAAGGCTCCTTTACTACGGCAAACTCGTACCGTTTGGCAATGCGAATCCACATGTCCCAGTCTTCCGCAGAGAGCAGAGCCTGATCGAACTCTCCTACTGCCTCGAAGCACTGACGACGCACCATTGGCGCACTCCCACACATCACCGGGTTCTCTTCAATCACCGAGGCCCACACTTGGCCTTCAGCAGTGGGCTTGCCCAGCTTTTCTATCGGCTTGCCCTGATCATCAATGTTAGATATCCAGGTGTTGACCAGCCCTACGCTAGGATGGCTATCTAGAATACGAACCTGTTTTTCTAGCTTTTCAGGCTCCCAGAAATCATCCGCGTCTAAAAAGGCGATATAGTCTCCTTTCGTCTCGCGAATTCCGCGATTGCGAGCGGATGCACAGCCGCCGTTGCTCTGAACGATCGCGCTTCTTATTCTGCTATCGGCTAAGCTAGCAACCCATTCGCAGGTGCCATCGGTACTGCCATCGTCTACCACCACTATCTCAAAATCTTGAAAGCTTTGCTGCAAAGCACTGGCGATAGTTTTGGGTAGGTAGGCGATCGCATTATAGGCAGGAATAACAACAGAAACTTTTGGATTAGCCATAGGAAATCTCTTTTAAATATTGCTTTGGATATTGCTTTACGAAGAGCGTCTAATCTATGAGGGACTTGCCCTGAGGTCGCTAGACTTGCCATCGTTAGCTTTAAGGCGGAGAATTTCAAACGCTCGCAGGTAGTGAAAAAAGACAACTAGCAGGAAAAC
>JBGTGK010000288.1:0-5952 GCA_041746795.1 Phormidesmis sp.
GCAATACCCGCCTTAGCCTCGCGCCAGTAAACGCTTCCCCCAGGCGAAAGCAGCGCTTCGTCCGTAAAAGGCTCTGGCGGCAGCACCGCAAACTTCTGGGGCAGCAGCCAGCTTTCATCTTTTGCCTGACGGTAAAGCGCTTGGGCGGACGCAAAATTACCTGCCGAGTACTCCAAATCTCCCTGAATGAGGAGCTTTCGACGAATTCGCTGGGCTTCCGTCAGGCGGGGAGCAGGCTTTTCGTCACCTTCCGTTTGCTCAGCTTCTGCTTCGTTAGCCGCTTCTGCTGACGGCTGCTCTGCTGCTTCAGTCGTCTGTTCATCGGGCACCGGATCAGCACTCTGACTGGCGGCAGGAAGCCCATAGACCCCAGCAACAGAGAAGGTAAGGCCGCTAATAGCAGTGAGGAAAGATAGCTTAAGGCGTTTCATATGGAAATGTGAACAAAGAAGAATTTGGGAGGGCTGAACCTATGTCCAGCGATTGCTATACTCAGAGCTATAAATATTTCTTAATGCAGCCCTATGAGTTCCGAGACAATAGAAGCTATTAAACCCTGGCTCAATTTTATTCACCCGCTGGCAATGTGGGGAGTTTTAGCTCTGACGCTTTACGCCGCTTACTTAGGTTACCAGTACAGACAAACCCGTTTGGCAACCGGCGAAGAAAAAAAAGAGCTGATCAAGGGCAAGTTTTTAGCTCGTCATCACCAGGCGGGGTCTACTGTATTAGCTTTGATGGTGCTAGCTAGCCTGGGCGGTATGGGCTCTACCTATATCAACAATGGCAAGCTATTTTTTGGCCCTCACTTGCTGGTAGGACTGGGCATGATGGGCCTGATTGCCACCTCAGCTTCGATGGTGCCCTTTATGCAAAAGGGCAACGATCCGGCGCGCTACACCCACATTGTGCTGAATGCGGTGCTGGTAGGCTTATTTAGCTGGCAAGCCTTTTCGGGCGTACAGATTGTGCAAAAGTTACTAAACACCATGTTCGGCCAGGCGTAAAAAAAAAGACCCTGGGCTTCATTCAGGATCTTGATATTCGGCTATCTCCACTGCGGCTTCACGCAGAGCGGCTAACATGGTTCGGCTGTATCACGGATTGTAGGCTTATGGTGAGTCCTACAAAGGTGGAACAACAGCTATTGGCTACCTAAGAATGCAGTGTTTGGCTTCTTGAGATCAATATGCCCATGTATTAAGAAAAATTGCTACGTTCTTAGCGATCGAATCTACTATTGCCAATCCATAACACAGCGATCGCTGGAAAATACATGTTGTTAAAGGCTGTTACATGAGCTTGCTGCTGCCAGAAGTGACGATGGCTATTTTGTATCAGGAAGGTCGATTTCTTATGCAGCTCAGAGATGATTTCCCTCACATTATTTATCCGGGTGTTTGGGGCTTTTTTGGGGGGCATATAGAGATAGGAGAGAATGCTGATGCTGGCATTCGCAGAGAGCTGATAGAGGAAATAGGATATGTTCCTTCTCAGTTAGAGCTGCTTTATGAAGAGGCAGATAGTAAGGTTCGACGCTACTGTTATCACGGTGAGCTAACGGTGCCAGTCAGCGCATTGCAGCTTAACGAAGGGCAAGATATGGCGCTGTGTTCGGTAGAAGAGATTCGAGCAGGAGAGAAGTATTCGGAGCGGTTGGGGGCGGTGCGATCGCTCGGCAAACCCCATCAGCAAGCTCTCCTCACTTTTCTAGACAGCGCTACAGCCTATGAGTGTTAAAGGCTACGTGGATTAGTCACTATCGCGTGCCTATATAATAGACTAGACAGTGTGAAGTTCTTGTTGCTTATCGCTTCCGCTGACATCTCACCTATTTCTGAGCCCGACGATCCTTGTGAGTATTGAGAATTAATCTTCTATGCGTATTCTTCTAGCTGAAGATGAACCTGACTTGGGCAAAGCGGTTAAGCGAGTGCTCAGTCAGGAAGGCTATGTCGTAGACTGGACACACTCAGGCGACGAAGCGCTCGGTTTTTTAGAACGTGATGCTTCTGTTTACGAAGTGGGCGTATTTGACTGGATGCTGCCGGGAATGAACGGCATTGAGCTATGTCAATGGCTGCGGCGGCGATCTATAGCGTTGCCTGTGTTAATGCTGACAGCCAAAGACGAAATCGAAGACCGTATCACCGGCCTTGATGCGGGCGCGGATGACTACTTGGTCAAGCCTTTCAGCATGGCCGAACTATTGGCACGGTTGCGAGCCTTGAGAAGGCGATCGCCCGAGTTAAAATCGGCTCAGCTTCAGATTGGGTCATTACTGTTGGATTATGACCGCCGGGTTGCGGTGCTTCATCCCGGCGAAGCTTTGGAAGAACTCATTGAACTAACTCAAAAAGAGTTTCTGTTGCTGCGATATTTGATGGAACATCCTAGCCAAATTGTTACTCGCGAGCAGGTGCTCAACCAGCTGTGGGAAGTGGGAGCTGAACCTAATAGTAATGTTGTTGCCGCGCAAATGCGATTACTGCGACGTAAGCTAGGAGAGTATGGCCACCTTATCGAAACCGTTTATGGCATGGGATATCGTTTCAACCGTTCTGAATAGATCTTCTCACGAAACCTCTAGTGGGCCATCTAGTGGGGCTCAGTATCAGCTTTTTCGTCGTTCTCGCCTGCGGCTAGCGGTGTGGTATGCCGGTGTGATGGGAACGATTTTGACGTTACTAGGATGTGGAGTGTATGGCGCGATCGCTCACGCCCATGAAGTCGCTATCGACAGCGAAATAAAGTCGGTGGCGAGCACCCTTCACGATGCGATAGAGGTCACTGTCTTTAATCCGGATCAGCTCAACCAGCTACCCCCTCAGCTACTACCTGGTCTTTGCTTATCGGGAAAACCTTGCATGGGGCCGATGACTGGGCCAATCCGTCATTTACAGCAGAACTATCGGTACGATTACTATATTCGGATCATAGATCCGGCGGGCAGCCTTTTAGCAACAGGCGGTATTCGCCCTGAAGGATTACCGGTGAGCACCGCCTCTACCTCGTGGCAGTCGCTAAGAGACAACGATGGTCAGGAGTATCATCAGGTAGCACTTACCTTAGAGAACGATCGCCGAGAGGTATGGGCCTATCTGATAGTGGGACGATCCCTTCGGGATTTCGATCAGTACTTATCCTCGGTGCGTTGGAGCCTTTTAGTCGGGTTGCTTCTATCGCTAGCACTGGTGACGGCTGCGAGTTGGTGGCTGTCGGCGCTGGCCATGCGGCCTATCTATCAGTCGTATTATCAAATACAACAGTTCACTGCTGATGCTGCCCACGAACTGAGAACGCCCCTAGCGGCTATCCGAGCGACGGTGGAGTCGGTGCTAAGGCTACCAAGTGTCTCAGAGAAAGATGCACAAGAAACACTGACAGTCGTTAATCGTCAAAGTCAAAGGCTGACAACGTTGGTCAGTGATTTACTCTTGCTCTCTCGGCTAGATAGCAAACAGCGGCCTCTGGTAAAAAGTGCCTGCTGCTTGCAAGACTTGATTAGCGATATTGTTGAAGAGATGGCGGCTTTTGCGATCGCAGAAGGGATTGCACTGGCGATTGATTTTCAATTTTCAACGCCTGTCATTGTATTTGGCAATGAAGAGCAGCTTTATCGGGTTGTGTTGAACTTAGTGAACAACGCCATTACCTACACCCCGACAGGCGGTCAGGTGACACTCACGCTCAAACGTCAACAGCAGCAAGCGCTGCTGTTAGTGAGTGATAATGGAATAGGCATTGCGCGTGAGCAGCAGTCTAAGGTTTTTGATCGCTTTTACCGGGTGGATGAGGCAAGAGTAGGACAGTCGGGTAATTCTGGTTTGGGCTTGGCGATCGCCCAAGCCATTGTTAAAGCACATCATGGCCGTCTTTCAGTAGCTAGTAAGCCCTATAGGGGTAGCACGTTCACTATTGCATTACCGTTGTCAGCGAATTAATAACGGCTCAGCCCAGCGACAGCAAATATCTCTGTCGTTTATTCCATTTCATCCGCATTTCATTTTCGGCTTCTATAATTTTTTATAGCCATTATTTGACAAAAGGATTTGATCTCGTATGCGCCTAAAACAAACTTACGCTTTGCTTCTATCATTGGGACTGTTAGCCTCTACCTCCACGCTTTTAGCTGGATGCAGCCCTTCTGATTCGGTTTCTCAAACGCCAGAGCAGTCTGCGCCTTTAGGTGACAGCATGTCCATGACAGATCATGCGATGACGATGGATCTTGGCCCTAAGGATGATGAGTTTGACCTGCGCTTTATTGATGGGATGATTCTGCACCACCAGGGGGCTTTGGCAATGGCTGAATCCGCCCTACAAAATTCTCAGCGCCCCGAAGTTAAAGAGCTAGCCCAAAATATTATTAGCGATCAAAAAGCTGAAATTTCTCGAATGCAGACTTGGCGGCAGTCATGGTATCCACAGGCTAGCGCTGACCCGATTATGTACGATGCTCAAATGGGACACACGATGGAGATGTCTGCTGAGATGCAATCGAGTATGCGAATGGATGGTGACTTGGGTAAAGCAGACAATGAGTTTGACCTGCGCTTTATTAACGGCATGATCCCTCACCATGAGGGCGCTTTGGAAATGGCAAAGCAAGCGCTGAAGAATAGCGATCGCCCTGAATTGCAGCAACTATCCAAAGACATTCTAAGAAGTCAACAAGTAGAAATCGATTTGATGAACCAGTGGAAAAAAGACTGGTATGACCAGTAGGGCAAAGACACTGGCAAAGCGCTCGGCTGGCGTTAAAGCCAAAATGGGGGTGCTTTAGCCGGTGGATTAGAGGATGTGGTTAGCCGTAGGCAGCGATCGCTTCCGGCGACGTTGCCGGACGTTTGTCCCAAGCTAAGGCGATGGCAAAGACTAGCGTTGAGAGCAGAACAACGCTAGCACCGCTGGCAACGTCTAAGTAGTAGCTCAAATAAATACCGAAGAAGGCGATCACAGCGCCAATGCCACCTGAGAGAATCATCATGATGCCGAAGCGATCGCTCAATAGTCGAGCGGTAGACGCTGGAATAACGATTGCAGAAATAATCAGCGTTATCCCTAAAATTTGTAGCGTCGAAACAATGCGCCGCTAGCATCAGAGCAAATAGCGTATCCATCGAGAACACAGACACGCCATGCACTTGAGCAACTTCTCGATCAAAGCTCCAGAACAACAAAGAGCGGTAGAAAACAAAGATCAACGACAGTAAAACTACCGTAACAATCGCAACTATCCAGACGTCTTCAGAGGTAATGCCTAAAACATTGCCGAACAAAGCCGCCTCAAAGCTACGGGTAAACGAGCGGTAGGTACTGATGATGGCAACCCTCATAGCAAAACTGGCCGTGGATTCGTATTCAAACGGGCGAAGCAGCAGATCTAGCATAGGATTTATGACTGACGCAGTACGGCAGGTAAATTGTGTTTCATCTGATGATGAACGGAGGTCATACTGCCAGCAATCATGATGCGATCGCCATTGTGATTCACCACCATTGCTCCCCCAAAGGTCTTCGCTAACGTCGATGGCGTAAAGACATCTATCGGATTTCCTTGAGCCACAATGCCATGATTAAAACAGATCACCCAGGGTAGATGAGTCGCCACCGAATTTAGGTCGTGGGTAGAGATCAAGATTGTCAAACCCTGCTCGTTCAGCTCGGCCAGCAGGTGTAACAACTCATGCTGAATATGCAGATCAGAACTGCTAGTAGGCTCCTCTAACAATACAATATCCGGCTCTCGTACCAGGGCGCGAGCCAAAAAAACACGCTGCTGCTGTCCTCCTGAAAGGTCACCAATGAAGCGACTAGCGACATGCTCTACCCCCAACCCGGCGCAGTAGCTCTCTGGCTAGGGCGCGATCGCGCTTTGAAGGAAATGGGAAGTATCGCTGCTTACGATAGCGGCCCATCATCACGACTTCTTCTGCCGCGTAGCTGGGG
>JBGTGK010000289.1:0-7384 GCA_041746795.1 Phormidesmis sp.
CAGAGACAGCATCGATTGGGCTGGGAGCCAAGCCATCACCGCTGTTGCCCCAGGAGCCGGTTTTTCCGCTTGGGCAAATTGAGCACCGGGACGGGGGACCAGAGCAGTATCCGCAATCAACCCCGTTTTGCTTGCCCGCCAAGATAGGAAAAACCGTTGGAGTTGAGTCCCTGCACCCAGGTCAGCGGGGATTAGGGGTGGATCAAGGCCCAGCCAGTCTAGGGTGGCGGGCAGTGTGCCATACACCCAGCCGATCCGCCCTGGGGGGAGGTCGGCGATCAGGCGGCGGTAGGTAGCCTCTTGGGCCAAGCTAATATCGGGGGCCTGAAAGGTAGCGATAGCCTGCCGCAGCACTTGGGGATCGTTGGCCATCAGAATATAGTGATCCCCCACCACCGTAGAAGCGAGGGGCCGGAAGTTACTGGCGGCAGGTCCCTGGGATTGGGGGCGATTGTAGATTAGGGTAAGGCCCGATAGAGGCTCAAAGACCAACTCCTCCCCTGCGATCGCGCGCTGCTGCCTAAAAAAATGCACTGCCTCCCGTGCCGCCAGTCCTTTGCGACTGGTGAGCACCAACAAATATCCGGGCTGCTGGCCATTCTCAGGGGTTTTGTCTAGGTCTGCCGCTGTGACGGCAAAGGTGATCTCGTCCCCCAACCAGGGGTGTAAATCCGTCTCGTAGTCGAGGCCGCTGACCCGTTGTAGCCCCGCTTGCAGGGCCTGCCAGTCTCGCCGCGACTGAAACCGCCGCTCTGCGGGCGTCAACACCTGCCGTAGTTTCCAAAGGCGATCGGGGCGAGCCAAGAGGGACACCATTAGGGGAGACTGGCGGGGTACGAACTGGGCCGCGAGGGGGGCCGACTGCCCGCCCTGGGACAGAAGCGCCATCGGATTATTCGCGGTCAGGTTCCAAAAGCCAATGCTCCCTAGCACCAGCAGGGTACCTGCGATCGCGGCCAGTCCCGTGAGGAATGCTCGAAACTTCATCCACCCAACCCTCAGCCCCCAATGTTTTTCCTAGGAAAGACATTGATCCGGCTGCCAACAACAGGATTAGTGTATTACTCCGACGGGGACGCCGGTTGACCCTAATCGAAATAGCCCCGCCACACGGCTACTAAACGCCCCTGCACATCCACCTGGGTAGCAGGGAACTCTTGTACAGGATAAGCTGGATTGGCGGGGATCAGGCGAATTTGGTTGTCGTTGCGATGGAAATATTTCAGGGTGGTCCCGTCCTCGACGCGGGCGGCGACGATGGTGCCTTCCCGAATGGACTGGGGATCTTTGACCGGACGCATGATGACGATGTCACCATCTTGAATCATGGCTCCCATCATGCTGTCCCCTGTCACTTGGAGGGCATAGTCGCCCGCCTTAATGGGTATCCCTGCCATATCTAGGCGATCGACGTTGTCGGTGAAGACAGCATTCACATAGCCCGCTGCAATGGTGCCGTAGATGGGGACGCCTTGGGTGCTTTGCAAAATGCGGATGGTACGGGCTTGGCCCTCACTCCAATCGATGTAGCCCTTTTTCCGTAGGTGGTCGAGGCGACTCTGAATTGGAGCGGGGGACTTGAGCCCCATGGCTCGCATCATCTGCCGAATGGAAGGCGAGTGCTGATGTTCGCGAATGTAGTCCACCAGCCAATCGTAAAGCTCCTGTTGGGCATCGGTGAGGGCTTCCATCGCAGTTACGTCCGAGAAATGGTTATCAGAACAATTGTACTCGCAACTGGTACACCTGTCCACCATTTGTCAGGCCATAACTTGTGAAAATATGTAAAAAAAGAACCCTCCCGTTTTCAAGGAAACGGGAGGGTTTCTTAGAGCTATTGCTGTCCCCTAGGGGCCGAGCAAGAAAAGTAAGGTACCAATGGCCATCTTTCCTATTGGTGCATTGCTTCGCGAATGCACCCTACAGTGATCAACGCTTCCGGTACTTTATTTAGACGCACATCCCTAGGGATTTGTCTACCGAGGAGAATCACCCTAACGGATATATTCCTTGAGGATGCTGTTGCGGTTGGGGTGGCGAAGCTTACGCAGAGCCTTGGCCTCAATTTGGCGAATACGTTCGCGGGTAACGTTGAAAATCTGGCCAATTTCTTCCAGGGTCTTCATACGGCCATCGTCTAGACCGTAGCGTAGTCGCAGCACGTCCCGTTCGCGGGCGCTGAGGGTGCCTAGAACACTCTCTAGGTCCTCCCGTAGCAGGCTTTTGGACACTTCATCTTCAGGGGTCTCTCCATCGGATTCAATGAAGTCTCCGAGGCGAGAGTCTTCTTCCTTCCCGATTGGGGTCTCTAGGGAGATGGGCAATTGGGCCGACTTGGCAATAAACCGCAGTTTCTCGATGGTCATTTCCATGCGAGTGGCGATTTCTTCTTCCGTCGGCTTGCGTCCCATTTCTTGGGACAGAAGCTTGGTGGTTTTCTTGATGCGAGAGATCGTTTCGTAGAGGTGCACCGGTAGGCGAATGGTGCGAGACTGATCTGCGATCGCACGGGTAATAGCCTGACGAATCCACCAAGTAGCGTAGGTAGAGAACTTATAGCCCTTTTCGTGGTCAAACTTTTCAGCGGCGCGAATCAGGCCCAAGCTGCCCTCCTGAATCAGGTCTTGAAAAGACAAACCCCGGTTCATGTACTTTTTGGCGATAGAAACAACCAGCCGCAGGTTAGACTGCACCATTTTATCCTTAGCGCGGCGGCCTAAATGCAGGCGGCGACGGAAGGCAGGCAGTGGCATATCAACCGCATTGGCCCAGTCTGCATCAGTGGGCTCGTCTTCTAGCTGATCGTCAATCTCATCGCGAATTCTTTCTAGCTCCAGCAGGTCTGCAATTTTGCGAGCGAGCTCAATTTCTTCTTCGGCTCGCAGCAGGCGGATGCGACCAATTTCCTGAAGGTACAGCCGAATGGAGTCTTCGGTGTAATGCTTTTTCTTAGTTTGAGCGGTACGGCGGCGGGTTGTTTTCTTAGCAACACCTTTGGCCTCCTTATCAGCGTCATTGGCATCGGCTTCCGTTTTTTTGGCGGCTGCCTTAGCAGCAGTTGCTTTAGTAGACCCCTTTTTGGCTTTAGTGGCGGTAGCTGAACTCTTCTCTGTCAAATCTATAGTCGCTGCTTTTGAATTCCCGGTAGCTGTAGCGATTTCAATACTGGGCTCTAAAGTGTCAACCGTGGTTTTGGCCTGGGTCATGGCGATGTTCTCTTGCTCCTTAGCTGATGTGCGATAAGTCAGGTTTTAAATAAATTCGAAATTGACGTTATCTGTGGACAAATGTTGAAAGGGTGCGTATCTCTTGTGCTTTTGGGCCAGCAGCAGGCATTGACTTCACCGCTTCGTCTGTTAATCGTAAAGGCGTACCCGTGGTTTTTCTACCTAAAGGTACATAAGCCAAATGGCCAACTTGATTCAGACTGGTGATCGCAAAACTCTGCTTGAAAGAGCGGTCGTTGGTTCAGAGTGCTTAATTCTGAACTATGCGTGAAAAGGTTTTTTATATACGCGCCTCAGAGAATTTACTGAGTTTAGGCAACAGTCGGCTAGCTAATCAGTTCGCTAGCTAACCAACTCACTAATCTGATTGGCCTTTCTGATTGGCCTTGATTTGGCTAACTAGCCTGCGAATCCGCACGCACTGTGACGACGCACCGGTAAAAAGAATACCCACTTCATCAAATAAATTTGAACTGTCCCTCTGAGCCCCCTAGATTGTAGCTTCGTAGACAAAAATTCACCACCCTTAGTTCCAAATTATGGAGACTTTGTGATGTTTCTGCATTTCTACTGCATTTCTACAGTGGTAACACGGACTTCAAAAAGCGACCATGTTTTATTTAATCAGCCCCTGTGATCTTCATCACGTCTCTAGGTAAATACACTGTCTATCTGTCTACAGAGTGGACTTCGCAGGAGAAATTCGATCTCTGCTGTAAGCCAGCGCACGGTACTTTACGGTTATTGACGGCTACCGCAGGTGCTGGCGAGTTTACGGCAGCACCTGCCACTGTATCTAGGTGATTCCTCAACCCAATTATTTGGAAAATAGCCAAACCATTTAGCTAACATCGGGAAATCATTAGGTGAGCTTATACGTCATATTAAGTTTTTGTAAGCTTCCATAAGAATGTAGGGATAATCTCAGGCCATTTACAAAGAGGTTAGTCGATCAGTTGAGACTACGGTGACAGGCGAGCTTTTTTGAGGCGGTTGGTTTCATACCAGCTAGCGATCGCTGGCACCCATTCCTGAAAGTGCGGCCAGATAGCCTCACACAGCTTTTGCGCCTCTAGCTGAGCGTCAGCTTTCCAGCGCAAGTCTAATAAGTGCATAAGCGATCGCGCATTGGCTGAGAGCACCCAATGCTGCCGCACATCAAAAGGAATGAGCCCCCTAGCGTGCTCCTCTGAAAAGCCCTGGTCAATCCGAGTTTTATACCGCTCGCAGCCCTGCACACACCAGTCCAAATCCTGCTGACGCAATTCTTCGGTGTACTCATACTTCTTACCCTGACGGTCGGTATAGGCTCCGACAGGGCGAAGATAAAACACGTCTTCTACATCGGTCTTGCCCTTCGCCACATCCAAAATTCTGGAGCCTGTATATCTAAAAGATTGCACATCAAAACTCAATCCCACCCGATGAGTGCGGATTTGCTGCATGGTGGAATGGGGAAAAAAGCCGCAGTTCAGCACAATTTGAGGATGCTCCAGAGGGCCAAAGTGACCGCGTCCGCCTTTTAATAGGTTGCGAATTACCAGCTCGCCCGCTTTTTCTTCGGTGGGCCATTCGCTGCGCTGATCCCATACAAACGCCTCGGCATAGTCCTGATGCATTCCGGCATAGATGGTTTGCTGGGGGTTTGGGGTTTTTGAAATGACTTCGACTCTGAAGCGATCCATAAGAGCGGCTGGGAAAAAATTAACGTAGTAGCTGAGTTTTGATTCTCCTCTATCTTTATTTAGACTTATACGAGCTTTAAACACAAATTTTCAATAATTACGTTCACCCTTACGGCGGCGTCTGAGCGCTTTGTGAGCCCTGGAGAAGGTCAGTGAAAGATCGGGTTTTAGCAATTCATGATCGGTTCTCTGCCCTGACGCAAGGACAGTGATAACCGCTAAAATAAGGACAAATCAGCAGATCAAACAAAGGAAACCTATGGCATTTTTTGGAATGGGAACAGGTAAAAAGGACGTCGTGCCCAACGCTAAAGACGCTTTGCCGGGTCGCGATAAGGCAATAGCTGTGCCAGATAAGCACTATGTAAATGGCAACAAGCTTGAAGCCCCTTTCCCTGAAGGGATGGAGCTGGCAGTGTTTGGCTTGGGCTGCTTCTGGGGCGCAGAGCGTAAGTTTTGGCAGACTGAGGGCGTTTATAGCACGGCGGTAGGCTATGCAGCTGGCTCGACGCCTAATCCTACTTATCGGGAAGTGTGCTCAGGGATGACGGGTCACAATGAGGTAGTGCTGGTTATCTTTGACCCTAAAGTGTTGAGCTATGAAGGCCTGCTTAAAGTATTTTGGGAGAGCCACAATCCCACTCAAGGAATGCAGCAGGGTAATGACAGAGGCACTCAGTACCGTTCTGGAATTTACACCTATTCTGACGCGCAAATGAAAGCCGCTGAAGCCTCAAAGGAAATGTACCAGGAGGCTTTGAGCGAGAAGGGCTACGGTCAGATTACGACTGAGATTCTGTCTGCGCCTGAGTTTTACTACGCTGAGGAATATCACCAGCAGTATCTGGCGAAGAATCCCGGTGGTTATTGCGGATTGGGTGGAACGAATGTCTCTTGCCCAATTGGAGTGGCCGCAGTGTCATAACCACATCGCCGACAACCTTATAGGGGCGATCACAAGAGTTTGCCCCTACCAAGGTATCCATTTTTGTTGGGAACTATCTGCCGTGGCGTTTTTGATGCCATTTCCATGCGTGGGTAATGATGTTCTCTAAATCAGGATACTGGGGCGTCCAATTCAGGACTTTTTGGGCGCGATCGCTCGTCCCCACCAAGCTCGGCGGATCGCCAGGACGGTGATCGCACTCAACCGCCTTAATCTCTTTGCCCGTCACCCGGCGCGCCATCTCAATCACTTCTTTAACGGTAAAGCCGCTGCCGTTACCCAGGTTAAAGAACGAAGTCTCGCCGCCATTCAGCAAATACTCCGCCCCTTTCACATGCGCTGCTGCCAGGTCAGAAACATGGATGTAGTCACGAATGCAGGTACCGTCGCGGGTGTCGTAGTCGGTGCCAAAAATAGAAATAGACTCGCGCTTGCCCAAAGCGGCAAAGAGCACCAGCGGAATCAAATGCGTTTCAGGATTGTGGTCTTCGCCCAAGCGGCCTTGAGGGTCTGCGCCAGCGGCATTGAAGTAACGGAAACACACAGACTGTAAGCCATAGGCCGATTGGAAGTCGAGCAGCATCTTTTCCACCATGAGCTTGCTGGTGGCATAGGGGCTAATGGGATTTTGCGGGTGATCTTCTGGAATGGGTACCGTTTTAGGCGGGCCGTAAATAGCGCAGGTAGACGAAAATACCAGCCGCTTTACGTTTGCCGCGATCATGGCCTCTAGCAGGTTGAGGGTGCCATAAACGTTGTTTCGATAGTATTTAGCAGGCTCGCTAACGGATTCACCCACGGCAATATAGGCGGCAAAGTGCATAACTGCCGCTACGTTGTAAGTGCTAAATAGCTCGTCGAGCAGGGGGCGGTCGGTGGTGTCGCCGACAATCAGCTTTGCTTTGAGATGGCGCTCGGCTAGCTCTTTATGGCCGTATTCCAGGTTGTCTAAAATGACGGTTTGATAGCCTGCGGCTTCTAGGGCGAGGACGGCGTGGGAGCCAATATAGCCAGCGCCGCCAGTGACGAGCACTGTAGGCTTGTCACTGGGTTTGCCAGTGGCCTGGGCTTCAAGCGGGTTGGAGGGGGAGGCGATCGTCATAATAAATAGCTATATAGACAACTCTATGCTCAGACCTACAATCTATAGGCCACGAGTCCGGATAAGGACAGCCGCGACGCTCATCCTACAAGATCTACACGTCAGAGGCACTCTCAGATACGCTGAGCACCAAATTATCTCTATGCACAACGGTTTCTGCCTCTACATGTCCTAACAGCTCTACAATATCAGCCGATCGATGCCCGCTGATTTTACGCAGATCCTCATCGCTGTAATTCACCAGCCCTCGCGCAATTTCCTGCCCGCCAGCATCGCATAGCAGCACGGCATCTTGCGCAGAAAATTCGCCTTCTACTTCAGTGATGCCAGCCGGTAGCAATGACTTCCCCGCCTTGCGAATCGCTGCTGTTGCCCCGGCATCTAGGTACAGCCGTCCGGCAGGAATAAGATTGCCTGCAATCCA
>JBGTGK010000290.1:0-4283 GCA_041746795.1 Phormidesmis sp.
GGTGACGGTAAGTCCCGTCAAGCTCTTCAGTATTCGAGGTTTTCCCTTTAGCTCTGCGTAGGTTATTCTCATCCCACTGTCTTCCTATTCCCCTGGTCAGTTTTTATTTTACCGCGCTAATTCCCGATAAAGTCTAATGCATATGTCGCCAACTGCTTACGTTAAAGCCCTTTCATCCCAACATCCGTCTAACTCATCCAAATTCCCTCGAATCTCATCCTCCAACGCCCGCAGCTTCCCAACAATCACCATCGGCGGCTCATACACCACCTCCTCATACTCAATCTCCTTTCCAAATCATCCAGGCGCTTAATAAACAACAGATACGAACTCTGCTCAATCACCGAGAGCGGATTGCTGATACCGTTATTCCAAAACGTCGTTCACAGCTTATCAACCTTCGACCTCAGTTCTCCAGCTATCATATGCGCTTATATGATTAGTGCATATAGCATCCTGACAGCCACGCCCCCATTTTGCGACCCCAGGTATGCTTATCGTAATGCGCAATGGCCAACGAGATACTATGTTTTCTCTTCTGCGGTGAGCGTACCGCGAAACATATTCATGCCACAGTGGAAAGTGTAGCTGCCCGCTTTTTCAGGCAAAATTTCAACAGCAGTTTCCTGATTTAACGGTAGGTCTACTGCCTTGTTAAAGTCAGGTAGAATAATTTGCTCCAAACAGCTACTCGGATCTTTTCGGAGAAAATTGAGTCGCACAGGCTGGCCCGCCTGCACCACAATTTGGTCGGGCGAATAGCCACCATCTACAATGATATCAATCGCCTGAACCCCGTCAGATACTAGGGCTGCTGCGTGAGCTTTGTTTTTACTCAATAAAAACCACCATAGCTCTAAACCCATCAGGCCCATACCCGCAGCGGCGACACCTGCCTTTAAGCCTAGCGGCTGCTCAATGCGACGAAACTCTTCGGTATTAGGCTCCGAGACTTGAGCTTTGGCTGTGTTGGCAACACCCAATAAGAGACTGGTGCTGATCAAACCGCTCAGGAGCCATTGATTGTTGGAAAATCCTATTTTCATGGGTTTGTAGCCGCCTTTAGCGGATGCCTTTGGGTTGGAAGTTTCTTAAACGCAGGGCGTTTGTGACGACAGAAACTGAGCTGAAAGCCATAGCTGCGCCTGCAATAACCGGGTTCAGCAGCCAGCCAAAGACAGGGTAGAGAATGCCTGCGGCAATGGGAATGCCTGCCGCGTTGTAGATGAAGGCAAAGAACAGATTTTGGCGGATGTTGTTGATGGTGGCTTTGCTGAGCTGAATGGCGGTGACGATGCCTTGTAAATCGCCTGAGATTAGAGTGATGTCGCTCGCTGCGATCGCCACATCTGTCCCCGTCCCAATCGAAATCCCCACATCTGCCTGAGCCAGCGCGGGCGCATCGTTGATCCCATCGCCCACCATCGCCACCTGTCTGTTTTTATCAGAACCTTCCGACTGTAACTGCTTAATCTGTGCGGCCTTCTGATCGGGGCGAACTTCAGCAAATACGCGACGGATACCTACTTCATGTGCGATCGCTTCCGCCGTCTGTTTGTTATCACCCGTTAACATCACCACTTCTAATCCCATCTTCTGCAACGCGCTCACCGCCCGAGCTGATGTCTTCTTCAGCGCGTCAGAGATTCCCATCAGCCCTTCAGCTTTACCGTCTACGGCGATCCAAGCCGTGGTTTTAGCCGCCGCTTCCCAGGCCTGACGCTGCGCCTGAAGCGCCCCGGTGTCAACGCCCAAACTCTGCATCCAGCGCTCTGTACCAATCTGTATCAGGTGGCCGTCAATTGTGCCCTGTACGCCTCTGCCGGTGACCGCTTCAAAAGCCTGCACGCCAGTCAGTTGTTTCTTCTCAATGCCCTGAGATTCAGCATAGTTTACCACCGCTTCGGCCAGCGGATGCTCTGAGCTGCGCTCTACGGCTGCTGCCATTTGCAACAGCTTTATCTCATTGCTGTTAGCCGTGCCTCGCAGCGTCAGATAATCGGTAACCGTTGGCTTACCTTCAGTGAGCGTGCCGGTTTTATCAACGACAACAACCTGTAGCTTATGCGCCCTCTCCAAACTTTCAGCGTCTTTAATCAGGATGCCGTTTTCAGCACCCTTGCCAGTACCCACCATAATAGAGGTAGGCGTTGCCAGCCCTAAAGCGCAGGGGCAGGCGATAATTAAAACGCCCACAGTGGTGAGCAGGGCAAGCGTTAAGTTGCCCATGATAACGAACCAAAGGACGAAAGTAAGGATAGCGATCGCAATCACTACCGGCACAAACCACCCCGTCACCTGATCCGCTAATTTTTGAATCGGCGCTTTCGAGCCTTGCGCGTCTTGTACAAGCTGCACAATCTGAGCTAACACAGTGTCTTTACCCACTCGCGAAGCCCTAAATCTAAAGCTGCCAGTCTTATTAATAGTGGCCCCAATAACTTCCTTACCCTGTTCTTTTTTCACCGGCACCGGCTCGCCCGTCACCATCGACTCATCAACAGTAGAAGTCCCTTCAGTTACTTCGCCATCCACCGGAATTTTTTCACCAGGGCGAACAACAATAATGTCACCTACAACAACTTCTTCAAGCGGCAAATCGACTTCCTCATCATGCCGTACGACTCTAGCCGTGTTCGCCTGCAAGCCAATGAGCTGACGAATGGCATCCGAAGTTTGCCCTCGGGCGCGATTCTCGAAGTATCTCCCTAATAACAGCAGGGCAATAATAACGACAGCAGCTTCGTAATAAACTTCTGGCGCGAGCCCTTGCGATCGCAAGACGCCAGGAAACAAAGTGACGAAAAGAGAATAAATATAGGCAGCGCCAGTTCCCAACGCCACTAATGTGTTCATGTTTGCAGCGCGATGGGTAAAAGCTTTCCAGGCACCGACATAAAACGATTGACCACACCAGAATAAAACGGGCGTCGCTAAAACAAGCTGTAGCCATGGATTATGCAGAAACATCGGCCAGCCGGGAATATTCGCCCCCAGCATGGTTGGTAGCGTACCTAAAATCAGCACAGTGCCAACAACGCCACTAATCGCTGTCTTCGTCAGCAGCGCTTTTTGCTGCAATTTGCGCTCTTCTTGCTCTTTAGCGTCTTCTTTACCAGTGCCTCCACCAATACCCAGGGCTTCTCTTTCGCTGGCCTCATAGCCCGCATCAGCCACCGCCGCCTGAATCTTTTCAAGGTTAGTATTGCGCTCATCGTACTCAACGCTGGCCTGCTCAGCGGCAAAGTTCACCTGAACATTGTTGACACCAGGCACCTGTTGAATAGCCGTTTCGATACTGTTTGCGCAGGAGGCGCAGCTCATGCCTTTTAGCTTGAGGGTAGTTGCTGTCATTGAGGGGCTCTCCTACTTAAATGGACTTTCCAGGGGGGGATTGAAGTAACTAAAAACTTGTTGCTTGCCTAAGCAACCGCATAGCCAGCGTTCTTGATAGCTTCTTTGATAGAAGCCTCGGAAGAATCTGTTTCTACCGCGACGCGCTTAGTTTTGGGGTCAGCCTCGACCCTTGCATTTTGGTCTACGGTTTTAACGGCGTTGGTAATGGTTTTGGCACAAGCGCCACACGCCATATTAGGAACATTGAGCTGTAGTTTCATAGTTTCACGCAGTAAATGAGCTTTGTTTGGAGAGACGCTTATATCTCGCCTATCTGTATTAACAGCATAAACTCTATAGTCCAATAGAGAGTCTATGGGTCGAAAGGAATAGTTTTGAGCACATTCAAAATTGCCTGTTGCGTTTCAAAGGAACGCGCCTCGACATTTGATCATCCCAATTGATAATATTGCTGCGCTACAGTTCTGTTCGCTTCCCAGTCTGGTCATTCTACGGCAAAGGTTCGTCTTTTTTCCTCGTGTTAAACTGTAGCCATACGCAAAGGTCTAAGGCGCATTGCTATGGCCTCTCCGTTTCCCGGTATGAATCCGTATTTGGAAAATCCTACGACTTGGCCGAATCTCCACAGCCGTCTGATTGTTGTGATCGCCAATCTACTCAGCCCTAGAATCCGCCCAAAGTACCGTGTCGTAGTAGAAGAAGCTGTCTATAAACCAATGGCACTGACTTAAGCTGAAAGCTATAAAACATAAGGCTTTCAGACCAACTTCATGAGACCTACTCTTGTCAAGAACGATTTTCTCAACGAGGACACAGGGCTTACAGCGGCGCACATTTGTGAACTCAGCGTCAATTTAGCTGTCCTGAAGGATTAAGAAAAATCGCTAAATCTCATATGTTAAGCGGCTTTTGGCTATCAACAGCTT
>JBGTGK010000291.1:0-25836 GCA_041746795.1 Phormidesmis sp.
CCGCTTGTGGATTACACAACTTTCGGATGAGCCACCGTCGAGGACAAACCAATGAGTTGAGAGCGATGGCGTAGAGAAGAAAAGTTCAGGGTAGGGAGTGTCTGTTCCTGTTGTTCACACTATTTCCGATGAAGTCTATTGGTTTTATTGATCGTTTCCAAGTGGTTAGCTTCGTATTCTAAGAGCTTGAGTTCGTCATTGAAGAGCTGGAACTCATAACCTAAGAGCTAGAACTCCTAGCCTAAGAGCTGGAACTCATAACCTAAGAGATTAGCTTCGTAGTCTAAGAGCTAGAACTCCTGATTTAAGAGATTGGCTTTGCATTCTAAGAGATTGAGTTCGTAGCCTGAGAGCTTGGCTACATAGTTTAAGCGCTGGACTATGTAGCCTAAGAGCTGGGCTGTGTTGCCTTAGGGGGCGGCTATTCGCCGAGTGAGGATGGCCATGACTTCGTTGGCTCTGCCGGTGGAGATGGGGCGGCTCCAGTCGTTGGGTTCGGCGTAGCCAAGGCTGTGAAGCTGGCGGGCGGTGGGCTGAGGGGTGGGTTCGGCAGCGGAATCTGTAGACGCAGTAGCGCCTTGGGGTGAAAGGGTAAGCATGAGATCTGGTCTCCGGGTAGGGGGTTGGGTAGGAAACCAGAACCCAAATGACCTTAGCTACCTCGCAAAATGTAGTGCAAACCGGGGTAACTAAGGTACATTGCCCTTAGCTGCCAGACTGCCTTGTTCAGTTTGGGAGTTAGCCATCGGTAGGTGCTGGTTACACCTGCCGATGGTGCTGAAGTCAATCGAGTTCTGAGTGTGTGAACTGTGATAGGCATCACAGCCCTAGTTAATGAAGATAGGGCGCTTTTCGTGCTGAGTCAAGGGGAGAGGTTGCTTTATTCGCAGCTCAAGATGTTCGCTATGTGATGCGCATTACTCGCTAGACCAGCATTTGCTACTGGGCAAAGCGGTGCTCACGTTATGATGAGCACGCCCACCGCCGCCGAGGTGCCGATTTCTCAAACCGGCTTTAGCCTGCCGCTCACTGAAGCTGATTTGAACGCCTTGGAAGATATGCTGTTTGGCACAGGTACTGTGGAGGGGCGCGATCGCTTCGAGCAGGTATACGGCAGCGAAACCAGCCTCAAGCTATTCATCCGCCAGCTCGTCGGCCTAGATCGCAACGCCGCCAAAGCCGCCTTTGTCACCTACCTACAATCAGGCACCTTCAGCGCCGACCAAATCCGCTTTGTCTCCGTTCTGATCGACAACCTCACCCAAAAAGGCATCATCGATCCTAGCCTGCTGTACGAGTCCCCCTTCACCGACATCCACACCGCAGGCCTCAACGGCGTTTTTACCGACACAGACGCCGACGCCATCATCGCCATCGTCCGCTCATTCAACGCCACCGTTGCATCCCAGTACGGCATCAGCTAGCACAGTGAACTGGTCACGGGCAGCAATGCCAACAGCTCATCAACATCAAAATTTTGATTAATGTCAGGGAAATCGACCGCATAGCCCCCAGCCCAAACACGAACATTGGCAAGCTGTTCAGCGCTTGGTCGCGGGGCCGGAACAAACGCTTTGCCCGTCCAAGTCAACATCTCTAGCGAATCTACCAGAACGCTCAAGCGAGCACCACTAGAAAACTTTATCTCAAGCTCGTGAGTATCAGCTAAATAGCGAACACCAATGATTTTAATATCCATTATGAATAGACTCCCAAGCAGCCTTAACTTCAGCCAATCGGCTATTGACGAGGTGTAGAGCCTGTTTTGCAAACTTCGCATTAGCGCTCTGTCGCCGTTTTTTGCCAGATTCCAGCACAACTGCTACAACCCCTGAAATGTCAATTCTAATCTCTTGCTCAGCCGATGACACATGAACATGAGCGGGTTCATGATCATCGCTAAAGACCTTTATCACACAGCCATCAGAGCGAAAGACTTCAGCCACCGGGTTAGTTCCAACGCATAGCAAAACTGTTGACCCTACAGTAGGGCATAAGCTATATAAAATATCAGGAAGCAAACGGTTTAGAACCCATGCACTAAACCACATTGATCGCGTTTCACCCTATGCCAAAAGCCAAAAAGACCCCCAAGTTGCCTGAAGACTGGAGCTACGAAGACACCCTAGCTCGCATCGAAAATATTACGGGTCAGCTAGAAACCGGCGAACTGCCTCTAGCGGATGTATTTGAGCAGTTTGCAGAGGCGGTGAGTGCCTTGCAGCAGTGCGATCAGTTTTTGCTCTCGAAGCAGCAGCAGGCTTCGCTACTCATAGAAACCCTGGTTGGGCAGGAAGACTAAAGGCTAGCAACGGACGCGGATCTAACACTTTCGACCTGACTACGATAAAGGCTATCAGCGGCTATAGAAAATCCCTGTCTGTATGCCTGACTTCTGTCTAGCTGACTCTCGCTGGCGTTTCGGTGATTAGAAACCTGCTGGTTGGAAGGCTGCTGCTGATGAGCCAGTCGATTTTCTGGGCCATCAGTGTTTGTCGCGGATGTGTCAGCGGCGGCTGGGCTCGCTGGTAGCAAAATTTGAAAGGTGGTGCCTTGTCCGGGTGCGCTCTCTACAGAAATGCTGCCGCCCATTCTACTGACGAGCTGCTGTACTAACGTGAGTCCTAGCCCCGAGCTGATCGCGCTTTCGCTGCTGGTAGGATGGCGGTTAAAAGCATCGAATAGCTTTGCCGTATCGCTTCTAGAAGTGCCTGCCCCAGAATCTTTGACGGTGAGGGCAACAAAGCTGGCGCTGTAAAAAGCCGCCGATACCCAAATCCGCCCGCCCTTAGGCGTGATTTGAATGCCGTTATTAATCAGATGAATCACCACTCGCTTCAGCTCAGCTTCTACGCTGAGGACTTCGCTCAGGTGGGGCGGTACGGTGTAGGCCAGCATAATGCCGCGCTCTTCAGCGATGGGCTGATAGGTGCTGACAATCCCAGGCAAAAAGTCGGCTAGCTGGATTGCCTGAGGAGTAGCAGCAAGAGTTGTTTGCACCTTGAGTAAGTCAATAATGCTGATGATAATTGACTTTTGGCGATCGCACTGCGTCCTAATCATTTCCAAATACCGCTGCCGCTGAGCCGTTTTTAGCGTGGGTGCGCTCAGCAGGGTTAGGGCCGTTTTAATCGTGGTTAGCGGCGACTGAAGCTCCTGGCTCGCCTCCGATAGAAAGTCTGAAGAGAGGGCGTAGGCGGCGGCTGACTCCTGCTTGGCTGAGCTACGGTGGGCGGCTATTTGCGATCGCATCTCTTCTTGATACTGTAGCTGCCAGGTTAAAAAAGCCTCCGTTAGCGGCAGGCTCTCACGGCTGAGCAGGTTAGCTGGAAAGCATCGCTCCCACTGGCTGAGGACAGCATGAATGGCCATATCTGCCTCGCTGACGGCAATTTCATTTGAGGGTTCATTTGCAAAAAGCTTATCGTCTTTTAACGCTTCTGAAACCTGGACTGAGCTGCTATCTAAACCACTCTTAAGGATTTGCTTGAGACCTGAAGAGAGAGCGACTGTCGCCTGCCCAGCCGTAGAGCAGTACAGCTTAATCGTGCGCTTGTCAGTGCCGGGTACGGTGCTAGGAGGCGTGCGCACTGCCAGCAGCACACACACAAAGTCACTAGCCACGGCCATGCACAGATATTCTCGCTTGAGATCATCGTCTTGATCAATCACGAGAGGTCGCAGGCTGGCTGCTAAGTTGTCTGGCGGGCTGCCGGTTTGCTCGCCTAGCGCATAAAGGGTACAGCCGGGAGCCTGCTGACCGTAGGCCCAAACATCTGTCCACCAGGCGTCGTCTTTAGGCAGCTTCAGCCACAGGGTGGCCGGTACCTTTTGGGCAATTAAGAAGCCCATGAGCGACTGTAGCGCTGATTTGAACCCTTTAGGATCGACGGGAACTGCCGATAGCTGTGGGCGAGCGCTGATTAGATAAGACTGGAGTGATAAAGGCGGCATAACTTGCTTAAGGTGTAGATAATTCAGATGGATGATTCTGAAGCACAAAGCATGAGCGTTACCTCTAAAAGCAGTCGCTCTAGTCACTCTACCAGCTCTACCTATAGAGGGTATGCGAGCGTTATTTCCTTAAATATGCCCAAGTTACGCTCAGATCTTATCGAGTTTGATCTATAAGTTCGGCATTTTTGCCCTTAGTGCTTTGTCGGTTTTGAGGCTAAGGCTTTGCCAGTCGTTCTTCTAAAGCTTTTCTAGACTGCTCACGGTCGTCAAAGTGGATTTTTTCGGTGCCTAAAATTTGGTAGTCCTCATGGCCTTTACCCGCGATTACGATACCGTCGCCTGCTTTTGCATTCAGGATAGCGCTGCGAATCGCTTGGGCGCGATCACCAATTACCTGATCGTCGTCTAGCGCCCCCTCAATACCGGCCACCACGTCTCTTAAAATTTGCTCAGGATCTTCAGTCCGAGGGTTGTCTGAGGTGACAATGGCCCGATCGGCGACTTCATAGGCAATGCGGCCCATTTTAGGGCGTTTGGTGCGATCGCGATCGCCCCCACAGCCAAACACACAGATCAAATCACCCGGCACAAAGGGTCGGGCTGCCTTCAGCGCATTTTCCAGGCTATCGGGCGTATGGGCGTAGTCCACAATTACGCTAATGTCCTGCTCGGCCTGCGAGCCATTGACCTGAATGCGCTCCATCCGACCCGGCACGCCGCCAAAGCTAGGCAGTGACGCCACAATTTGCGCCAGCGAAACGCCTAAATGCAGCGCTGCTCCGGCTGCCGCCAGTAAATTCTCTAGGTTGAACTGCCCCACCAGCGGTGAAGCAAAGGCCTGCTTGCCCTCGGGGGTACAAAGGATGCCGCTAACGCCCATCGGCCCGTAGGTCAACTCTTCGGTATAAAGGTCAGCGCTGGCGTCACCTACGGCATAAGTCCAGACCCGATCTGCCGGTAATCTATTAATTAGCTTTTGCCCGTAGGCGTCCGCCTGATTGATAATCGCTTTTCCCTGTAGATAATCAGGCCCAAAAAGCAGCGCCTTAGCGGCAAAGTAGTCGTCCAGATCCTTGTGATAGTCGAGGTGATCCTGCGTGAGGTTGGTGAATACCGACACTTCAAAAGGAATGCTCCAGGCGCGGTGCTGAGCTAGCGCGTGAGAGCTAATTTCCATCACCGCGTTTTGGCAGTCGGCCTGTTGGGCACTGGCTAATTCCTTTTGCAGGTCTATGGCAAAAGGGGTGGTGTGCAGGGCCGTTTGCTCATGACCGGGCCAGCGCGTGTAAAGCGTTCCAAGAATGGCGGTTTTTTGGTTTGCCTGATTTAAGAAGTACTCAATCAAATGAGTCGTGGTGGTTTTGCCATTGGTGCCGGTGACGCCGACCATCTTCATTTTGCTAGCAGGCTGCTGATAGAAGGCGGCGGCTAGCTCTGCGCACATGGGCGCAATATTGGGCGTAGTGAGGACAAAAGCACCCTTGCTATTTGGCTTGGCTTGCAGTGCCTGGGGAGAAATTAGGGCCGCGATCGCGCCTTTCTCAGTTGCACCCTGCCAAAACTCACCGCCGTCTACACGGGTGCCGGGCATGCCGATAAATAAATTGCCGGGGGCGATCGCCTGAGAATTTGCCGACAGACCCGTCACTTCCTGAGTCCAGCTAGGATGACTGGTCAGCCCAGTCGGGACTTCAAACGCTTTTAGCTGTGAAAAAAGTTCTTTTAGCAGCACGCGCAATTTCTCCTGGAAAAAACAAGTGAACACTCACTGGCTGGAATTATGCCTCTGGAATTATGCCTCAAAGGAGCCTATATGCGTCTGTAACATTCGCGCCATCTGCGCTACTGAGGTACGAGGCGATAGCCTGGGCAAAGGCTGTTCGTCTGTTTGGTGAGCTTCTAGCGGCAGACACAGCACCGGGACTTCGTACTGATATTTTTGAAACCACGCTTCATTTTGGGTAATATCCCTGACCTCTAGCTGAAGGGGCAGTTCTTCCAGCTTTTCTTGTAGGCCTTCGCACAAATGACATCCCGGCTTGCTGTATAAAATAAGCTTTTTCACGAGAAACTCCTTTTATTCCATCGCTATTGTCAGCTATTGTCGCCTAACTCACTCAATAGAAGGAGGCCACTCTGATCAAGTTCTGCGTAAGCTCTTTGAGGCGCTATAGAGAAGTTACAGAGGCGTTATAGTGCGGTAGCTGTCAACGCCGAGTTCGGTTATCGCCGCCGCCTAGAGTGCCTCTTACTGCTCCATATGCTTTGCCCTGCTTGGGCTTGAGGGCACTATCACAGCGAGCTTTTTATAATGACCGGTATCCCGACCGGATTACGCGGGTTTATAGAGTACGATTGAAACAATTACTTCCGGCATTACTACCCAGCATTTTTTATGGTTCAGTGCATAGAAGCCCCCAAACCTTTTGTAGTCGATCGCTCTCAGCTTGATATTCAACTGGCCCAGCTAGATTTAGACGTACTCAACCAACAGTTTGAGCAGGCCACCCCTCAAGAAATCCTGGCCTGGTGCATCTGCCACATTCCAACAGGACTGGTGCAAACCACTTCTTTCAGCCTGCTGGCAATCACTCACATGCTGCACAGCGAGCTAAACCACCCGCTGCCGGTCATCTTTTTAGATACGCTACATCTGTTTCCTGAAACCCTGGAAACTGCCAGCAAAGCAAAGTTCGTTTATGACTTGGATTTGCACACTTACCGGGCAACGGGCGTTAGCTCGCGTGAGGCTTTTGCCAGACGCTACGGCAGTGAGCTGTGGAATCGTGACATCGACAAGTTTTACGACATTACTAAGGTTGAGCCCTTACAGCGGGCACTTGGCGAGCTTCAGGTAAAAGCGTGGATTACAGGCCGTCGCCGCGACCAGTCTAAAACCCGTGAGAGCCTGCCTATTATTGAGCGGGTAGAGGGCGGTCGGCTGAAAATTAATCCTTTGGCTAACTGGACAGGTCAAGACACTTGGGCATACATCGACCAGCACAACGTGATGTATAACCCTCTATATGACCAGGGCTACACCAGCATTGGCGATCAGCCTTTAACGACGCCCACTGCCGCTGGTGAAGATGAGCGAGCAGGCCGGTGGCGAGGCACCGAAAAGACCGAATGCGGCATTCACTGGTAGCTGTCTGACTGATGACAACTGGCGGCTGTGGCGGCTAGGCTTTCTGCTTCGCCGTTGTCATCAGCAAAATTCCGACCAAGATTAGGCCCGCGCCGAACATGCTGAGGAGCGGGATGGTTTCTCGTAGCAAAAAGAAAGCGACAATGGCGGCAGATATGGGCGTCAGCAGGTTAAGCGCCGTTGTTAAAATAGGCGATAGATGTTTGGCAGCATAGCTGTAGCAAAGGGTAGGGACTACGGTTGAAATGACGCCCAGGCTAAGGGCGATCGCTAGCGTTCCAACATCAGCCGTTAGCTTTGAAAAAAGAGTGGGTGAGCTAGCGATCGCAATGGGCATCATCACCACCGAGCCAATCGCAAAAGTTGTGCAAGAAACCACCACTGGATCGAGAGTCGAATCGAGCGCTGTCTGGCAGGCTGTCTGCTGCTTAAAGAGCGCCGCATAGCTCAGCGAAACGCAGGCCGCTAGCAGTGCAAAAAAAAGTCCGCTCAAGTAGACCATCCTGCCGTCCGAAATGCCCTGAAGCTTAGGCAGCACAAACAGCAGCAGGCCGACGAATGCAGTAGATGCGCCCAAAATTTCTGCTGAGGCCAGCTTTTTACCCACGAGCGCCTTAACGGTCAGACCCATTACAGGAGAGAGACCCACCATCAGGGTCACATCGCTCACGGGCGCAAGCTGAAAAGCACGTACGGCAAATAAGTAATAAAACACCATCAGGCTGGAGAGCAGGATACCAACGGGTCGACGGATGAGCCTGAGAGACGCTGAGAGTAACGCAGGCCGAACGGTAAAAATAACCAGCGTCAGGGAAAATGCGATCCCGATGCGAATAGCAAGCACCTCTATGGTTGTGAAGCTGCCCAGCAGCTTGATAAAAGTTCCTGTGAGCCCCCAGGTTAGAGCTGCAAGGCATCCCCAGACTAGGGCAAGCCGCCTATGAGAGAAAGGATGGGAGGAAGACGTCATGGCGACCAGAAGCTTTGCTATACAATTTATCGAGCTACCTACTTTGATCTGCCTGTGAGCCCGCTACCTAAAACCGCCTTCATTGACCCTACAGGTGAAAACCGCGCTGAGGTTGAGTCATTACTGAAGCAGGCGATCGCGCTTGTTGTAAAAGAACTCTCTGATGCGACTACACGAAGCCCTTTACCCTCTCCCCTTTCTACGGACATTCCCAGAGATTGGAGCGCTATTCCTGAGCAGTCTATCGCCGCAGACGTGCTGTTGGAAAAGGTGCGATCGCACATCCATCATGCCATGAACGCCGCTCACCCTGGATACATTGGCCACATGGACTCTATTCCTACCACGATGTCGGTAATCGGTGATTTGATAGTAGCGGCGCTCAACAACAACATGCTCAGCGTCGAGATGTCCCCCGTTTTCTCGCGGCTAGAACCTCTGGTAATGCAGCAGCTCGCGGCAAAATTTGGCTTAGGCGCTAAAGCAGGCGGCGTCATGGTCAGCGGTGGCACCCTGGCAAACTTGCAGGCGCTGACCGTGGCTCGTAACGTACATTTTGACGCCCTAGAAAAAGGTATCGTTGGCCTAACACATCAGCCGGTCTTTTTTGTATCGGCAGCGGCTCATACTTCTATGCAAAAGGCGGCGATGATGATGGGGTTAGGATCACAGGCGGCGATCGCCATCCGCACTAACGCCAACGCCCCAATAGATATCGAAGACCTCAAGGACAAGCTAGCTGGCGCTAAGCAGGCCAATCAGCGGCCCTTTGCGATTGTGGCGACAGCAGGGACGACGGTAACGGGTAACGTCGATCCAATTGAGGAAATGGGAGTGATCGCCCGCCAGCACAACCTCTGGTTCCACGTAGATGCAGCCTACGGCGGTGCCCTAATTTTCTCCCCTGAGCATCGCCACCTGCTCACCGGCATCCATCAGGCCGACTCCATCACCTTCAACCCGCAAAAGTGGCTATACGTTGCCAAAACCTGCGCCACAGTGCTGTTCAACGACTTTGATGTGCTCAAGCAGCACTTCCGCATACTCGCGCCCTACATGGGCGACGACGAGCAATGGTCAAACCTGGGCGAACTCACCGTTCAAGGCACCCGCCATCCCGACATTCTCAAACTATGGCTATCCTTACAGCACATCGGCACCGCAGGCTACGCCGAAATCATCCGCCACAACTACGCCCTCACCGCACAGTTCATCAGCGAGATCCAGGCTCGACCCTGGCTACAGCTAGCTAGCCAACCTCAAATGAATTTGGTGTGCTTTCGGCTAGCGCCATCCTGGTTAGATAGCGATCGCCTAAACGATCTCAACAGGCAGCTACAGCAATATCTACTTTCACCGACCGATCCGGCCTCGTCCGTCTTTCTTTCACTGCCAACCTATCGAGACCAGCGCTGGCTCAAGGCCGTATTGCTTAATCCCTACACGAGTGCAGACCTGATTAGGCATCTGTTCGTTCAAATTGATAGGTTTGTTCGAGAGCAAGCACCGGATCAAGTTAGCTAGCGCTGCCCATCAGTAGCAGCACCTTCTTTTGCATCATTTTAAAAATGTTATAAAACCCATTAGCCCGAGAAGGCGTCAGGCTAACATCTAGCTGAGTTTCCTTAATAAAGTCGGGCGTTAGCTGAACTATTTCTATGGGGGTTAAGCCTCCCAATGCCTCAATCAGCATGGCTAGCAGCCCCTTGGTAATCTGCGCATCTGAGTCGCCCTCAAAGGCAACTTTGCCATCGTCTAAGTGAGCGGTGATATAGACCTGTGAAACGCACCCTGGCACCTTGTTTGCAGATGTTTTACCCTCTTCGGGAAAGGCTTCTAGCTTTTTTGCGTACCACAGCAGCTGCGCGTATCGACGCTTAGGATCATCGATCCGGGCAAATCGTTTGACGAGTTTGTCTAGCTGCGCGGGACGAGAAGAAGCAGTCATGCAAAGACGGGGTATTTAAACAAGGTGTCGAAGTAAAGACGACAAGAGGCGATCGCCAGCAATCACGCCCACCTAAAGCTACCTCAAAAATCAGCTTTACAACCTCTGTGATGGTGTATTGTCCAGTCCGCTAGTGACTGTGGATAAGTTCTTTTTCAGCCATGTCCTTTTGGGCAACGTCCTTCGAGTTTAAGTCTTTGTGTGTCACAAAGCGGTTAGCGACGGTCTCTGGCTGAATAGCTGAGAGCACAACATGCCCTGAGTCATTGATAATCACCGCGCGAGTGCGCCTGCCATAAGTAGCGTCAACGAGCTGGCCACGCTCGCGAGCCTCAGAAATAATCCGCTTGATAGGCGCAGATTCTGGACTCACGATGGCAACGACTCGGTTGGCGGAAATGATGTTTCCAAACCCAATATTGATAAGCTTCATGTCTATGTTGAATTACGGTTAAAGTGGTTAAGAGCTGAGCAAGTTAGGAGTGATCAAGGCTTTTGAAGGGAGTGACAAGTTAGCAGTCGAAGTAAAAACACTCACATACCAGATAAGTTCAGGAAAATAATATCGTGACCCTCACTGGTGATAGATTTAGCACCGTGTTTACTTCAATTGTCTAATTAAACCGCTGTTTGAATTGCTCTACTCATTCAAATCGACGCCTCACCGTGTAATGCTAGCGAAAAAGAATAAATTTGTGTTTTTTAACCCAGTCTAATGAGAAAGCCTGATAGTCGATAGCTATATATTTTAAAGTTAAATAGCTGTTTGTTAAGAGAACTAAGCGGCTTGTAGCTTGCGCAGATCTAAATTTACTTGCGTCTGTTAGCTAGGTTTAATGACTGACTTTTGGCTTTTACTTCCTAATGCTTTAAAGCGTCTTTCTACCAAACTTTTATAATAGATACTCAAAAATTTTCATTAGGGATTCTCTCGGAGGTTTTGCGCGTGCAGCCCGTCGATTTTACAACTTTAGCTGCCGTCAGCACCGATCTGCGTCAGCGCTGGCTTCCAGCTAGGTGCGAGCAAATTTATCAGCGCGATCCGTACACCTTATTTATTGCTTTGCGTACGCTTGATGCTCGGGGCTGGCTGGCTATTTCCTGGCATCCCCAGGCCGCCCGACTGCATATGTCTGAGGCTCCTCCTAAGCGGCCTGATACTTTTACCTTCTCTCAGCAGCTTAAGCACCAGCTAGGCGGCTTAGCCCTCACCCAAATCAACCCGCTTTCACCCTGGGAAAGAGCGCTCGATTTGCAGTTTGCCCGTCGCCCCGATGAGCCTGCCCTGTGGCATCTTTATGTTGAAATTATGGGCAAGTACAGCAATGTGATTTTAACCACAGCAGACAATCAAATCGTGACGGCGGCTCATCAAGTCAGCGAACAGCAGTCGAGCCTCAGGCCCATCCAAACTGGTCGCACCTATGCGCATCCGCCCGCTGTGCGCGGCAAGCTGCCTTCGCTGGATGAGGATTTTGAGGATTGGCGCGATCGCATCACACTCATCCCCGGCGATCTTAAAAAAATGCTGGTAAAAACTCACAGCGGCGTCAGCTCTGCGATCGCCAGCCAGCTCATAGCAGCCGCTGGCCTGCCTGCCGATATCAAAACAAGCGATCTCTTTGAGGATGCCTGGGAAAACGCCTGGGACAAGCTTTTTGAAAGCTGGAAAAGCTGGCTGCGGTGCCTAGAAACAGAATCCTTTACGCCCGGCTGGCTAGATAGACGCCTAAATGGATACGGCGGCGGCTATACGGTCTTAGGCATTGGCATGGCCGAGCGAGCTGAGAACGTTCAAGCTTTGCTAGACGACTACTACCGCTACCAGTTCAACCAGGAAGAATTTCGCCGCCTGCACAACCGCATCGCCCAAAGGCTCAAAACCCTCCTCGCTAAGCTGCGACACAAGGCCGATACGTTCACGGCTCGCCTGCAACAGTCTGACCAGGCCGAAAGCTATCGCCAAAAGGCAGATTTGCTGATGGCGAATCTGCATCACTGGCAGATAGGTAGCTCTCAAATTGAGCTAGCCGATTTTGAAAGCGGCGAGCCGGTTGTACTCCCGCTTAACCCTGAGAAAAATGCGGTACAAAACGCTCAGGCTCTGTACAAGCAGCACCAGAAGCTGAAGCGATCGCGGGCGGCAGTGATGCCTCTGCTCAAGGCGGTTAATGCCGAAATTGGCTACTTGGAACAGGTAGAAGAGAGCTTGCTTCAGGTGCCTGCTTATGAAGGGGAAGCTGACTTGCGATCGCTAGAAGAAACCCGCAGCGAACTTATTGCTCAAGGCTATTTGCGCGACACCACTGGATACCAGGCCGATTTCAGTCATAACTCTGGCCGAGGCCGTTCTGGTGTGAAAAAAGATGATGTCGGCTTTCGCCGCTACACAACGCCCCAAGGACTCGATCTGCTCATCGGTCGCAACAACAGCCAAAATGAACAGCTCACATTTAAGCAAGCAAGCGACTACGATCTATGGTTTCATGCTCAGGAAATTCCCGGTAGCCATGTGCTCCTCCGGCTCGACGCGGGCGACGATCCTACCGACGAAACGCTACAGCTAGCTGCCAGTTTTGCGGCTTACTACAGTCGGGCGCGCCAGGCCGAGCAGGTACCTGTTGTATACACCCAGCCTAAAAACGTCTATAAGCCTAAGGGCGCTCTACCCGGCATGGTCATTTACAAACATGAGCAGGTGCTGTGGGGGCAGCCCGATCGAGTTGAGTCTTTCATCAGCACTACCTGAGACTGCCAGATGCTTAGAGAGAGAAACTAAGCTGAAAGGGCTTGTTTTATAGCAAAAAAGACTCAATAGTAGAAAAGACTCAATTAATCAGGACTCTTATGCTGCCGCTTAGCATTGCGCCCATGATGGATCGCACCGATCGCCACTATCGCTACTTTATGCGGCAAATTACGACGCGCACCTTGCTGTACACCGAAATGGTGACTAGCATGGCAATTCGCCATGGCAATTTAGACAAGCTGTTGGGCTTTAGCGCCGAAGAAAATCCGCTGGTGCTACAGGTGGGCGGCGACGATCCTAGAACGCTGGCCCACTGCGCCCGCGCTGCCGCAGAGTTTGGCTACAGCGAAATTAATTTAAATGTGGGCTGTCCGAGCGATCGCGTTCAAAGCGGCAACTTCGGCGCGTGCCTAATGGCCGACCCTCAGCGCGTGGCCGATTGCGCTGCCGCCATGATGGCCGCCTCTGCCTTACCCGTCAGCATCAAACATCGCATCGGTATAGACGAGCTTGACCGCTACGAAGACATGGCTAACTTTGTAGAAGTTGTATCGGCAACAGGGGCTCAGCGATTTAGCGTTCATGCTCGCAAGGCCTGGCTGCAAGGGCTCAGCCCCAAAGACAACCGCACCGTACCGCCGCTGCGCTACGGCGATGTCCATCGGCTCAAGCAAGACTTTCCTCACCTACAAATAGAAATCAACGGTGGCTTCAAAACGCTAAAGCAAGCCCAAGCACAGCTTGCTTTAGTAGACGGGGTGATGATTGGCCGCGCGGCTTACGACAATCCATTTATGTTTGCCAACGCCGATCGAGACATCTTTGGCGAAGCTGTAACGCCTCGAACCCGTTCCCAGGTAGTGCAGGCTATGCTGCCTTACATCGATCGCTGGACAGCCAAAGGCATCAGACTTCATACGATTACCCGTCACATAATGCACCTGTTTCATGGGCAGCCGGGCAGCCGCATCTGGAAGCGATACATTACCGAAAGAGCCTGCCTGCCAGGAGCGGGCGTCCGCGTCGTCGCCGATGCTTTAGCGCTGGTAAATGAGGCTACCGAGGCCGCTACGCAGCATCAGCAGGCTGTGACGATACTCACAAGCCCATAACACAGCGCTGCTTTTTGCTATTCTCCTACCGTGCGCTTTGGGAAGGGCGCTGCTGCTGCCAAATGAAGCTAGAGACAAAGTTCGTTGTAATATGAGCCACAACCGGCACCAGCAAGTTGCCAGTGGCCAGCGCGCTACCGCCTAACACCAGCCCAATAACGCTCGCCCAAATGGCGTAGGGCCACTGCTGCCGACCCGACATATGTAGCACTCCAAAGCAGAGACTAGAAACTATCAGGCCTGTCGTATTAAGCCCGATAGCAGGCAGCATAACGCCGCGAAATAGCAGCTCTTCGCTCATGCCTGGTAGCAGTCCCACCCAGACAGAATCCGCCACAGACAGCGGCGCTAGCACAAAGACTAAATAGAAGTCAGCACTTTGTCGGTAGGCTGGCCACAGCCTATAAATTAGCCCGCTGATGGCAGAAATTGCTAGCCCAATGCTCAGGCCTACCGCTGCGTCCTGGCCCTTCAGGGCTACCGGCAGCTGAATGGGCTCAAAAAATAGCCATAGGCGCGCAATCACTAGGAGAATTAGGGCAGTTGCCGCCATCGCAACCAGCAGCTGAGGTCTAGTTAATCGCTCAAGCTCTGGAGGTTCAAGCTCGCCTCTTTCGGGTTGTTGACGCTGAGAGTCTGGACGCTTAAACAATCTTGCCACGCGGGTGCTCACTCACTCAAACAGCTGAAACAATGCTCGCTATGAATAAGAATTCTAGAAGATTCTATGAGATAAAGCGACGGATGCAGAAATTCCTTTTCAATCACGTTCAACCTAAGTTTACTTTTGGCTGGCTCTCTACTTTTGGATGGATCTATGGTAATCACGATTGCGAAGTATACAGCGCAGCAATAGCTGCGGACTTCACTCTCTCTAGGCCGAAGGTGTTCGCAAGCAGTCAGCCCTCATCTAAAAATATTTTCGTACGATCACTTGGTCAACGCAACTCCTTGCTTTACAATTCCTTTACACAAAATGGGTGCAGATGTACGTAGTTTGAAACAGCTTCTAGAGGACTGTCTCATAGTTGCAAATTGAAGCGATCGCTCTACAGAGAGCGTTATCAGGGATGTCGAAAACAACGGCACTTTATGTTTCAAATGTCTAATATTTTAAGGCCAGCTTAATTGAATCGATAAATCAAAGTTTATCTGTATAATTATTGGCTTAAGCAGGTTTATTACGCTTTGTTAAAATGGAAGCCACTGTTTTTTCGAATGCCTTCTATCGTGTATTCGGATGACTTTAGCGACCTGAAATCCTGTTGAAAACTACCCAAAATACGTAGGTATAAAAAGTAATCCATAGCTGTATGCAATGATTTATTTCGCATCTGCATATTGACCAAAATTGATTCTAAAAAGGAGGAAAAGCCTTTCATATCAAATTCTGAAGGTGTTATCTAAAAAGCGATTAAGGGAATTCAATAGTTACTCAGATGGTCTTAGATAGATGCGGTATACGAACTGCCAAATGAATGCTGAGACACTGAATTCAAGGGTCTGCCGAATCCTTTAAATATATATAGCCTGCGGAACTCAGTTATAAGATATGGACAGTTCAACGAATCGAGCTTTGCCTGATAATAGCGATGTTGGAATTTACGAATGCGAAGTCCGCCTTAAGTTTCGCATTATTGAAGATCGGCTAACCATGACTAACACGGAAGAGCTGATAGGTACTTTAATAGATGCGTTTGCCTATGGCAGCGATGAATATCTAGAAACCTTGGATAGCGATGTTGCTATTCATCAGCTTCAAGACATTGACGAGGCTTCTCCGCAAATGCGCAGGCAGCTCATTCGTCTGCAAAATTCTAGCTGGCTAGCTTAAAACCGAATGGCTTAGCTTAAAGCCGAATGGTTTAGATAGCGACTGGGGCAAAGCGTAGTAACCCTTGCCCCATTTTTTATGGTTTGACGCCTGTTTTGACGCTAAAACTTTTTTGGAGTGAGGCACCTCAAAAATGCGTTTTTAGTATTTGACGAATAGTGTTTGACATAGAGCGCAGGGAGCAGTTACCCTTATAAAGGTTCTGAAGGCAGCAACGCCTGCACGCAGTTCCATTCTATATAGGCCCCCATCGTCTAGAGGCCTAGGACACCTCCCTTTCACGGAGGCGACAGGGATTCGAATTCCCTTGGGGGTATTACGCAAAAAAAGCTTTGAACATTTCTTGATGTTTAGAGCTTTTTGTTTTGTGTATTTAACAGGTTCCTTTCGGCGGAACTGGGCTTATATCTTTGCTGTGAGCCTTATGCAAGCTCTAATGCTCTTTGGCGGATGGCTAGGAGGTTCAGCGTCAGGTTGTGGCAAATATGGCGCTCGATCAGGGATGCAGGCATTGCCCGAGGTGGCTTGACTAACAGCTCATAGGATAGCTGCGTACTTTGTGGTTTGCCTGGGGCCTCTTGGGCCTTCTGGGTCTCAACAGTCGGCTGAAGCTTCCACGTCCCTTCAAACTGCTTAAAATCACCTTCTTTCATGGTGAACCCTAGCTCATGTGGGAAGCTTTCAGTCATTTCCAGCACAACGCGGGCGCAAAACTTAAATCTGAGGAAGCACTGGCTCCCAACTTGCTCTAACCTGATGCGACCTTGGGAGCTGGGCAGTAGCTTGCTAGAGATTAAATTCGGCACGAAGTCTGCAAGATGCTCATAGTCGGTAATGACTTGCCACACTTGCTCTACGGGCTGTGGAATAGTAACCGTTGCAACGATGCGGCGCTCTTTAGCAGGACGCTTCTCAGTTGAAATTTCAACGTAGGCACCGTCATTTTGCACGGTGTTTTGCACGGCAGCTAGCTCACCTGCCAGCTGTTTAGCTACCCGCTCGTTTTGCCATTCGTTTTGCCATTCATCAGAAGGAGCGAATTCTGGATTGGGAGATAGCGTGTTATGAGTCACAGGCGTTTCAAGCTCTAAAATCTGTGTTGATACTCGCTAGTATTCTCAATAGAGAACTCTTTAGCACTCAGTAGTTTAGCGGGTTTATGCTCAATCCGTAGTTTAGGAGAAGTTGACGCTTGAATTTCATTCAAGCGTGCCTTTTTTAGAATAACAATATTTTTAAATAAAACGAATACTCACGTCTGTATATCTGGCTTCATACTATGCAAGGTTTACTGCTGATGAAATAGTAAATTTGTATGGGTAGAGCGTGCGAACCCCCGCTATACCTGCTATAAACATCAGTAAAACGTTTTGCGTAACGGCTGCAATGGTTAAAGCTTCAGCAAATATTCAGGCCAATGTTCAGGCCAGCAGAGGTGCTCAGGTCATTGGTACCGTAAAAGGGCCGGGTGAAAATGGCAACCAGTACCTTTTCATTACCGCTGACAACCGCCATGTGAAGATTGGCGAGTTTGTTTATTACGAGGTCGCGGCTCCCGCTAGCGGCTCGGCTAATGAATCAGCTAGTAGCTTAGGGCAAGGCAAAACCTTACGAATCTTGGGCAAAATCTCAGCTCGTCGCCTGAGCGACCATTTGCCCGATCGCATTTTTGCTGATACTGAGATTAGTCCTGAAACGATTGCTGCCCTGGTTGGCTTTTCGCACCCTAGCCCAGAAATTTATGAGGTGACGGTGGACGTGATTGGATATTTCCACGCTGCCCTAGGCTTCATTAACCCTCGCCTGACGCCAAATCCGGGCGCGAAGGTGTCGATTGTGGACGATGACACGCTGCTGCGGGTTGTGAATAAAAAACAGCCGGGTGAAGTGGGTTCGGCTCATGTGGGCTCGCTGCTGCTGCGACCAGCAGGTGCGGTGCAGGTGGCGTTAGATGTGAAAGAGTTGGTGAGCACCCACATGGCGATTTTGGCGGGTACAGGCTCAGGTAAGAGCTATACCGCTGGGGTGCTGATCGAGGAGTTTTTGCAGCCGTACAACCGGGCAGCAGTGCTGATATTTGACCCGCATGGAGAATACGGCACCTTGGCTGAGATGCGGGGGCATTCGAGCTTTCAGGGCGACGATGGCTACGCACCCGATGTGAAGATTTTGACGCCAAATGACATCACGATTCGGATTTCGTCGTTGGACTATCACGATGTGCTGACGCTATTGCCGGAGATGAGCGATCGCCAGCAGTCTATCCTCAACAAAGCCTTTAGAATCCTCCATCGCCACAAGCGAGGTGAATATCGCTGGAACGTAGATGATTTGATCGCAGCCGTCAATGAAGCGGATACCGCAGAAGACGATGAAGGCAACTTAAAAATTGGCTCTTCAGCGCCCGCAATTTCTTGGAAGCTAGAGCGCTTTGCTAACTCGCCTTACTTTCATCAGACCCACCATCTGGCCCCCAAAGACCTGTTTGAGCCGGGGCGAGTGACGGTGCTGCAAATGAACGAAATCAGCCAGGAAGAGCAGCAGGTGATTTGTGCGGCGGTGCTGAGGCAGAGCTACTTGGCTCGCATCAATACCGAAAAAGGCAAAAATGACGAAAACGACGAGAACTATCTGCCCTATCCGGTATTTACGCTGGTAGAAGAAGCCCATCGCTTTGCACCGGCTAATGAGCCGTCCCGATGTAAAGCGATTTTGCGCACCATTTTGAGTGAGGGGCGGAAGTTTGGCTTGGGCGTGGGGCTGATTACGCAGCGGCCTGGCAAGCTTGATTCGGACGTACTCAGCCAGTGCATGAGCCAGTTCTTAATGCGCATTGTGAATCCGGTGGATCAAGAAAGCCTGAAGTACGGCGTGGAAGCTGCCGGACGAGATTTGCTCAAAGAACTGCCTTCGCTGACTAAAGGTCAGGTGATCATTTCGGGAGCGTGCGTAAATACGCCAGTGCTATGCCAGGTACGGGAAAGGTTGACCAAGCACGGCGGTGAGACGTTGGATGCGCCGACTGAGTGGCAAAAGCATTTCCAAAAGCATCGGGTGCGATCGCAAGAAATTGACCGCTCTCCGGTCGCTGCCAAAAGTCGGGCTAAGACATTCCAGGGCGTGAGTATCGAGTAGCCATCACGATTGGCAAAGCTAAAGGAAAAAGTGGCGTCTCTACTGCCCTTTAGCGGCGTTGGCCTGCTGGATGGCAGACTGGCTGTTGGCCTGGTAGATTTTAATGCGACCTTGGGCGATCGCATGCTGCTCGTCCCCCTTTGGAATATTGCCCATCAGGTCAGAGGCTTTTTGCCAGCGGGCGGCTAGGTCTAGCCATTCAGCGGCGGTGTTAGCACTTTGCCCATCGACGCTAGCCTGCTCAGCAATGCGGACGGCTTTTGTAAAGGCGTCATCTGCTGTGTTGACTGCGCTGCTGCCGGTGCCCGTTACCGAACGGTTAGATGCTGTGATCTCGTTGGCGGGGGATGCGGGTGGGGCTGTATCAGCAGCGCGTTGGCTTTGACTCTGCTGAAGTGGAGCGTTCGGACTAGCTTTAGGTGGGGATATTTTAGGCGCGGATGGCGTCGTCGGTTCTGTAATAGCGGTATCTGTGATAGCAGGTGCGGAATCTTCAGTTTCGGCTGCACTGATAGGGGTGGTAGAGCCTGCCCGCTGAAGCCGACCTAGATCATTTCGCAAGAACCAGCCTGCCGCCAGCATTAACAGCAACAGGCCAGCGCTGCCAATGACCTTGCTTAAAAGACTGCTTCTGTAAGGCTCAGGCTGGCTAATGTCCTTAAAGATGGGGCCAGCGGGCTTGAGATGGCGATCGCGAATCCACCGCTTCACAAAAAAAGGCCGCTTGAGGGTAATCACTTCTGACCAGAGCAGCGCATTCTCAGGGTCGCGGTTAATTTCTTCGAGCCACAGTAGCTGCGCTTCCTTAACGATGCGGCTATTGATTTTGACTCTTTTTATCCGCTGAGGGCTAATGGTTTCTAGCTCACTGCGAACGCGCTCAACTACGGTGCTTTTTTCTAGCTGCTCGGGGGTAATGGCCTCGCACAGGAGCTGAAGGGTACCATCTGCCACGACCGCGCGCGTGCGAATGCCTGAGTCGGACAGGCGCTCATTAAGGACTTGAATAATGGCGGCAACGCTGCCCTGGCGGGCCTGACCAAAAGACTCGGTTGCCGGGTTAATCATAGTAGCTCCTTTCATCTATGTCCTTATCATCTATGAAGATGCCCCTAACGAGCCAGACGTTGACCTAAACGTATATGAGGATACCCTAAAATTGGGGCAGGCCGTTTAGGTATGGCAGGTTCGCTCATGCTTAGGAGTTGTACAGAGCTGAGAGTGAGCGAGGTGTGAATAATCGTTAAAGCGGCGCAGAACCCAGCATTCAGGGTTGAATTGATCGTTGCCCCGAGTTTGCTCCTGGCTTTGCCAAGCGTCCTGATGCCAAGCGTTTTGATACAGCGTGCTCGCTAGCCAAAATTCAAAAATGGCGGTGTGGGCAATAGGAATTTTCCAGGTGCGATCGCATCCCATCACCACCGAGATCAGCTGCTGTAAAAATCCCTCATGAGATACAGCCCAAATGACGTCTCCCGTGTGATGCTGACTCAAAATGTGCTTTACCCATGATCTAGCGCGGTCTCTTGCGGCCACCAAAGATTCGGCTTGGGGAACCGGTTGCCATATTAAGGAAGATAGTAACTGAGCGCATATTTCAGGGTACTGAAGCTGTGCCTGCGTCCAAGTCAGCCCTTGGAATACGCCCTGGTGCATTTCCTGTAATGCGCTAGTTTGCCGGCTATAAGAAGGATGGCCAAGACGCTGTAGTTCGCTGGTAAGATGGTGGGTCGTTTGGCTAGCTCTAAGCAGCGGGCTGCTGTAGATGTGCGTAGGAAGTTCAGATTGGGCAAGGCGATGACTCAGCTGCTGGGCTTGGCGATGCCCTTCAGCAGATAGCTCAGTAGAATTTTGCCCTTCCATTTGCCCTTGAAGATTGCCTAGAGACTGAGCATGGCGGATGAGCAGAAGTTTAAGATAGGCCATTTCTATATTTTATTGACAAGGAGCTGTCAGATAGATTGTGTACTGCCCTTGCGTCATAGTTGCAGGTCATAGTCGCGAGTTAAGCGTTTACAATTAACGCATCTTTGTTTATCAGCTGTTTTGTGAGCCATTTGTCTATGTTGCTAAAATCCACTACCCGCCACGTTTTGATTTATGCGGCAACCATTGAACGTAATGAAATAGTGCCGAGTGAGAATCAGCTCACGCTGGATATAGACCCGGAAAACGAGTTTGCCTGGAGCGATGAGGCTTTACAAAAGGTGTATCGGGAATTTGATCGGCTGGTTGAGGATTACGACTCCGAGGCGCTGACGGACTATAATCTGCGACGTATTGGCTCGGATCTAGAGCATTTTGTCCGTGCCCTGCTACAGTCGGGAGAGATTAGCTACAACCTGGAAAGTCGTGTGCTCAACTACAGCATGGGCTTGCCTCGTGTGGTTGAAGGGACATCTGCTAAATAACGACAACTTCGGTGTTGCCTGAGGCCCATCTTTTCGTGATTAACTGCCCCAATCCTACCTGTAGAGCTGCCAACCCTGAAGGAAGTAAACGCTGTCAGGTTTGTCAATCGGCGCTGCCCCATCGTTACCTGTGGGGCGTGGGTGATGGGGTGGCGACGCTTAAGCCCGGCGACCTGCTTAACCAGCGCTACCTGCTTAAGTCAGACCGCATTTTTTTAGATACTCACCCAGGCTTAGTGCCTGAATCTTTGCCGGAGCTGCCCGATTTTTTGATGCCGTATTTGCATCTATCGGCATACCCACTGCATACGCCACGTCCTTATGCGGTGGTGGCATCACCCAATAAAGAGCCCGGTAAGAACTATGTCTTGATGCTTGAGTCTAGCGCTCTGTCCGAAATAGAGCCAGAATTAGGGTCAGAATTAGGGGGAGTTCGCGATTATTCAGCTCAATCGCCCAGTCTTTTGCCTGAGCTTTCAGCTAGTTGGGCAGGTGCGCCCCCTTTAAGGCAGCTCAGCTGGCTATGGCAAATTGCTTGTCTTTGGGATGCCTTTGACGCAGAGCAAGTAGCGGCAACGCTGCTAAACGGCTATTTTTTACGAGTGGATGGTTCGATACTACGGCTGCTAGAGCTGGCTTCGCCTCCTCCAGGTCACGAATTACCTCAGCGAACCGCTCAGCTTGGGTCTGCGGCGGGAGCCTCAAGGCAGCCTACGCTAATGGACTTAAGCCGTAGCTGGCAGCCTCTAGTTGAAAGCGCTCATCCAGCGGTAAGGGCGTTTTTAGACCGGCTGTGTGAAGGGCTAGACCGGCAGCAGTTAAATGCCGAGCAGCTGAGTGAGCAGCTCAGTCAGGCAATTTCTGTATGCGCCCAGGGGCAGGTGGTGAGCTATGACATGGCCATGTATACCGACCAGGGGCCGACTCGAAAGCGCAATGAGGATGCTTGCTATCCGGCGAGCGGTACCCTGAGCAGGCTGACGGGCGAGCAAACGAGGGCTGCGTCTCAGCTGCTGATTGTGTGTGACGGTATCGGCGGTCATCAGGGGGGAGATGTGGCTTCTAAGCTGGCGATCGCCACCATCGAATCTAGGCTACAGCCCCTACTAAGCGCTGATCAAGGTGAGCTGAGTGCTACAGAAATTAGCCTGACAATAGAGGCGGCTATTTGCGCTGCTAACGATGAAATTTCGGCTCAGAACGACCAGGCCCAGCGGCAGGCGCGTGATCGCATGGGCACTACGCTAGTGATGGCGCTGGTGAGAGGCGCAGACGTATACATTGCTCACTTGGGCGACAGTCGGGCCTATCGAATTAGCGCTCGCAACTGCCAGCAGGTGACCTTGGATGACGACGTTGCCTCCCGGCAGGTGCGAATGGGCGGCAGTTTGTATCGTGAGGTGCTGTTGCAGCCGGGCTCGGGTTCACTGATTCAGGCGCTGGGTATGAGTTCTTCGCAGACGCTGCGGCCAACGGTACAGCGGTTTGTGATGGATGAGGACTGCGTGTTTTTACTGTGCTCTGATGGGTTGAGTGATAGCGATCGCGTTGAACAATTTTGGCAGCAGACGCTGCGGCCTTTAGTTATAGAGGAACAATCTACCGCCAAAGTGGGTAAGGAGCTAATCGATCTGGCGAACAAGTACAACGGCCACGACAATGTGACGGTGGGCCTGCTGAGCGCCAAGGTTGTGCGGGCTTCCGATCGAATCGTTCCCAGAGAGTTGGCCAGCGACACGATTCCTGGAACGATCGGTGCGACAGGTGTCAGCAATAGGGAGGGTGCATCGGGCCGAGCCCATAGAGGCGCTACTCGAATTCAGGACGCTACGCCCGCTGCTGATAGCGCGGATACCGCTAGAACTAAGCTGGGAGCGCCCATTGCAACGGCCTCGAAAAGTCCTTTGAAGATAGGCGCTGTGCTGTTGCTGCTAGCCGCCTTGGGCGGTACGCTCTACGTCCTGTTCTCGAATGGCTTTGGCTCGCGGCTGGCGTTTTCTGGTGGGGGTAATACAGTTAGCTCTACAGCTGAGCCCACCCCGGCGATTAATCCCTCTAATTCAGGCAGGGAGCGTGTAGGCACATTGTCTCCAGCCGACATCAAAGTGGGTGCTTATCTACGCATTCGACAGTCAGATTTTCCAGGTATCGTAGGCTCAGCACCTGACGAACCTACTGGATCGAATACTGGGACTTCACAGCTGCTCCTGTATCCGAATCCGACCCTGGCGGAAAGGACGATTCCAGGCACTATCCCGACCGGCGGAATTGTTCGGGTTGTAGAGCAGGCTACCGCAGATAAAACAGCCTGGGTACGGCTGAAGCTATGCTCTATTCCTTCTGGGACGTCGCTATCTGATGCGCCCGCTGAGACGGATACGCCCGCCGCTAAAGATCCGCTGCCACCGGGTAGCGTAGCGGTTCCAAAGTCGGTGGCCGGTAAGTCGATGATGCTCTCACCGAATGCTCAAGGTTGGGCTTTGGCCCCTAACGTAGCGGCGGTCGCCGAACCTGTAAAAGGCTTGCAGCCGAGTCAGCAAGGAACCTGTGGAAGCTAATGGCGGACTCTCTTTGCCTGTGGTTAGCGGTTGATAGCCTGATGGAGCAGCGCGATCGCTTTGCTATTTGGGTACTGCGATCGCCTCATCCTAGCGGCCATGTGCATTACGACTGTCAGTGGAGCCCTGAGCTAGCCCAGGCCTGGCAGAGCTGGCAGTCGATTTTTTCGCTGCGCGGTCTGCCACAGGTGCCTCACATTCCGTCAGCCTACGTGCCCCAGTTTGTGCTAGAAGATGTGGCGGCGATGCCAGACGATCCTTTGACGGGTCAGCCTGCTAGCTACAGCAGCCGCTATATGCAGCATTTGGGTGTAAGCCTGTGGCAGTGGCTGTTTAATGGGCCGATTGCTGGCAGCTTTGAGCGATCGCAGGGCATTGCCATTGGGCAAGATCATCCCCTTCGCTTGCGCCTGGAAATTCGCGATCCGGAGCTGATTGCGCTGCCCTGGGAAATTATGCAGCCGCAGCCCGGCAGCCGAGCGCTGTCGCTAAACCGTAGAATTTTACTAAGCCGTACCAGCAGCGATGTGGATGAGCTAGAAATCACCGGCTCAGATAAGTCACTCAAAATTTTGCTGGTGATTGGGCAAGACAGTCCGGGGCAGGACGACTCTGACTCTGCCGATTTGAAGTCAGAGGGCCAGGACGCCATGCTAAGGCTCAGCGAAGAGGCCGCGCTGCTGAAGAAAATTTTAGAGCAGAGCAGCGACTTGAGCATGCGGCCTACTGCCAGAAGACGGGTGGACGTGCTGCTACAGCCAAGTGCCGCAGAGGTCAGCCGAACGCTGGAGCGGGGTGACTACAACGTGTTCTTTTACTCAGGGCATGGCGTGCCGGGGCCAGATGGCGGGCTGCTGTTTTTATCGGAAGCGACTCTGAGTGGAACGGAGCTGGCTCAGGTGTTGACCCGTGCCAAAGTGAAGCTAGCCGTATTTAACACCTGCTGGGGCGCACAGCCTGAGCAAAGTCAGCAAAGGTCGCTGCCTCGAAGCAGCCTAGCGGAAGTGCTGCTGCACCATGGACTGCCTGCTGTGGTCGCCATGCGTGATTCGATTGCCGATGAAGAGGCGATTAGCTTTATTCAGGTGTTTGCCCAAACTTTGGCAGAGCGTAAGCCGGTGGATGAGGCGGTGGCGATCGCCCGCCAGCATTTACTCACTCTGTACCACTTCAATCAGCCCGCTTGGACGCTGCCCGTGCTGTATATGCACCCTAACTACAATGGCGAGCTGCTGCTGCGCGAAGACACCACTCAAATCAATGCGCATAGTGACTTTCAGGCTCGGCGATCGCAGGCACTGCTGCGCGACTCAGACAACCCACAAGAAGTTTGGCCGATTTACAGCGACATCATGCGCATTGGCCGTAAGCCAGAGGCTAATGACCTGGTAATTTCTGATCCTTGGGTTTCTAGCAGTCACGCTGAGATCTTCAACCGGCGAATCACCTCTGAGCGAGCAGGTGACGGGCTAGAAACAGCCTATTTTTTGCGAGATAACTCCCGCTATGGGACGTTTTACTTTCGAGACGGCGGCTGGCGAGAAGTGCATAGGCAGGAGATTACGCTACACTCAGGCACTCAAATTCGCTTTGGCAGTAAGTCCGAAGGCAGGCTGCTAGAGTTTGTCGTGGAATCTTGAGCACTTCAAAAGAAAAGCCTAAAAGAAAAATGTGTCGTGCGGAACAATCCATCAAGCCTTTGTATTCCATTCCTGTCACACTTTATAATTCTGCTAGTTCAGATAAACGTACAGCTATGGTTAATCAATCAACGCCCGCTGGAGATCAAGACGAAGCTGCATTTCAGATGGCTCAAGCAGAGCTGCTGCAATCTGTACTGAAGACTGAAGCTTATCCCTGGCTAGCAGATGCAACGGCCAAGAACTACAGCGCCGAGGCAGAAGCCGCCGGACAAGCGTTGGAAATTTCTGATGACGAGGTTGCAAAAGGCTGGGAAGCTCTGTCTACGCAGCTTAATGTGATGTGGGGTGACGCTGGCATGATGGCACAGCTC
>JBGTGK010000292.1:0-10259 GCA_041746795.1 Phormidesmis sp.
ATTCTGATGGCCGCATTAATCGCCACACTGCTGAACTACCGCAGCCGAGAGATCGTTGAGCATAAAGGGTTTGGCAATATGATCGTTAAAGCCTGCTGCAAAGGCGTGCTCGCGCTCCTGGCTCATTGCGGCGACGGTAACAGCGATTGCCGGAATTCGACAGCCCTGATCTCTGAGCGATCGCATCAGCCAGTAGCCGTCTCGCTGGGGCAGCAACAGCTCGCTCAACATAATGTCAGGCTCAAGTATTTTTACTGCCGACAGCGCCGCGATCGCACTATATACGCTGAATACCTGATAGTTAAGCGACTCCAAAAAACAGGTAATAATCTCCTGTGAATCCTGGTTGCTGTCTACGACGAGTACCCGTAAGCCTTTACCTATACGGTTCATTGTCTGTGCCTGCCTATGGAGAAATTGCTTTCGTAAAAAATACCTTACTCTCAGGAACGAAAAGCTGCTTCAAACCTACACACTCACACACTAGCCTAGCTAAGTATAAAGCTTTGTTTAGAAAATAGCATCCGGTAGAGGCGTTTTGTCGTAACCGCGACAAAATACTTGCGAAGGGAGCTACCAGGGCGTCCACCAGTTCCATTTGCCCATCAGCTTCATGGTCGCAGGGACTAAAATGAGCCGGATGAGGGAAGCATCGACGACGATCGCGATCGCAATTCCCAACCCGAGCGCCTTAATAATAATCAAGCTGGTAAAGACAAAGGCACTCGTCACAATAATCACCAGCAAAGCAGCGCTGGTAATCAGCTGTCCTGTTTCTTCTAACCCCACAATGACGCTCTCTGTGTTGCTTTTGCTAGAGGCTTTACCGCTCAGCTTCAGTGAATCGTAGGTCTCCTTAATTCGGGTCAATAAAAACACTTCATAGTCCATACTCAGCCCAAACAACACGCAAAATAGAACAATGGGGAGTAACACATCGAGGTAGCCAACCGGCGTGAAGTTCAAAAACTTTTGAAAGTGGCCCCACTGAAAGATGAATACCAGCGCCCCAAAAGAAGCGCCCATAGACAACAGGTTTGCAATCATCGCTTTAATCGGCAAGGCGATAGAGTTCAACAGAACCGCCAGCACGATAAAGGTGGCTACCATAATCACGGTCAGCACGGTGGGCAGTCGCTGGGCGATCGCATCAATCGTATCTAGCTCGCTCGCCGTTTGCCCGGTCACCTGAACTTTCAGGTTAGGCAGGCTGTTTGCTCTGTCTGTTCGGAGTTCTTTAACTAGCTCGCGTGAGGCTTCATCGTGAATGCCCGTGCGACTTTTCACCACCACTAGCGTCGTCGAACCGTGGCTGAGCTGGTTAGCCGCCGCTGCAATCGGTGAAGCGGCCAGCAGGGCAGGATTGCTGTACAGCTGCTGGTAGTCTGTTAACCCCAGCCTGGGATCAATATTTACCAGGCTTTGAACGCTGCTGACTCGCGGATCGTTCTGCACCTGGCGGACAAAGCGATAAAGCGCTTCAATATGCTGCGCAGACAAGAGAGCCTCGTCGGGCTGCGCGGGTTGAATAGCCAGCAAAATAGGGGAGGTTTCACCTGCGCCAAAGGCCCGGTTTAACACATCAACGCCCTCACGGGCTGGATTGGACTGGGGCAAAATTTCGGCATTTGCGATCCCAAAATCTGCTGCAAAAAAGGGAGCAGTGAGCCCCGCCACAATCAGTAAAACCGCGATCGCCGCTGGCACGCTATACCGAATCACGACGCCAGCAACCTGACGCCAAAACCGCTGTGGCCTGTCAGTTACCGAAAAAATGTTGCCATAGTAAATCCGATGACCAACCACGCTCAGCAGCGCGGGCAGCAGCGTTAGGGCGCTCAGCACAGAGAGTGAAACGACCATGGCCCCCGCTATTCCTAAGGACTGAAGCAGGCGAATCGGAAACAGCATCAGGCCAAAAAGACTCACACACACCGTCAGACCCGAGAAGAAAATGGCGCGTCCGGCGGTGGCTAAGGTGACGCTAATGGCCTGCTCTACCGAGCGATCGCGCAGCTCCTGCTGAAATCGCTTGACAATCAGCAACGCGTAGTCGATCCCTAGGCCCAGCCCCAGCATGCTCGTCAAATTAAGGGCAAACACCGAAACGCTCAGCTTCAAGGAGACGATGTACAGCAAACCCAGCGTGGTAGAAACAGCGACAATCCCAATAGCGATCGGCATAGTAGCCGCCACCAGCGAGCCAAATACCAAAATAAGCACCCCTAGCATTACTGGCAGCACCCACAGCTCAACTCGCCCTAAGTCTGCCTTGCTGATGCGCTGCACCTCCCGATCGATGGCGGGCTTGCCGGTGAGGTAGGTGGTTATATTCTGGGCAGGATTCTGAGAAGGAGTTTGAGAAGATCGCTCGGTCAGTACCTGCTCAATGGCTGCTATATCTGAAGAGAGTTTTTTTTGTGAACTCAGCTCAATTACGCTGTACTGCACTCGTCCGTCAGCGCTTTGATAGTCGGGCCGTTCGCTGGGGCTAGTGACCTGTTTGGTCGCTGGTAGCTTTTGAACTGACGCTAAAATTGCCTGAATCTCGCTTTGAGCCACGTCGGGGACTGCCCCTTCAGGCAGCTGAAAAACCAGCGTTAGCGCATTAGGATCAATCTTGAACTCCTGTTGCAAAAGCTGCTCAGTAAGATTGGCCTCCCCGGTTTGATCGACAATCTTTACCTCTTGAAGTGAGTTTTCTAGCAAAGGCGTCGATATTAGGCTCAATAGGGTGACGATTCCCCACACAGCCAGTACCCATACTCGGTAGCGATAAATGAGGTTTCCTAGTCCCGCAAATCGAGATTTTGGGTGAGCAAACTGAGGCCGCGCTTTTTTTAAGTTCAAAACTATCAGGTTCCAATAGGAGCAGGCGATAGAAAATTAGTCATTAAATTAACCATTCTATTGAGTACGGCCAGCTGCTTTTGTAAGATGCACCCCCTTTAGCAACCTAATCGCTTGGGCTAATTGTTTAAGTGGGTGGCCCCCAAATTAGCCAGACCAGCTTTGCGGCTAGCCATGCGAGCAGCGCATAGACGGCGATCGCAACCAGAGCGCTAACGTCGAACGTGCCAGCTTTTTCAATAGCGGGAGCCGCAAAGAGGGTGGAAAAAGGCGCTACAAACACATTGGAGAGGGCGTAAATGAAAGCCGCAAAAGCGTTGGCTGGGTTAGCGCCCGTGAGCCGCAAAATGAATCTGAGCAGCAGTAAAATTTCCAACGCGCCTGATAGGTAGTAAACGGCCCCGACTAAGCGAGAGGCAACCGCATAGCGCTGGGCTCTGTGAATGCGTTCTTCTTCAGCTTGGAGGCGGCTTTCCTCGCGATCGTGCTCAGGCCCTTGTGTCATGAATTTACGAAAATAAAAATTTACTGTTTCATCAGCATAGCGGCCAGCGCGGTTATCCCAGCGCCCGCCATAAAGATTCGTCACAACGACTCGCAGGGCAGCTTGGGAAAAATGCTGGCGGTTTGAAACGAATCTGTCACATCTTTGAGACAACTGTTTGATATAAAGTTAGGCGTCAACGTTTCGATGAGGCTCAAAATCTCATGGCTACCCTTAACACCCCCAGCAGCTTCGCTGTTGGCAGCATCAGTCGCACCGATAGTCAAAGGCTCCCTATCGGTGCTTCACTGCCGCTAATTTTGATCAATCTTCAGGATGAGTTTTCCTTTTTGATCGAACAGGTCAACCCCCTAAATCCATCTGCTGAGGCTGACGGTATTATTTAAAGGTAGCGTCAGGGTTACCTGATGTAACGTCCGGCGTGCTGAATCGAAGAATTGCATAGAAGAAGAACACATGCCAGGAGGTAACACTCCTGGCTTTTTTTGGCGTAAAACTGAGCTTGTGTAGTAACTGTCTGATCTCGTTGAGAGGAAAATGCTATGGCTCAGCAAAACAACCGCATACCCCTACCGCGAAAGCGTCGGCTTAAAACCAAGGTCAGTCAGGTCGAGTTCATGCTGCTGCAAAGGCTGCGCGATCGCCACCCTGCCCAGCATCCGCCAGCGCCGCCCCGATCCTATGGCGATAAAATGGCCGACAGAATCGCAGAAATCATGGGCTCCTGGCGATTTATCATTATTCAGTCCCTGTTTTTGCTAGCCTGGATAGCGCTCAACGTTGTTGCCTTTACTCAGCACTGGGATCCTTATCCGTTTATCTTACTCAACCTGATGCTGTCTTTTCAGGCTGCTTACGCTGCGCCCATTATTATGATGAGCCAGAACCGGCAAAGCTCAATCGATCGACAAGAAGCTAAGCACGATCATGAAGTGAACTTAAAAGCAGAGCTAGAAATTGAGCTGCTGCACGATAAAATGAACGTCGTCAGAGAAGAAGAACTTTTTGCCATTATTCGACTGCTCAAAACGCAAAACAAGAGAATGCAGCATTTAGAGAAAAAACTATCCAGCATTGAAGCTGCCGTTGTTATTTCTGTTCCTAATGAGGGCAATTTGTAGCGACCATTTACTCTAAAATATTGCTGATTACTCTAATATGGAACTTGTTTGAATGGCCGGGCCGATTATTTTACCAGGCAAACACCGCCGTTTGACTCAATGGCTACTCAGTGAAAATCAGACCGAAAGCCAGGGTGCTACCAGTAAGCATGAGCTTCAGCATCCCTGGTGGAAGGTCGTTTGTTTAACCGGGGTTGATTACTTTTCAACGCTGGGATACCAGCCAGGCATTGCGGCGCTTGCCGCTGGGGCGCTTTCACCGGTAGCGACGTTCATTTTAATTTTGGTGACGCTGTTTGGGGCACTGCCCATTTATAAGCAGGTCGCTAAGCTAAGTCCCAATGGAGAAGGGTCGCTCGCGATGCTAGAGCGGCTGCTGCCGGGATGGCAGGGTAAGCTATTTATTCTCGTTCTGCTGGGGTTTGTCTCTACCGACTTTGTTATCACTATCACGCTGTCGGCGGCTGATGCTACTACCCACCTGATTCAAAATCCTTTGATGCCTGCGATTTTTAAAGGCCAAAGTATCACGCTCACGCTCCTATTGATTGCCCTGCTAGGCGTTATCTTTCTCAGAGGCTTTCACGAGGCGATCGGCATTGCGGTCGTGGTGGTGGTAGCTTATCTCTCTCTCAACCTAGTGGTCATTGCCTCAGGCGCTTACGAAATTTGGCAGCAGCCCAGCCTGCTGGGAGATTGGAAAACCGCCTTAACGACCAGCCACAGCAACCCACTGGGCGCAATTGGCCTGTCGTTGTTGCTCTTTCCTAAGCTAGCGCTCGGACTCTCTGGCTTTGAAACGGGGGTAGCGGTAATGCCGCTGATTAAGGGTGACCCGCAGGATGAAACGGGCAGACCCTTTGGGCGTATCCGCAACACGCAGCGGTTGCTGACATTTGCGGCGGTGATCATGAGCTTCTTTTTGATGACCAGCAGCTTTGAAACGGTGCTGTTGATTCCGGAAAAGGCTTTTGAAGCGGGGGGTGAAGCCAACGGGCGGGCGCTAGCCTATATGGCTCACACCTATTTGGGCAGTGCTTTTGGCACGGTGTATGACTTCAGCACAATCTTGATTTTATGGTTTGCAGGCGCGTCGGCAATGGCGGGCCTGTTGAACATTGTGCCGCGCTATTTGCCCCGGTATGGCATGGCACCTGACTGGCTAAGGGCTACTCGGCCTCTGGTGCTGGTGTTTATTACGATTGCCTTCATTGTCACCCTGTTGTTCAAGGCAAATGTAGAAGCTCAGGGTGGGGCGTTGCTGAATTAGAGGATGAATATATGAGTCAAGACTTGACTGGTCAAATCCTAAAAACTTGATTCATCCCAAAAATCAGCAACGCCCAGGGTGGTGCTTATGCAACCGGCGTACTGGTGCTGATGAGTTCGGCAGCTTTTGCGGTGATGCTGGCGGCTTACAAGCGACGAGAGAGGCTGAACGCGCTAGCTTTTGGCATCATTACCCTGATTTTCTTTTACACCACCATTGCTAACATTATTGAACGGCCCGACGGTATTCGAATTGCGACCTGCTTTATTAGCCTGATCATCTTCACGTCGCTCATTTCTCGGATTTGGCGCTCTACCGAGCTGCGAGCGGGGGCCGTTGAGTTCGATAAAGCAGCTGAGCAGTTTGTTGAAGAAGCGATGGCATGCACTGAAGCGCGCACTCTCGAAATTATTGCTCACCGTAAAGTTAGGGGAGACTGGCAGGAGTATCAGCTCAAGGCCAGAGAAGTCTGTGAAGATAATCACTTACCGTATGATACGGCCATTCTATTTTTAGAAATAGAGGTCGCTGACGCCTCTGTGTTCTCTAATAAGCTGCGGGTGAGAGGGGTGCAGGTGGGCACGCATCGGGTGCTAAGGGCCAGAAGTGCGGCGGTGCCGAATGCGATCGCCGCCATTCTCCTCCAGCTTCGAGACGACACCCACAAGCTTCCTCATGTGTACTTCGGCTGGATGGAAGGCAACCCGCTGGAGTTTATGATGCGCTTTCTGTTATTCGGCGAAGGCGACATTCCCGTTACGACTCGCGAAGTGCTGCGCAAAGCCGAACCTGACCACGAGCGTCGCCCAGGGGTTTACGTCGGTGGATAAAGGAAATGAATGCTGAAAAATCGGGCAGCAGGGCGGATAAAGCAGACAGAGGTTTAGCGATCATTCGCCGAGTGCCGTTTACCTTAATCATGCTAACGGGCATTGTGATCGTTGCCCTTATCACCGGGGCAACAAGCGGTCAGCTGATGCCCGATGTACTTAATCGTTGGGGATTTTCTCTATCGGATCTTTGGCAAGGCGGCTGGTATTCGCTAGTAACAGAAGTTTTGTTTACCCATTCTCCTTTTATGTTTTGGGGAATTTTACCGCTTGTTGTTTGCTCAATTGGCATTTACGAGTGGCAAGCAGGCACCCGGCAGGCCTGCTTGCTGTACTGAATTATGGATGTTGGCGGCACGTTAATCGTTTCCTTAGTCCTGGTGCTGCCGCTCTATTTAGCCCGTACCGATTTGGGGATGTCGCTGGCCTTCTCAGGTGACGTCGGTATGTCAGGCGGTGGCTTTGCTTCTCTGGGCGCTTGGATTCATCGGCTGCCAGCGCCAGCGAGAAAACGAGCTTTTGCCGTCATGGCGGTCTACTTAATACTGCACTTATTCATCATCACCGACTTGTTTTCGGATATATTACACCTGCTTACTTTCCCGGTAGGCTTCTGGCTAGATGGCTGGCTATCAAGGCGATTCGCAGGAAAGTAGTGGCAAAATTAGCGCTGTCGTACTACGGGCAGTGTTTGCAGACAGCATCAGTCAGATTTACAGCTAAAGCCCAGCGATAAAGGTCTTGATTGCGCCGTTTACCACCTCTGGATATTCTGCAATTAACAGGTGTCCTGCCTCGGGCAAATGCAGGTGTACGCCTTTGGGAAACACCGCTGCTAGCGCCTCGCCCATCTCTTTGCTAAACATAGAATCCTGCCCACCACTAATTACCAGTACTGGAATGTCTAGCTTTTGGGGACGGCGGCGGGTAAAAAAGTTGTAGTCCCAAAATATTTCGAGCGCTTCGTAGGGCGCTGCTGTGGTCGGCACGGGGCTTTCGCTTAAAAAGCGGTCAATCGTGTCGTGATCCTGCTGGCTCGACACGGCCTTGGTAACCTGCTGTAGCAAGGGCCAGTGAAACAAATGACGTCCGCCCCACGCCAGTGCCTTTATCAGTGGAATTTCCCACCAGGGAGCCAAGTCGTGCGTGCCCCCTGCTACCAACACTAAGCCCGCTACCGGATGCCGCTGCGCCCACTCCAAGCCAATTGGCACGCCATAGCTATGGCAGCACAGCACGGGCGAGGTGATGCTATAGCGTTTTAGCAGCCGCTGCAAGTCGCGCCGATGACGCCCAATCGAGTAGCGGTTGTAGGCCGACGACTCTCCATGCCCTGCTAGGTCATAGGTCAATGCCTCCCACCCTTTGGCCTGGGCAAATTCGTACTGAGGCCGCCAGTTGTAGCGATTGCCCATGCCCCCATGCAAAAATACCAGCGCTGGCGGGGCTGCTTGGGTGGGAACTTGCCGGGGGCTATAGGAGACTTCTAAGGCCACGTTACGTCGCAGATGGACAGTTTTGCTTGAAAGCGTTTCTGATGTCATAGGGGTTGCTTACGCCTCCTTTTTTTATAACTGTTGCTTGTCTATCTGTTGTTTTTCTATAGGGTTGGCTGTTAGGGATTTGTCTGTTGGAGGATGGTTGACAGGCGGGACTGCCAGCAGTACTTTTATCGTGCTGGCAATAGGAACGGCACGCGAATAATTAAGAAGGCGAGTGTCATCGTGGTACCCATCATCAGGGCGATCGCGGCCTGACTTATGAAGTAGTTGCGAAAGCTCTCGGAGATGGCGGGCTTGAGCCGTTGTCCAGTGGTCACCGGCAGCCAGCGAAACAGGCTGTCCCAAACCTTCTGGCCGTGGAGCAACAGGTAAACGGTGAGTACTAGCGTGAGGAAAATATCTAAAACATGGGCGATTGCACTGGGCAATGCGCCAATTACCAAACCACTCAGCTGCTGAATTTGGCTAGAGAGACGGCTTTCTAACTGCGCCCCCAGGCTCGTAAGGTTTACGGGGAGCTGGCGCTGAGTGGCCCAGGTTTGCAGGTTTTGCAGCTCGCTGGTCGTAGAAGCAAACCATTCAGGCAGGCGCTTAGAGAGTTGAGCGACCTGATCAAACAAAAGCGGCAGTAGGGTAACGCCTGCGATCCCCACAGCTACCAAAACCAGTAGCAAAACGATGCCGACGGCTCCCGCCCGAGAGATTTGAAAGCGCTGTAGCCAGGTGACCGGGTAGCTAAGAATGAAGGCAAACAGCGTTGCCACGATCGCGATCGTAAAAAAAGAGTGAAAGTACTCGAAGATCTTCAGCGCTACCCAGCCGTTCAGAACCACTAACGGCAGCAAAAGGCTCCAAAGCAACCAGCGCGGCAGTTTTTGAAAACCCACCATAACGGCGTACTCATAAGAGAAACCAACATATCTTATATCGCATTGGGCTCCTTTTTAAGCACCCCACTGGGAGATAGAAAATTGGTGTACAGTTATGTTCTGAAAATAAACCCTCTTAAAGGAAGATGCAGGTTCCAAAAGTTTGCGTCAATCTGACGATCGAAGACATAGTGAGGCCAAGCGAATGGGCGTTAGTCTGGGAATTTATTTGGCTTACGCGATCGCTGCATTCATCCTAGCGAGCGGCCTTTTGCTCAGGTTACCTGATTGGACTGTTGCCTGCATAGACTTTTTCTACCTAGGGTTTCCGGGTGGGCTAGTTGGCATTACTTTGTTGCTGTTTCGAGTGGCTGTAGGCGTGCTGTTTGTCATACACGGCTACCCAAAAATCACCCATTTGCACACCTGGGCAAATGGCATGGGAATGCCGATCTTTCTCTGCTTTTTGTCAGCAATATCTATGTTTTTGGGCGGCTTTTGTCTCATCGCTGGATTCCTCACCCCTCTAGTCAGCCTGGCGATTTTGGGCTCTATGCTGTTCGCCTTGCTTTTAGAAGCGCACAAAGGCCACCCCTTTGTTGCTAAAGATCCCTTTCAAACTCCTGAGGGGCAATATCAAGGCCCTTTGGGTAAGGGCGATCCGCCTAGCTACGAAAAAGCATTTATATATGTGGTGATGTTGAGCGTAATCGCCATTCTCGGCCCCGGTGCTTTCTCTATAGACGCCCTGTTGTTTAGCTAACCCAAAAGGCTTCGCTCTTGCTTTAATGAGATATGACTATGGCCCAAGTAACAACCGCGCCTTCTGTCGGCGCACCCACCAACACTTATTTTTTAAACTTTCAGTCGGACTACATCAACGCGCCGCTGCTGATTTATTTGCCAGGGCTAGACGAGACCGGAAAATCGCTGATTTCCTTGCAGACAGCTAGCTTTGAAAAGGATTTCAACGTCCGTAGCTTAGTGATCCCCCCCGATGATTTAGACGATTGGGATCTGCTAGCTGATGCCACCATTGCCTTAGTTACCTAAGTTTTGCCCAAATTAACGGCAACGTGCTCTGGGTTTAGCAGTTGAGCCAATCGATGAACCCAAGGTCTAACTAGGGTGTCAGCAACATTTAGACGAATTTCAATCAGTTGTCCCTGTGCATTAGACTTCATCGGAAATAGTGTGAACAACAGGAACAGACACTCCCTACCCTGAACTTTTCTTCTCTACGCCATCGCTCTCAACTCATTGGTTTGTCCTCGACGGTGGCTCATCCGAAAGTTGTGTAATCCACAAGCGG
>JBGTGK010000293.1:0-22318 GCA_041746795.1 Phormidesmis sp.
AAGAGAGCTTTGGCGAAAACATTGTTCCTTACACTCGCCAGAAGAGCGAAGCCGGTCGCAGTCAGGTCGTTTATAACCGCAACTTTGCCGTAGACCGTGGGCCTGCTCAGGTCAGCAGTGCAGTGAAGTCTTCTCGGCTGGTGTACGACATTGCGACTAACAGCGCCAACAAAATTAAGACCTCTGCTGCTAGTGCGGGCTCTGTAACCGAAAAGCGCTTTAAGATTCGCACCATGAGCGCTAAGTTTGATGCCCCTCGTCGCGTTAGCTTTAACGAGTACATTGTCTCTGCTCGGAAAATGACGCCTCAGATTCAGCGCATTCAGCGTAGCGGTGCCAGAATTGTCGATATCACTGAGATTACTTAGAGATTTCTAACCAGCGTCGTTTTCGTCTAATTCACGGGGGCTGAAATCAAACGCAGAATGACCGAATGTTTTCCAAACTGTTTTTACAGTTTGGAATTGCTTAAAACGGTTTTATGCTAATGGTTACAGCTCTTTTGTTTATGTTTATATTTTTCTATTAAGCTGTATTGAGAAGTTAAACGTTTTCTCATTTAGAGGTTCGCCCTCCGGTTATCCAGAAAGAGGTAGGTGCGGCCTAAGTTATACGACTACAAGGTTGCCTGCCCGGTTTTTGAGTCGCCGTAACGATATAAGTAATTGAAAATAACTTTCAAAACCTGTTGGGCCGCGCCCCAGAAGATCAAAGCGAAATTTCTAACCACACTGCAATTTATGCCGAGCGTGGTTTCGATGGAGAAATTGATTCTTGCATCGACAGCAATGAGTACTGGCAGAGCTTTGGGGAGAACACGGCTCTCTTCCTACGAGGACAAACGACCGAAGCGGGCTTTAAGAACGTGAGCTTTAACCGGACGTTGGCGATCGCAGGCGGCAACGCCTCCAACAACCCTGGCAAAAAGTCACTGCTGACCAGCGACGTAGCCGGTAATCGAGGCACCAAAATCAAGTCGCCCAAGGTCGTTGGCCTGAGAAGTAGAACCGGCAGGAGCGGACGCTTCCGCATCGCGGTATCAGGAGCCAACACAGGGGGCAGCCAAACCCATCGCAGCAATGCTAGCGACGAAGTTAGCTACGCTCAGCTACAGAGCAAAATTCGCTCTATTCAAAAGTCTGGCGGCAACATCGTCAGCGTTGAGCCCGTATAAGCAAGTCGGATAAGCAAGTTGGAGAATTGAAACAATGTCTGGTATGACAACCCTTGGTAGTGCTGGCCTCAGCGACTATCAAAGCCGCCCGGTAACCATTGGGGTTACGGGTATGCGTCAGCAGTCGGTACTCAAAACTAGCGATTATCAAGTGCGAGTACCCTATAGCCAAATGTCCCAGATTATTTGAGCCTTATATAATGGCGCTCTAGAAGCAAGGTCAAAAAATAAGGCATGATTATTGAATAAACAGGTCTTAGTGATAAAAGTGTGAATTCAATGGGCGAGATGAATATCGATACCTTTGTGGCGCGTTCTTTGGGGCGCTGGCGATCGCAGCGAAGCGCCCATCATCTAGCATTTGCTCACTTTGAAGAAATTCGCTCGATGATTACCATCGAAAAGCTAGAAAAAGACGATCCAGCCGTGCTGGCACTTTGTGAAAGCCAGGGCGTTGACCACCAGGAGATCGCCACCCCCTTTAAAATGAGCTGGGAGGGTGAAACCGACTGGAACGAAGACGATGTGCTTAAGGGCCAGACAGTTCTAGTGCCCGTACCGGACAGCCCAGTTGACCGCTCAGATGACAGCTCAGATGATAGAGATCAGAGCAACAGTGGCAAGCTGCTGCGCGATCAGGGCTACGCAGAGACGATTCCCGCAGCGGGCCATTACGTCATCCATCCAGACGGCACCTTTGTGCTCACCACCGGCTACGACCGCGCCGCCGCCGAAGAAAAAATATGGTTCGCCAGCGACAATCTCCGATTTCGCGTGTCCTTAATTAAAACGAGCGATGGCAAAGGCGTCACCACGGCTTCGCTATCCTCTGAGATACGAATGCCGCTGAATTAACTACAATCAACTTGAACAGCCCTCTTTAACTTGAACAGCCCTCTTTAATATTTCAACCGCATGACTGTGTCCACGCCTGCGCCACCCTCGACAAGTCAAGACTTTATTACGCTAATTCAATGGATGGCTGGAGACTTTAGCAACTTTAAGCAGTCTTACGAGCACCCCACCGACTTTGCCCACATTCGCATATTTTTTCGCCCGCTGCCGTTCGACTTCTTCGAGGCTTCAGGCTTCCCAGGCGGCATCGGCTTCTACTCCGAGCAAGTATACGACTACGATCTGTGGAGCCCCTATCGTCAAGGGCTGCACCGCGTCATTGATCGCGATGGCCACATCTACATCGAAAACTACGGCTTCAAAGACGGCGTGCCCTATGCCGGGTCAGGCCATAACCCAAACGTGCTAAGAACAATTCCAGCAGAGGTTGCCATTCGTCGAACAGGCTGCTCCATGGTGTTTCGGCGGGACGCTAACAATAGCGATCTATTTATTGGTGGTGTAGAACCCGGTAACGCCTGCCTGATACCGCGCAAGGGCAAAAAAACCTACCTTATTAGCCGGGTAGAACTTACCGAAAGTACCTGGGTCAGCCTGGATCAGGGCATGGATGTTGAAACCCACGAGCATGTTTGGGGATCAACCGAAGGCGCATTGAGATTTGAAAAGCGCGAAAGCTTCGCGAACGAGCTGCCGTTAGACCGGCTGACCTGAGAGCCAACCTTGAGAGACCCGCCAAAAGAACTGCCTGAGATGCTGCCACCTCCCGCCCAAAAGAAAATGCAGGCCTGGATTCGCAGCCGCCACCTAATTTGTTCGGGCAACTTTTTCATTTTTGAAACGGTGGAATATTCGACAGTAGACAAATTCGAGTCTTGCGTAGCAGCCTTAGGCGGCACGCTAATTTCAGTAGAACCGCTCAAAAAAATTTGGATTGGCGACCATCGCCGCGTGCTGCTCTATCAGGCCAAAGCAAGCCTGCATACGCCTCACCACCAGCTCAACCAGTACTGGATTAAGTACGGCAGCTTTCGCACTCGCTTCGATGAACGCGAATAGCCCACCTCAATCTACGCGGCTTTACAATTCCTAAAATTTGCTGGGGATCAATCTTCCTAAGATGAGGCATAGTAACTGCCCATAACGTAACGAGGACATCTGTGATGCCAAGTACCTTTGTGAATCCTGTTGTAAATCCTGACATGAGGCTAGGCGTAGCCGCTTTTGATGAAGCTTCGCCTATTCGCCACTGGCCATCAAGTTCTGCCGATGAGACCAGCGCTGTCATTAGAGCGATTTACAAACAGATTTTAGGCAACGCCTATGTGATGGAAAGCGAGCGTCAGCAGACACCCGAATCGCGCTTTCGACAGGGTGAGCTAAGCGTAGTGGAGTTCATTCGAGAGGTTGCAAAGTCTGATCTGTACCGCAGCCGTTTTTTTGAAAATGGTTCTCGCAATCGCTTAACTGAACTCAACTTCAAGCATTTCCTAGGTCGGGCACCCGAGAGCGTTGCTGAAATTGCTGCACACAGCGCCATTTTAGACAGCGCCGGATATGAGGCCGACATCGATTCATATCTCGATAGCGATGAGTACCACCAGGCATTTGGAGCGGACACGGTGCCTTACTACCGAGGCTATAAGACCAGGACAGGTACCCGGCTAGTGGGCTTTACTCACATTTTTCCGCTGCTGAGAGGGGCCTCTAGCAGCGATAAAAATGTCACAGCCAACAACCCTGCGCGGCTTAATCGAACGCTGCTATCAGGGCGGGCAAGTTCCGTCATATCGCCATCGGGAGCTAGCAGTCGCCAGAGCAGTGGCGGCTCCCAAACCACTGAGGATTTGCTGCGTTCAGTATTCGCTCGGGCAAATACAGGGGAGCCTACACAAACCGCTGACGATGCGGCCAATAGCCCATCTTCCTTTACCGGAATGGACGATTCTGAGCTAGCAGTTAAGGCCAGGGCGCAAGCTGAGCAAATCGAGCAGTTGAAAAAGCAAATCAATGACCTGAATGCGCTCTCTAATATGGGTGCATTTATCCTCAGCAAGGGCCAGCGTTCTTCAGCAGCAGTGGTAGACCCTTATGCCGCCCCATCAACCTTTACAGGTAAGGTGTCTACGGGGGTGTCTACGATGGAGCGCCAGGTGACTGAGCAGGCTGACATGATTGAGCAATTGCAAGGTGAGCTGATGTCGGCTAGGTCGCAATCGTCCATTGCCGAGTACAAGCTCAACAAATGGCGTCGTCGGCTCTACTAAACACCTGGCTAAAAACCCGGCTAAAAACCGTTAACAAACAACAAACATTAAGAGATGTTGCGAAATTCCCACGTTGGATCAGGGTTTATGATATTCCCAAATGCCTTTAGTTGCAGGGCGTCTGGGCGCTCTGGCAGAAAGCCTTGTAACGGATTGTTGCTTTGTTTTTCATAAACAAGACTGAGCGGCGCGACATCTTTTATTCTGTATTCACTGGCACAAAAGCCAGCTGCTGTATTACGAAAAAGGAGAGCTTGATGCTTGACGCTTTCTCTAGAGCCGTTGTTTTGGCTGATTCTAAGACCGCTACTATCGGTGGTAGTGACCTCGATTCTCTAAAGGGCTTTGTTGCTGAAGGCAACAAGCGCTTGGACGCTGTAAACGCTATTTCTTCTAACGCTAGCTGCATCGTTTCTGACGCGGTTTCCGGCATGATTTGTGAGAACACTGGCTTGATTCAAGCTGGTGGTAACTGTTATCCCACTCGTCGCATGGCTGCTTGCCTTCGCGATGGTGAAATCATCTTGCGCTACGTGACCTACGCTTTGCTTGCAGGTGACGCTTCTGTCCTTGACGATCGTTGCTTGAACGGTCTGAAAGAAACTTACTCTGCTTTGGGCGTGCCCACGGGTTCTTCTGCTCGCGCAGTTAACATCATGAAGGCATCCAGCATCGCTCACCTGAAGGGTACTAACACCCCCGAAGGTGGCGGTTCTCGCTACAACAAGAACGAAGCTCAACAGGGCGACTGCTCTGCTCTAGCTTCTGAAGCTGCTGGCTACTTTGATCGCGTTGTGTCTGCACTCGGTTAAGTTTGACCTTTTTGCGACATCAACATTTAACTTTTTGTTAATCGATCAAACATACTTTGGAAAAAATAAATCATGAAATCAGTTGTAACTGCTGCGATCGCTTCGGCTGATGCAGCCGGTCGCTTCCCTGCTACCGCCGACTTGCAGGCCGTTCAAGGCGGTTTGCAGCGGGCCTCTGCTCGCCTCGAAGCTGCTGAAAAGCTTAACTCTGGTATCGACCAAGTTGCTCAAGAAGCTTATGACGCTGCCTTTAAAAAGTACCCCTACCTCAAGAATGACGGTGAAGCGGGTGGCAACCAGGGCAAGCAAGACAAGTGCCTGCGCGACATCAAGCACTACCTCCGCCTGATCAACTACTGCCTGGTAGTTGGCGGCACAGGTCCTTTGGATGAGTGGGGCATTGCCGGTGCGCGTGAAGTGTATCGTTCTTTGAACCTACCTACCGCACCTTATGTAACGGCTATGCAGCACACTCGCGATCGCGCCTGTGCGCCTCGTGACATGTCTCCTCAGGCACTCAGTGAGTTCCGTTCTTTGCTCGACTACGTGATCAACTCTCTCTCTTAAGTGAGCGTTGGAGCTTGAGCGTTAAAGTTTAGACTGTTGCTCAAGCTTAAAAGACTAAACGCCCCTGGCTGATACCCTATTACTAGAGGCTCTCCAGGGGTTGCTTTTGGTGAGTTGTTTTTGTTTATCGCTTTTACGAAAACCATGGCCGCAGATTCTCTTTTTGAACAGCTTAAGCATCCCAACCCGCAGATGCGCCAGCGGGCCATATTAGAGATTGTAGAAACCCGCGATGAAAATACAATTCCTCGCCTGATGGCAGCGCTGGGTGAAGAAGACGTTGTTTACCGGCGGGCGGCGGTGAAAACGCTGGGCGCGATTGGCATGGACGCCATTCCAGCGGTTGTTGAGCAAATGCTTAACAGTGAAAATGATACGGTGCGGGCCAGCTGCACTAAGGCTATGGCCCAAATCGCGGTGAACCATCCTGATAGTGCCTTCCCGTCTGAGGGAATAGCGGCGCTACGAAAGGCGCTAGAAGATCCCTACCCGGTAGTGCAGATTGCTTCGGTTATGTCTTTAGGAGAGATCGGCGTGCCTGCGGTAGAGACACTGTTGGAGGTATTGAAGACGACGGATAATGTTGCGATCACCCTCACCATCACCAACACCTTAGGCTCCATTGGCGACCCCCGCGCTGTCGATGTTTTACGCGAGCTCATCAAAGACAAATCGGTGGATAGCTACGTCCGCGAAACCGCCGAAAGTGCCCTACCAAGGTTAGAGCAAATGATGGCTCTTGGTGATGCTAAAGGCAGTGCCAGATAAACCAATCTTGATCAGGATCTGGGTATTGTCTAAGTTCTGAAAATAGCTGCTAGTCCCAGCCGTCGTCGGCTTCTGCTTGCTTTTTCTCTAGCTGCGAAATGGCGAGTTTGAATACGGGCTGAATGGTGTCGTCGACTTCTTTATCTAAGGAGGTTTTTAGAGGTGCGATCGCGCCCCCATCCCCAATCTTCATCAGCGCCATTGCCGCCGTCTTTCGCACGTCTCCATCCTCATCATCTAGTACCGTCGACAGCTGAGGCACCACTGTCGCATCACTCAGCTTTCCTAACGCTGCTGCTGCTTCAGAGCGCACCATCGGCGACAAATCTTTGAGCGCCCTTAAAATTTCATTCAGCGCCTTTGGATCTTCCTCCTCTTGCACCAGGCTGGTGAGCGCTCCCACCACAGCGCTACGCACCTCTGCTTGCTCAGCATCCACAGCCTGATACAAGTAATCTGCGCCCGCCTCGCCAACCAAAGACAGCCCCCAAGTGGCTAGCCCTCTAGAGCTGTCAGGATAGTCGGATGAGCTGATAATCTTCAGCAGCACCGGGGCCGCAGCTTCACTCATAACAGCCAGCGCACCAACCACCGATCCCTGCACGACGGTATCTTCATCATGCAGGAGAGCATGCACCAAGGTTGGAATGGTTGCCCGGTCGGCAATCAGGGTCATGGTTTTAGCGCAGGCCCGCCGCACGGTCGGGTTTTCGTGGTGAGCTAATCCCTCTATCAGCGCAGGCGTCGCAGGCTTGCCTACCTTGCCTAATATCTCGGCAAAGGCCAGTCGCTTCATGCCTCGCGTATCGTTGAAGCCTTCTACGAGCTGCCTGATTAGCGACTCGTCATGGACATCGAAAGCACCTGCCGCCTGCTGCTTTTGAACGTCTACAATCAGAGCATCGGCGGCTGGCTGAGAAAGCAAGGCAGGTTGGCTGCTGGCAGGGCTACTCATATTAAATCGGGTATGTGATGTCTAAATTTTCTCAGATTACGTCACGGCTGCTACGCATTGAATAATCTACACATCAAATAATTTACGCGTCAAATAGCATTGTTCTCACATAGCGATCGGCCCACTGCTCTCCAAACGCATTCTCTAAGACTCGCCTGGTTTTATCGTTTTTTTGCTGCTGCGAGCAGTAGTGGCGCTGCCCTGCCAAAATGACGGCTGACTCACTGGCGCTCACTGGCTTGGCCTCGCAGGCGAGCTGACAGTGAATAGACAGGTACTGAGCAACCTGATGAACGAAAGCCTCTTCTTCTGAAGGGGCCGGACGAATGAACAAGCAATAGTCAGAGAAAATTTTGCCCCAGGCAGGCAGTTCTCGGGGCTCACCAAATATCGCATCAGGCAGCTGGCTCAGGCGTTTTTCGTAGGGGTTAGGGAGGGAGCGATCGCTCGATACCGGTGACAAATCTACAATGGCGGCACTAATTTGGCCTCGGCCCGCTACAATATCTACGCCGAAAATTGGCAGATTAAACTCAGGGCGTGGAAACATCACGCAGTGAAGAATGTCCAGATTTTTGCCAACTTTGGCTATCTCTAAGTGCAGCTTGCGGAACTGAGGCGTTTGATAGCAGTGGTTTTCGATGGTCAGCCTTTCGCCCTCTAAAGAGCCTTCTACGTAGCCTAAGTCGCTAGGTGTTACGTAGGCAGACAGCACTAGCTGCTCTTGCCAAAAGCTTTCGATGGTGTTAGCCAGCTTGCAAATGGTGGGATATTGGCGTTCGCGGAGGGAGCTATTGCGCACTTCTTGAATCATTTTTGCTAGCAAGCCCCTCTGTATCTAAGTCTCGGCATTTAAGTTTCGGTATTCAAATCTCGGCAAGTGTCTAATTTTGGCAAACACCTGCTTCTATTTTGCCTGATTGACGTCATCGCTTCAAAAAACACTTCAAAAAACAGTTGATCGGCGCTACGTCCTTTAATGCTAAAGCAAAAAGCCCGTGATACTAGAGCGGGTTCTAGCACTAGTTCTAAAAGGCGTGCTAAAGCAGCAGTGCTATCCCGTAAACTTTAATCATCCGATACAACTTAAGCTGTTTTTTCCTATACGCTCATGCCTCATTCTACCGACGCGGTTAAGCTCACCCGCTGGATGGCCGCCGACTTTAGCAACCAGCCCCAGGCAATCGAAAATCCGCCCTTTTTTGCTCATATTCAGGTGTGTATGCGACCGCTGCCAAAGGGTTTTCAGTCGGGTATAAGCCTTTATTTGGAGCAGGCTTACTATTTTCAGCTGCATAAGCCTTACCGGGTTCGCGTGCTGCACTTTATTCAGCGAGAGAATGATGTGCTGCTAGAGAACTACAAGGTAAAGGATGAGGAAAGGTTTGTGGGGGCGGCGCGCAACCCCCAACAGCTCCTCACGCTCACTCCCGACGATCTAGAACCCATGGGCGGCTGCGACATCTTGGTGAACTATACAGGCGACAGCTTTGTAGGCAAAGTAGAACCCGGCAAGAAGTGCATGGTTGTGCGTAACGGCCTGAACACCTACTTAGATAACGAATTCATCGTCACCGCAGACCACATGACCAGCTACGACCGAGGCCGCGACCCTAAAACAGACGAGCTACTCTGGGGCTCAATTGCAGGCCCCTTTGAGTTTGATAAAGTCAGTCGCTTTGACAACGAAATTCAACTGTGAAAATTAGCCTATGTGCGTCAATGCAATTAAACCTTACTTCAGCAGTCGGGCTATTCCTACGGAACGCTAAGGCGGACGACTAAGCTCAGCCCTCTGAAAACAGTGGGCCGAGCATTGAGCGTAGTCGAAATGCGTTTTATATATGATTTGACCGGCCTACCTACCAGCCAAATGATGAATACTGTGAGCCCACATCAAAGGCTTCACGCGCCGCCTTATCGTCCTTCTGCTGCTCTGGCACCGTTTCCATCCGCGACTCCGCACAAAAAGACGCTGTACTCAGCCCACCAAAGCGCTTCACCACGCTAGTGCGCATCCGTAAGTCAGGGCTCGGAAACCAAAAGCGCTCAATAGAACTCATCGTTTCGTAATCAGTCGTCAGCACTAAACCGTTCTCCGAGTCCATTTCATAGCGACCAATCACCGGCACAATTTCGGCATAGCCTCGTTCGCGCAGCAAATTACCTGTCTGCGGATTGTCTTCATCAGGTACCAGCGCAAAAACGGTTTCACCCTGGTGATTTTCGTCTTCTTTATCCCAGGCCATTTCGCCATTCCACTGCACGTAAGCCCCACCGACTGCCGTGCTCGGATCAACCTCATGCATTTCGCAAATTCTAATCACGTTTTCGTTGTCCGCAGGCAGTGCTTCAACCGAAATGTTTGAGCCGCCTAGCTCAGCTCGACGAAAGGGCAGGTGATGAGTGGTGCGCTGAGACTGCCACTGCCCAGCACTCTGCTGGAAAAACTCCATTACGTTCATACCGACCCGTTACCGTTAAATTTTCCTGTCACCTTTAAAGTGCTGTTAATAAGCTGTCGTTAAAGAGAGCCTCAGCACCAAAAGGTCAATGCTGACGCCTTAAATACTATAGCGCTCACTTCAACACTTGCTAAAGCAGAGCAACAGCAGTCAACAGTGGCTTCCACAGCACTTTGATCGCTTACTATGTGGCCGTTTGTTATTTTGCTCGCAGTGAACTCACTCTTTAGTTAGATGCCTACTGAACCTTTAAGACCTCCTCCGGATGACTCGGGCCATAAAAGCGGTCACTAAAATATTTATATAGCTTATTAATTCGCAGCTCACAGGGTTTCCTAACGCTTTTATTGAGTGTTTACCGAAGGGTCGGGATGATTAAGCGAACGTTTGAAAGTTAACTTACGTAACATCCGTTACCGAATTTGTTACAATTTGACGATACTGTGCATCAAAGCTAAAATTCCATTAATTGCAGTTAGTTCTGCCTTTGCTGTTTTTACAAAGCTAGCGAAGTAGGGGAACCCTCAGCTTTTGGGCTTAACGGCTCAAGATTACAGCTCAAGATCTGTTTAACCTTGCAAGATCTATCTAACCTTTTGATCTATCTAACCTTTTGGAGGAATGACCATTATGAGCACATCAGGCAAAGACCAGATGCCAGGGAACCTCAGCATGGAGCAGCAGTTTAAGCTGAAAGTGCTTACAGACCAGGTTCAGGGCCTCAGCTTAGAGCAAGCCCAGGAGTACGTAGTTGAAGTCATGCGCCAGATGATGGTGAAGGACAACTTAGTTAAGCACCTGCTTAAGAATGCGTAGTCTCTTTATATGTAGTCCCTTTGTATGTAGTTCACTGTTTTGAGAGTCCATAGCTTGGCAACTTTATAGAGGACACGGATAGTAGGGCAACTTTAGCCCGAACTAAAAGACTAGCTCAGCTCATAAAGCCGGATTAATCCACAGTGATTAGTCCGGCTTTATTCGTAGCTCTGCTGTTTCAATATCCAGGCGATCGCCTCTCCTGATGATCGCACCCTCCCTTCTGCCTGCGCTCGCTCTACCGACCTGAGCGCCGCTCCTATTTCGGGGCCAGGCTTCATCCCTAATTGCCTCATTAATACGTTGCCGTCTATCAGCATACGGCTGTGGGCAATCGCATCTTCAGGGTCTAAAAATCTCGAAATTATCGGTTGCAGCACGGCCAAGTCTACCCCTTGTGAGAGCGCCAGCAGCGATACCGCCGGAAAGCTTTCCCCCACTAGCTTGAACAGGAAAAACTGCTGGAACTGCGACAACGCCCCCTGGCGCATCGCCTCAATATCACTTTGCGCTTTAAGCAAAGTCAGCACCACCTGCGCCTCGCTGCGGCTGTACTTAAGCGCGTCTAGTTCAGCCTGAGCAGTCGCTACCTCTGCGCCCACCAAACGGCTCAGCTTAGCCGCTTTTATCCAGCTACGATGAAAGCCAGCGGCAACCGGTTTTGGCCAGCCTTGCAGACTCTGAGCATAGCCTGGCAAAATTTGCTGAAGCTGAGCTTGCGCGCTATCAATCGCAGCTATTTGCGCAACGCTCTCAGCCGTGAAATGGGGTAGGTAGAATTGTAAAAGCTGACTTTGCAGCAAGTCTTGCAATACATCGCTAGCAGGTACACTAAGCAGCGCATCAAGCTCACTGTGAACGCGCTCCATAGCCACATTTTGTAGCTGAGGAGCGAGCTGTTGAATAGCCGAGTGCGTATCAGGCGCGATCGCAAAGCCGAGCTGAGCAGCCTGACGATAGGCCCGCATTAGCCGCAGCGGGTCTGCTCGCAAGTTTTCATAGCTCACCATTCGAATTGTTTGGTTGGTGAGGTCGGCTTTACCGCCTAATGGATCGAAGATTGACCGCTGGTGAGGGTGGTAGGCGATCGCATTGATCGTAAAGTCTCGCCTGCGTAAATCAGCCTCAAGGCTCTCCCCCTGCTGCTGAGCAAAATCTACCGTCACCTGATCGAAGACCACGCGGGCAATCTGCCTTTGTGCGTCTAGGACAACAAAGCCAGCATGGCAGGATTTGGCGATCGCATCAGCCGTCTCTATCGCTCGCTCGGGCAGGACAAAATCTAAGTCGAGGTAGGAAGCCTCGCGGCCAAGCAGCTGATCACGCACGCTACCCCCCACTAAATAGGCACTCACAGGTAGCAAGTCGAGTGAAAACGGCCAGGTTTCAGGCGCAAAGGGAGACATAAACAATAAATATAAAGAGAGGGCGCTGCTGACTTAAAAATCTTACGCTACAGTGAAAAAAGCAACTGAAAAAAGCCACCCCAACACGGAGGTTTGGCCCCATGTGTATTTGCGTGAACTGCCAGTACGTCGATAGCTGCGTTACTTACCATGCGGTAGAAGGGCAGCACCAGCAGCCACACCTAACCGACGTGCCCACTTTCGAGCCCAACAATCCCACCATCAACGTCAACATCACGCCGCCCAAGGTAATTATTAGGGGCGATGAAATTATTACAGGTAATGACTTTGGCTCTGAGTATGACGTGGTTGGCTGCGATAGCTTTACCGCTGAAATGGGCAAATGGGCAAAGCTACGACCCGGAGAAGCCATTCCGACGTAATCGCCTGATGACGTAATCACCTGATACAGTGGCCTGCCCTCATAGCAAAGCAAGTACAAGATAAACTTTTATAAAACGCCTCAAGAAAGGAGCCGCAGACAATTTGGAGCAGACCTTTAGCGGCGAACCTGAGGTCATGGCCTATTGTCCTAATCCTGTGTGTCCATCGCCGCAGAATGCGCCATCCGCTAACTTTTGCCAAGCCTGTGGCACCGCGTTAAATCTCGTCGGACGCTATCGGCTACATTCACTGCTGGGTCAAGGCGGCTTTGGTCGCACGTTTTTAGCGACAGATACCGCCGGAGATCGCTGTGTCGTCAAACAAATTTACCGTCGTTCGGAAACCGGTTCGGAGGCCAGTTCTGGGACGGTAGATGGGTTTGAAGCAGAAGCCGACCGGCTGCGCAGGCTGGGAGAACATCCGCAAATCCCCAGGCTGATAGAAGCTATAGATATTGAGCTGGGCCAGTTTTTGGTTCAGCAGTTTATTCCAGGTGACAGCTTAGAAGCGCGCATAGAGACAGACGGGCCTTGGACGCAGGGGCAGGTGCGATCGCTCCTTTCTGACCTGGTACCCGTGCTGCAATATGTTCACAGCTTTGACATCATTCATCGCGACATCAAGCCCGCCAACATTATTGTGGATGGCGAAAAGCCCAAAAGCCTGCCGACGCTGGTAGACTTTGGCGCAGCTAAATGGGTACGCCAAGCGCCCGCAAAAACGGTCATTGGCAGCGCTGGCTATGCCGCACCCGAGCAGTCTATGGGCCAAGCCACCTTTGCCAGCGACATCTATAGCCTGGGAATTACTTGCCTGTACCTGCTCACCAGCATTCATCCTTTTTCACTCTATTCTGCCGCTGAAGACCGCTGGGTGTGGCGAGACTATCTGCCTCAGCCGATCGAAACGCGCTTTGCCCAAGTGCTCGATCAAATGGTGGACAGATCTTTGCAGCACCGCTACGAAAGCATGGATCAAGTCGCTCTCGACCTGCAATTTTCGCAAGATCCGCTGAGCCATGTCTCCAAGCAGCTCTTAACTCGCGCTAAAAATTCTATCAAGCCGCTGAGAAAGGTTCTTCAGCTATCTCAGCAGACAGTACGACCGGCGATTACTCCTGTTAATGCTGTGGTGCAGAAGTGGCAGCGGCGCTATCGAATTACGGAGCCAATTGGGATAACGCAGGCGATCGCCATCAGCCATCCCATCTTTGCGACCGCAGGTACCGACGGCAGCATTCGGCTGTGGCATCTTCCTAGCGGTCAGATCCTTCATACCTTTCAGCGACGGCGAATTATGGGCGATGGGCACACGGCTAGCGTTACCGCCCTAGCGTTTCACCCCGATGGCAGAGCGCTTTATAGCGCTAGCAATGATGGCACCCTCAAGGAATGGGACACCGCCGAACGCCGCTTGCTGAACACTTTGACTGCTGGCTGGCTACCCACTGACCTGAAGGTAACCACTGACGGCAGAACGCTCATTAGCCCTAACAGCGACGGTAAAATTGTGCTGTGGGATATCGACACGCTCATGCCCGCTTATGAGCTGGCCCAGCATCAGCAGCGGGTAAATGCGATCACCCTCTCTAGCCCAAAAAACGGGCCAGAAAACGGGCCAGAAAACGGGCCAAAAGACGGCCCAAAAGACGTTCTAGCCAGTGCAAGTAGCGATGGCACGGTTAAGCTATGGCGATGCCGACCACAGGCGGGGCCACAGCTTGCGAAAACCATTAGCCTCAACAAAAAAGCAGGTCACAAATCCTGGTTCAAAAGGCCGGAAGAAAGTGAAGGCGCGATCGCGCTAGCCCTTCACACACCCACCGCTCACCCCGCTACTCAGCGGCTTGTCGTCGCCACCACTGCCGGATTAGTTCAGCTATACAACCTTGACGAGCAGCTCAATTTCAGCCCGCCTAAAAACTTTTATCAATCCCCTTATCCCATTACCGCCTTTGCACTCAGCCCCGATGGCTATCTCGCGATTGGCAGCGAAGACAGCGTTCTCACGATCTGGCAGCTGTCAACGGGCGAATGCGTAGCTAAGCTCACTCACGATTGGGGGATTGTGGCGATCGCCTTCTCTGCCAACGGCCAAACCCTGATCACCGCTAGCGCCGACGAAATCATCACCGTTTGGCAAAAAGAAACCTGATGCCTAACGACCGAGCTTCTGACGAATACGCTGAGCCAACAGCCCTGCCTCAGGAATACCCAGCACTATCGTTAGCAAAGCAAACGTAGCAATCCCCATCAGGCCTGCCACACATAGCTGAATCATATTTACAACAAAGCCCTCTGTGCCCATAAAGCTAGCCAGCCCGCCCTGGGTTAGCCAGCAGGAAACCCCGCTCACAAAGCTAGCGCCCAGAATTGTAGAAAGCGTACGTGTCCATTCAGCAATCGGTAATCCACCTATTTTGCGATGGAGCAAATAGGTCATCGCTATTAAAGAAACAACGTTCACCCCGATAGTCGCAACGACCAGGCCCGCTGGCCCCATCAGCTTGAAAAACACATAGTCTAAAACCGCATTGACGCCAATATTCACCAAGCTGATCTTAAAAGGAGTTTGACCATCGCCGAGCGCGTAAAACACGCGCACCATAACGTCTCGTGCCAGATAAACAAACATGCCCACAGCGTAGGCAATTAACATAACAGTTACTAGCTGCACAGACTCCGCTTGGAAGGCACCGCGCTTATAGACAACAGTCACAATAGAGTTGGCTAATGTAATAATCAAGGCGCTAGCAGGCAGCATAGTCAGCGCTATCAAAACAAGGCTTTGACGAATTCGCTGCTTAAGTTCAGGCCATTGAGACGGTTCGGCCAACCGAGAGAAGATCGGGAAAAACGGCACTAGAACAACGTTAGAAGCAATACCGAGGGGCGCTAATACTAGCAGGCTGGCAAAATTTAACGCAGCCGCTGTAGCCGGGATGAGCGTTGCAAATGACAGATCGGTGATGACATTGATTTGCATGGTACCGGACGAAAAAGTCGCCGGTATCAATACTTTTAGAACGTCGCGTACGCCCGAATTTTTGAGGTCGAACCGTAAGCGTGGGCGACCCAGGCCAGACTTTGACAAGGCAGGAACCTGAATTAGCCACTGCAATATTGCACCTACCAAAGTACCGCCAGCGAGCACCATGCCACCCGTGATCGCGTAGCTAGGGTCGCTAATGCGATCGCCCACTACCAGCCACAAAATACCTAATCCAGCAATTACGGTAGTACTAGAGAGCAGCGGACTAATTGACGGTAGCCAGTACTGGTCATCGGCATTTAGCGTCCCAAAGCCAATGCCAATAAGGCAGGCAAAAATAGTAATGGGAGCCATAATTCGCAGCTGCGTAATCGCGATCGCCCGACTCTGCATCCCCACGTCTGTCAGCTGAAAGCCAGGCCCAAATAGGTCTATAATCGGCGCGGCAAAAATGATGATGGCAATCGTCATCACAACCGTAGCGATGCCAACTAAAGTCGTGACCGTCTCGACAATAGGCGCAATCTCTTCTCGTTTGCGCTTGGATACCACGCTGACAATGGCGCTGTGAAAGGGGCCATTGATGCCGCCGAGCAGAATCAGTAAGAAGCCAGGTACCACATATGAAATGTTGTAGGCATCGACCACAGGCCCAGTACCAAAAGCGGCTGCATTAGCCGACTCTCGTAGCAGGCCAAATACTTTGCTTAACAGGGTAGCGGCTGCCACAATTCCTGCGATTCCTGCGAGCGATCGCTTCCCCAAAGTCCTTACCTTTCCCTCTGAGCGCCGCCCTATCTCAAACGGCCCCACCTAAAAAAATTATTAGTCCTTTATTTAATCACTACCGCGTCTCTTCCCCATATTTCGGATCGTCTGATTGTTTGAATCGTCTGATGAACCAGAATCAGCGGACAGTAGCTCGCAGCCACCCGCTGACAAAATCCACCGCAATCGTCAGCAGAATAAAAACGGTCAGCGTTGCCGCCAAACCGCTGTAGTCAAAACTGCTGAGCTGTTCGGTGATCAGCCGTCCTAGCCCGCCCGCACCGACAAGGCCGACGATAACGGTTTCTCGCAGGCACACTTCCCAGCGGTAGAGGATATACGATAAAAATCGCGCCAGGTTGCTGGGTAAAATACCGTAGAAAATGAGGCCACCGCTGGAGGCTCCGAGCGATCGCAGCGCCCGCACCGGCCCATCGGGCAAATTCTCATTCACCTCGGCCATCAGCCGCCCCAAAACCCCAAAGTTATGGATCGCCAGGGCCAGCGCCCCTGGCAAAATGCTGGGAAACATTCCGTACAAAATGACGAGCGCCAGAATCGGTGCCGGGATGGCGCGTGCGCCTAGCAAAAATAGCCTAGAGGCCAGCATGGCAATATGGCCGCTGCTCCAATGCCTGGCTTCACCAACTGAACGCAAGAGGCCGCCGGGGAGAAAGAAGTTTTGCGCGGCGGGGAAGGAAAGGGCGATGCCGCCGATGCCTGCCAGGGTGATAGCGAGAACTGACATGGCTACGGTTTGTAGCGATAGCGGGATGAGTGAGAAGGAGAAGTTGGGGAGAACCTTGTCGGGTGTAATTTGAGTGGTGATTTCGAGCAGGAGCGATCGCGCTCTCCCCCAGCGGCTCCAGTCAATATTTAGATAGGCAAAGCAGATGGGGACAGATAGAGCGATCACGCCCCAGGAAAGCCATATCGGCAGACTGTGTTTTAGAGAAGTTTCGGGTGCCCGCCGTACTGGTTTTTGGCTGTTTGGAGCCGTTCGGCCTAGATCCAGGCGGCTGAGGAATCCCATGCGCCTCCGCAGCCAGCCGCTCCAAAGATCGACTAGCCCATTTAACACAATTAAGGCGTAGAAGCCTGTCCAAAGCTGCTCGTAGCGCAGTGACTGTAGGCTCAAAAAAATCTGATAGCCTAGCCCGCCAGCGCCAATGACGCCTAAAACGGCTGCTGAGCGCAAAGAACATTCAAAGCGGTAAAAGCTATAGGAAATCAGGTTTGGCAAGGCCTGAGGCAAGAGGCCATAAATAAAGGCAGTTCCCGGTTTTACCCCGCTATTGATGAGCGCGTTTAAGGGCGCAGCGGGCGTCTCGTCTAATATTTCAGAGAATACTTTGGCAGTAATGGCACCGAAGGGAATGGCGATCGCCAAAACACCCACCATCGGATCTAGCCCTAATATGCTCAGCAGCAGCAGGCCCCAAATCAGCTCATGAATTGCCCGAGGAATCACGAGCAGACCGCGCAAGCCTAGCCACAGGCTATAGCCAACTTTGCCAGGCCAGCAAACTCGCCACCACGTCCACGAGCAGAAAATGCCGACTATCAGGCCAACTACTAAGCTCAGCGCAGTACCACATACCGCGAAAGCCAGCGTTGTGACTGTTGCACTAGCAACTACCTGTAAAAACTCGCCGTCTACCGCCGGATGAAACATCGCCGCCCAAAACTGAGCCATCAGCGGCAGGCCTGCCCAGTTCACAATTGGCTCACGGCCCGCGCCGGATAGCCACAGCGCCCAGCAGACGAGTCCTATCCACAGGCACAGCGCTATCCATCTGCGAGAAAATAGCCTTTCAGAACGCGGCTGCAACAACGGCTTGTCAGATTTCACCGAGTCAAACAGCATTGACTTTCAGCGCGTATAGGCGAGTAAGCTGTTCGTCAGTAACGGCTTCGCTAGGTAAGTCGAACAGAATATGTCCTTGGCGAAGGCCGATGATGCGATCGCAGTAAGCCTTTGCCAGCGCCACATCGTGCAGGCTGATCAGCAGCGTTCTATTTTCACCCAGGCTGCTAACCAGTTCGCAGAGTAATTTCATCATGTCGTGCGATCGCGCCGGATCAACGCTCGCCACTGGCTCATCTGCCAAAACAATCGCCGGGTCTTGCACCAGCACGCGGGCCAAAGCAACTCGCTGCTGCTGCCCGCCAGAAAGCCGCTCAGTTCGGGCATATAGCTTATCAGCCAAACCCAGCTGAGCCAGTGCCTGACGCGCTACCGAAACCTGCTGCGGCCACGCCAAAGACCACATCGCCTTCCACAGCGGCCAGCGGCCCAAATGACCCGCATTAACGTTGTGAATAACGCTCAAATTTGCAACTAAATTGTGCTGCTGATAAACGGTGCCAACCTGTCGCTGTAGCTGTCGTCGCTGACGGGTAGAAAGCCTTTCCAACGGTTTGCCCAGCACCTGCACCTCACCACTCATGGGCGTCAGTGAGCCATTGAGCAAGCTCAATAAGGTGCTTTTGCCTGCACCGCTAGGGCCAACTAAAGCAACACGCTCTCCGGGGGCGACCTGTAAGCTCACTGCATCTAACGCCACCACTGAGCCAAACCGGCAGGTGACACTATTAAGCGCTAGGGCAGAAACAGCCATGGGTCAACGGTCACAGTCACTTGCTAATTTTGCCAATCTCACGGCCTACCGCTTCAATTTGGGCGTAGTTGTCGTTTTTGGTTTTAATAAACTTCTTAGCGCCAAACAGCTCCAAAATTTCAGCCTGCTCAGGATTGCTCGCGTCCAATTTCAGCAGGGCAGCCTGGATTTTGTCGGTGAACCCTTCGCCATACTGCTTGTTTAGCTTATCGCTATTGACCACCCAGTGATAGTCGTAGTAAGCAGGCGTCTGCCAGATTTCCTTCACCTTACTTTCATCCACTTCACCAGCAGCAACGCGATCTAGCCACACCTGCTCGTTTATTACACCCGCGTCGAAGCTACCTGCCTCCACTAGCTTAAGCGTGGCGTCATGAGAGGCCGAAAAGCCTGGTTTGCCCTTGAAATCATCCAGATTGACCCCGGCTTCCTTTAAGAAATACTGGGGCATCAGCCGCCCTGATGTAGAAGACTCTGAGCCAAAGGTAAACGTTTTTCCTTTGAGGCTAGTGAGCCCGTCCAGAGTTTTAATAGGGGTCAGGCCGCTCGCTGCGTTAGCGATAAAAATGCTGTGAAATTTCTCATCAATGTCTCGCTGGGCGATCGCATCGGCACCCGGTACCTGTAGCCGCGCCTGTACGCCCGTAAGCCCCCCAAACCAAACCAAATCCAGATCGCCTACCTTGAACGCAGTCACAGCCGCAGCATAGTCCGTAACAGGCTGGTATTCAACGGGCACACCTAGTTCCGCGCTCAAATAATCAGCTAGCTTGCTGTACAGGCGCTGAAGCTTCTCAGGATCCTGATCGGGAATCGCACCCACCGAAAGCGGTTGAGAGGATTGCCCGCCAGCGGCAGAATCAGCCGTAGCTTCAGAATTGGCTTTAGAAGTAGATTCAGAGTGTGTGCAGCCCAAAGAGAAGAGCAGCAGCAGGCTACATATTCCAGAAATCGCAGCGCGGCGACGGCAGGTCGCAAAACGTTTCATTTAAGCAGTGACCTAAAAATTTACCGGAGACTGAGCGTATCAAGTTTTGATTCCAACTTCAACGATCGGACAAGCACCCCGATACAGATTCTAGGGCTTCACTTCTAGCCAATCGCTATAGTCAAAAACAAGCAAGGGGTGGTACCAACGATACTTACGTGAGTCAGTGTCATGGCAAAAAGTTTTCCCCAGGTTACAAGCCAAGATCTGCTTGTGGCCCACTGGCGAGGAGGGACGACCCAACTAGGGCAAAAATTAAGCTTGTGCTCAGATCTTAACTGAACCCAACAGGGGCTTGCTTCCATGGCAAATCATTCTAGCGTTAAACGAAGATTAAAACCGAAACCCCTTGAAAGTAATAGGCTTGGGAGATTATACATAAACGCAAACGCCGCCAAGCGCAACCCCAAAAGTCAATCATTTTTGACCTATTGAGCCAATCCGCTCGGCGCGTTTTTTTAATCTTCTCAAAAAGCTTTCCACAGGTTATCCACCGATTCTCTAAAAGTTTTCCACAGGTTAGAGATAGTTTTCCACAGGTTTTTACGTAATACCAGTAGCTTCACCGATTTCTCGGGATTTCACTGAGAAGCCCCTATGAATATGAGAAAATTGGATATTTAAGTAAAGTTATAAAACAAAAAAGCTTCGGAATCCCTAACTTATCGTTATCAGCCCTCAAGAGAAAGGCGCTACTCCAAGTTTTTTTATCATTGACAAACCCTACCCTCAGACCCCCAGAATGGTTCCACCGCTGCCGCTCAGCGCAGTGACTACCTAGAGGCTCTTAATGCAACTAACCGTGAGCATCCTGGCAGAGATTCCTGAAGAACTTCACGAATCTCTCAAGGGCTTTATTGATACACATCCCGCCTGGGATCAAGACCGTGTATACGCCGCCGCCCTTTCCCTGTTTTTGCTTCAAAACGGACATGCTCAGGGCGATCGCACCCCATCCCGAATATATTTAGATACTTTGTTCAATTACGCAGCTTGACAAGGCACTCAACAAGGCGCGCTTAACGAAGCTAGATGTGTTGCACCTGTCAAGATTTGTGGTCATTGACATTAGGTAGAGTTCCCCCATATGGCAGGAGTTTGGGTATAGTGAATGTAATCGTATAGATAAGTGCTATACAGCCATGTCTGCCAATCCTGCTGATAGGTTTTCTACGCATGAAACGGCGCAGAAAACCACCCATCGGACAGCAACGCAGGATTCTTTGCTACTTAGAGAAGTATTACAGAGTATTAATGCGCAAAGCTGCCCGAGAACCTATAACTTTCATATGCACACCAACTGCTCTGACGGGAAACTAACCCCCGCAGAGCTAATGGTGCAAGCTGTAGATATCGGTCTCTGCGGTATGGCTATCACTGACCATCACAACGTCAAAGGCTACCGTAAGGCTCAGCAGTGGATGGAAGATTGGCGCTGGCACAACCCTTCTAGCTGGAGCCGTAAGTGCAACGCTAACGGTAAACCCAACGCAAAGTCCCTACCCAAGCTGTGGACAGGCGTTGAAATCACCTCTTTTTTAGCCGACACAGACGTACATATTTTAGGCTACGCCTTTCGTCCTAGCGATCAGGGTATGGCCCCATACTTACAGGGCGCTTCTCCAAAAGGTGACGATCGTCTGGCAAGTCGGGTTATTCAGGCTATTCAGGCAGCGGGCGGCATCGCCATATTGGCTCACCCCGTTCGCTATCGTACCGACGAGGTTACGCTAATTCGAGCTGCGGCACGACTAGGCATTGACGGCGTTGAAACCTACTACGCCTACGACAATCCCAAAGTATGGCGACCCAGCCCCGGAAAAACAGAGCGTGTTCAAACCTTGGCCAAAGAACACAGCCTCCTCAGCAGTTGCGGCACCGACACCCACGGCGAAACCCTAACCAAACGCCTGTAGGGGTACCCCTCGTGGCTGCCATCCTTCCCCAGCGGAGCCTTCCATGAAGACAAAAAAGCCGTCCGGGTTCTCCCAGACGGCTTTAGTTTAAGGAGTTCGCATAGCTAACGGATCGAAACAAATAGCCATCAGATGGCTATTTTGATGGCTATATAGATGCGTAGGACATCATAGCAATTAGACCAGCACATCCAGCTATCAGCATTAGTCCTAAACCAATAGACTGGCCCAAACCATTTTTGCGTGCAACTTTCATGAGCAGGGAAGGCAATTGAGCCTTAGCTATCGTATATATCAACACTAATACAGCGATCCCCGCGATCCTGAGGGCCAGTAACAATCAGCAACCAAAAGTAACGATACTTAAGAATTACTAGGTGCGTTGCTCTCAATCACTGCTCCTTAATAACCCGCCTAATAACCTAGCTAAACCCCGTCTAGGTTGAGACCCGTAGTTCTTCCACCTCGGGTATGAGGTGGGTAGTCACCCAGAGGCGATTACTTAGAGCAATCGGGTCATCATTAATTTGACTTTGAAAACGCTCAACTTGAGCAATCAAGTGGG
>JBGTGK010000294.1:0-7712 GCA_041746795.1 Phormidesmis sp.
GACGCCTATGTTGACCCTGGCGTTGACGCTTATGAGCAAAAGTATCAAGAGCGGATGCTGAACCGCTTGCAGCACAAAGCCCAGTCATTAGGCTTTGATCTCGTTCCTAAACCTGACGTTGCTGAGTGTGTTTCTTAGGAGCTATCTTTTGCAGGGCTCGTAGCAATGGCTTAGCTTGCTTTGACGATGTTTTTAAGTTGGAATTCGGAACTGCTGGCACAGCAGGCTCGCCGCCGGGTTAATTTGAAGACCGAAAGTGCGTTTCGAGGAACGTCTGTTGGCGATACTGTTGGCCCTTATATCTCACAGTTTCTCTACATGGGAACTTCCGAACTGGGCGACGACAACAATCCTCTAAATTCGCTTGATGGCTATGTTTCCTATGGGGCACTGCGGTTTGACAACAAAGTTCGCATCGCTGCCGAAAGAGACTATGTGACAACCTGGGAATGGTGGCTTGATGCGCAAAATGGAGCCGATTTGCGGGGCATGGAGACCTACGAGAGCACCGACAAATACGGCAGCGAAAGGTATCGCTTCATTACAACGCCGCGTGACCTGACGACCTACGTTCATTACGACGCGCTCTATGAGGCCTACCTCAATGCCTACTTGTCTTTGCTAACGCAAAAGGCTTCTTTCGATCCGGGTGTGCCCTTCCAGGCAGACGACAAGCTGGATCACCAGCAGGGCTTTGCTCATTTTGGCGGCCCTCACATTTTGTCGCTGGTCACTGAAGTTACCACCCGTGCGCTCGAGACCGTTCGCTACCAAAAGTTCAGCGTTCACCGTCGCCTGCGGCCTGAAGCCGCAGCCGGATACATTCACAGACGGTGCAGTTTGAGCAATCCACCCGTTAGCCTAGCTGGCGTGGACATGCTGGGCCACAAGCTTGAGAAAACGCTCAAGGAAGTAGCTCATCACAACCGCGAGCAAAACCAAAAGCACCTGAATGATTTGGGTAGCGGCGGTAGCAGCGAGTTTGGTGAAACGGGTGATGTGTTCCTGATGCCGATGGCTTTTCCTGATGGATCGCCGATGCATCCTTCCTACGGCGCTGGTCATGCCACCGTAGCGGGCGCTTGCGTCACCATTCTCAAAGCCTTCTTTGACCATGGCTATGTATTGCCAGGTACCCATGTGTATTCTGCCAACGGCACCCAGCTAGATCCGGTGCAGGACAAGACGCTCAAGCTCACGGTTGAAGGTGAGCTTAATAAGCTGGCTGCTAACATTGCGATTGGTCGCGACTGGTCGGGTGTTCACTACTTCACCGATTATTATGAGTTGCTGCGGCTAGGAGAGAAAATCGCCATTGGCATTTTGCAAGAGCAAAAGCTGACCTACGGCGAGAATTTCAGCATGACGGTGCCGCTCTTTGATGGGGGCAGTATGCGCATATAGCCCGGATAGGCCTCGAAATAGTAAAAGGGCCGGACTGAGGGCCGATTAGAGGCTAATTGTAAAGACACATTGCCAGGGTGGGCTCTCCCCCTGGCAAGTTGGTTTAAAATGACATATATATTGGATATAATAGTTTGTCAATCCATTCGTTAGGGCGCGGTACTAAGCTGTACGGCACTTCAACGAAGAACTTTGCTAATTATTAAAAACATCTCCGTTGCGTTCTTTAAGAGGAAAATACAATCGCTAAAAAACCACTCATCAATCAACAGATCCGAGCCGATCAGGTTCTTCTGATTGACAACGAAGGTACGAATCGCGGCCTGACCGATACGTCAGAAGCTCTGGCGCTGGCTAAGGCCGTCAAACTTGACCTTGTGGTGGTCTCACCCGACCAGGAAAATCCGGTTGCGAAAATTTTGGACTACGGCAAGCATCAGTATCAAAGCCGTAAGCGCCAAAAGCAAAGCGCTCGTACTTCTGTTAAAGAGGTCAGACTGCGCCCCAATGTAGGCGACTCTGACTACAAGGTACGCATTGACAAAGCGCTGGCGTGGCTAGAGCGGGGTGACTCGGTGAAGTTTCAGGTGCGCCTGCGAGGCCGTGAGCACCAGCACCGCGATCGCGCCACCGACTTACTCAACCGGGTGGTAGAAGACCTTGCCAAGGTGAGCAAAGTGCAGACGTTTGACCGGCGATCGCTGATCGTCCAAGTCGTTCCCAACTAAGCCTACAGTCTGGACTTACAGTCTGGCATCGAAAACTTAATCTAAAGGAGGGCCAAGCCGTTGATAAAATCACGACTTGGCCCTTTTTCATTACAAAAATATCACTGCGATGCCTCAATTTGTTCGCCGCGTGCAGCCGCCTCTAGAGTTTATTCCGACTGCCTACAATCCATGGGTGATGCGAGCGGTTCACTGGGCGCTGCCTTTTTTACTGCGCGTGCGCGTGCGTCCCTGGCTACCGACGGGTATCGCCCGCATTGAAGTCGCTAACGTTGACCGGCTGGTCGATCTGTATGCTCAGTTTGAGGCTGGCAAAGCTCGCTTTTTAATGTCTGTGCGGCATGTGGAGATAGATGATCCCTTGAGCGGTCTGTACCTGTGCTCTACGGCGGTTGCCAAGGCCGCTAAAGCCAGAGGCATTTCATTAAAGCAGCCCGTGCACACGCACTTTATCTACGAGCGGGGCATGACCATTTGGGCGGGTAAAGGCATTGGCTGGCTGCTTTCGCGCATTGGCGGCGTGCCTATTCGCAGAGGGCGACGGCCTGACTGGGTGGGGCTCAAGGCGGCGCGTAGGCTTTTATTAGAGGGCGATATGCCTATGGTGGTCGCGCCTGAAGGGGCGACTAATGGGCACAGTGAACGGCTAGGGCCGCTAGAGCCGGGAGTTGCTCAGCTGGGATTTTGGTGTGCTGAGGACTTGCAGCGCGACGGAAGAGCTGAAGAGGTGTTTATCGTGCCGATTGGGATCCAATATCGGTATGTAGAGCCAAACTGGCCGCGCTTAGCGGAGTTACTTTCAAGGCTAGAGATGCAGAGCGGACTGGCTCAGTCACTGGCTCAGTCACTGGCCGATGCGGCTGGATCGGTTTCTCTGGCTGCGGCGGCGGATAAAGACTGCTATTTGCGCATATTGCGGCTGGGCGAGTATCTGGTAGAGAAGATGACGGCGTTTTATGCTCGTTGGTATCATCAGAAGTTTGAGGAGAGAGAGGGGGAGATAGGGAGTGGGGGGGTTAGTAATGATGATTGTCCTGCGCGGTTGCAGCAGCTTTTAGATCGATCGCTGCGGGTGGCTGAGGCGTTCTTTGATTTGCCGGGTAAGGGGACTTTGGTGGATCGCTGTCGGCGGCTGGAAGAAGCGAGCTGGACTTATATTTATCGGGAGGATTTGCCTGATTTGGCGTCGCTTTCTCCTTTGGATAGGGGGCTGGCGAATTGGGCGGCGCAGGAGGCGAGCCTGCGGGAGCTGCATATGCGAATGGTGGAGAGCTTTGTGGCGGTTGATGGCTACTACATTCGCGAAAAGCCTTCTTTTGAGCGCTGCGCGGAAACGGCTTTATTGATGTCTGATATGCTGGCTCGTTTGGGGGGCGATAAGCTGCCGAGTCGGCCAAGGCTGGGCGATCGCACGGTAAAAGTAACCGTACAGCCGCCGATTGCGATCGCACCGCGCCTAGCAGACTATCAGCAAAATCGTCGGGCTGGGCGTGCGGCAGTCGCGATCTTAACAGAGGAAATTCGCCAGTCGCTGGAAGAAACTATTGAGGGCTGAAGCTGGGGGCTACTGCTGTGGTAGGCTTGCGGCTATGCGTGTCAAATCGTAAGAGACTTTACTATGGCCCTGAACGTTACGTTTTTAGCTTTCTTTTTGGCAGTCATGGTCGTTGCCTTAGGGGCGGGCTACCTGATTGCCAGAGTTGTTTTGGGGCCGCAGGCAGCCCGACACAATTTGCTTTACAGCGGCCCGTGGCTGTTTTTGGGCGCAGCGATCGCCCTCATCCTTTCTTTTGTCGGTCGCTACGGCCTGGTTGTTCTATACGGACTCTATGCTGTGGGCGTTTTGGCTTGGCTGCTGAGCTGGCCCATTCGTAAAAAGCAGGCAGGCGAGCTAAAGCTAGAAGTGGGCCGCACCTCTCAAAACAAAACTCTTTTTTGGGTCGGTCTGTTTTGCGTGGGGCTAGCGGTGGTGATGACGCTGCCCTTAATCGGTTCTCTGGCGGGCGCATTGATTAGCCCGGTAGGAATTGCCGCGAGCCTGGTTGAAATTGCCTTTTGGTGGGCGATCGCGCTCCTGTTCATTATGCTGGGCCTCAGCGACTTAGAAATTCACGAGCATGGTCTTTCCTACCTGTACGCCTGGCAACCCTGGGCTCGCATCGAAGCCTTTGGCTGGGACGACGACAAACCCAACACCCTGATTTTAAGAGTTGTTAAGCGCACCTTTTTTTCTCGCCGCTACGTCACGCTTAGGATTCCGTCTGCGCAAAAAGAAGCGGTTGATCGGCTCATAGATGACTATATCAGCGAGGCCGATCTGGCCGCTGAAATGGACGCCGATACTGACGCCGATACTGACGCCGATACTATTGAGCAGCCCAACTGAGCCGTTTCAGCAGCTGGCCGAAAGGGGCCAGCTGAAATGGGCATAATCTGATCAAACATCAAGATTATAAAATCAGCTGGTCGGTTAAGTGACGAGAATCAACTTCAAGAAGCTAGTTTTACGCAAAAACCTACCGCTGATTCAGAACATTATTGAAGCGACTGACCCCCAGGCTAGTGTTCATAGCTGTGAAGGAATTAGCCTACTGGGCGGAACTCAAAAGGGTGCTCATCGCCATGATATTGAGCTGGCGGGTCAGCTATTAGGCTGGGTTCAGGGCAATGAAAAGGCAAGTGCGATCGCCATCCTCCTCACCCGCTTGGCCTGCACAGAACAAGAAAAACGTTCTCTATCTACAGAGCTGCTGGGAAAGTACAAAGAGATTTCGCTGTTGTTCGATCTCTCCGAAAAAATCCTGGGTTGCCTAACCGTACGAGAAGCCGCTGAGGTTGTTTTACAAGAAGCCCAGCTGCTGTTAAACGCCCAGTCAGGCGCTTTACTGCTACAGGCAGAGAATCGGAACTTTTTAGAGAAAGTTGCCACTTTAGGTCACAACAGCTTATTTGACGCCACGATTCTTTGGGGCGAAGGCGTGATCGGCACCATTGTGCAGTCGGGACGGGGCAAAATTGTTAACAATGTATTGTGCGATTTACAGCCAAATTCACAGCCCGATAGCGGAGCGGAACCTAGTGAGCGCTCGGCCAGTTCTTTGATCTGCGTGCCTCTTAAAAACAAAACATCCATTCTGGGTGCGATCGCCCTCACCCGCCCTGCTAGCGAACCCTACGCCGCTCAAGACCTGAAGCTGACAACAACCCTAGCCGGTCAGGCTGCGGGGGTAATCAACGCACTTTTACATGAGGAAAAGCTTAAAGAGAGTCGCCAGAACGATCTCATTTTACGACTCTCTAGTCAAATCCGTGAGTCGCTAGAACTCGACAAAATTTTAGCCACCACCGTCCGTGAAATTTATGCCGCTCTACAGCTTGACCGCTGCCTGTTTCTTTGGTCTGAATCTGATACTAAGGACTCTCTTACCGGCGCTGGCCTCAATATTGGCCTAAATGTTGTAACAGAGTGTAAACGCTCTGACCTGCCTTCGAGCAAAGGCAGCTACGCGCCTGATGCAGTCAATCCGTTAGTTCGCCTGCTGGGTGAGGGACGCCCCTTGCGGATTAATGACATTGCCCAAATCAGCGACGTTACCATCCGTGATTTTTTAGCTTCGCAAAACTTTACAGCTTTCTTAGCGATTCCCATTCAAACCCGCTTAGGCCAGATGGGCGTCATTTGCTGTGGCAATAGCCAGGAGCCCCGAGCCTGGAGTGACGGCGAGGTTTCCCTGCTCCAGGCCGTGACCAATCAGCTCGCGATCGCCCTCGATCAGGCCGAACTATACCAGCAAAGCCTCACTACCGCCCAAACGGCCCAAGACAAAGCCCAGCAGCTAGAAGCCACCGTCGCCCAGCTTCAGCAGGCCCAGCTTCAGCTCGTGCAAAGCGAAAAAATGTCGAGCATCGGTCAAATGGTGGCAGGCGTCGCCCATGAAATCAACAATCCCGTTTGCTTTATTCACGGCAACCTAAAGCACCTTCAGCGCTATATCGAAGATCTGCTGGATCTAATTGCGCATTACCAAGCGGAACACAGTGCGCCTAGTCGGGCACTACAGGCCGAGATCAAAGCGATAGATCTCGATTTCTTAATTGAAGATTTGCCTAAAACGCTCACCAGTATGAAAGTAGGCACCGACCGCATCCGCGAGATTGTGCTATCGCTTCGCAACTTCTCCCGGCTAGATCAAGCAGACTTCAAATCAGCTGATCTGCACGAAGGTATTGATAGCACTTTGCTCATTTTGGGCCATCGTTTAAAGGGTACCGACAGCTATCCTCGGATCAAAATCATTCAAACCTATGGCGACTTACCGCCTGTAGACTGCTATCCGGGTCAGCTAAATCAGGTATTTATGAACATCGTAGTGAATAGCATTGATGCCTTAGAAAAAGCGAGCGTCAGTGCCCCTACGATCGCTATCTGCACCCAACAAATAGATGCCAACCGCGTTCAAATTCGCATTGCTGATAATGGCCCCGGCATTCCTATCAGCATACAAGATAAGCTATTCGATCCCTTCTTCACGACCAAGGAGATTAGCAAAGGCACCGGTCTGGGCCTCTCTATTAGCTATCAAATTATCACCGAGCGACACGGCGGCACGCTGGTTGTGCAATCAGCGCCAGGACAGGGCACTGAGTTTGTGATTGAAATTCCGATTCAGCAGCGCGATCGCCCCGATCGTCCCTCAAAAATTTGTAAAAAATCTGCGCTATAACGCAAGTCAGGTGGCGAGCGGGAATGCTAATCAACATAAATAAGTTTGATTGCTGGTAATCCTCTTATCCAGCTTTTTGTCATGGACACCCCTGCGCTTCAAAATCACGCCTTGCCATCCACCCCAAAAAGCTGGATGAACCGCCTCAATGTCGGCCAAAAAATTACCCTGGGCTACGTTACCACTTTAGGCGTTGCCATTGCCGGGACAGCAGGGGGCGTAAGCATTGGCAATTGCCATCAAAATAGGGCTATAGAAAGACAAAATTACTCTCGAACAGAAGCTGCCCTTCTCCTTCAACTGCAAGCTAGCGTTTTACAGTCTCGAACTCACCAGCAGCAGCTGATTCCCCTGAGCGAGTTTCCAGATGACTTTAGAGATGAGTACGGCCATATTCTTAAACATGCTAAAACTATTCAATCAACTTGGGATGAAATTGAAGCTTTTTTAGCAGAGAGCGGGCAAAAAAATGTGGCCGGTCATTCTGAAGCTAATGTCGCTAGGTTCGTACAAACCTACGACAAAGTTCCGACCAGCTACTTACGTACGTTGGATTCCTTAGTCACAGAAATTGACCCGTCTAGCTTAAATACCCCAGTCAAGGTCGCAGCCGCTCAGCAGCAGCTGCTGGCTTTTACAAACGGTAGCTTGGCCCTTAGGTTCGATGGTATTTCGGATGATTTAGATGGTCTCATTAATGAGGCTAACGCAGAATATCTGGACAGTCCGAAGTTTTTCTCTAAGTTTTCGTAAAATGCGATCGCCTAGCTTGGCCAGTCAGCCATCGCTAACAGCAACGAACATTCCTTTCTCCCAAAGGGCAAGGAATGTTCGAGACTGGTTGAATCATCACACT
>JBGTGK010000295.1:0-3289 GCA_041746795.1 Phormidesmis sp.
GAAGATCTTATGAGGCTAATAGGAACATCTATCGAAAGTGCTAGATCCTCATGACAGGGCAGGCAGATACACTTTCATTTCTGTGCCCTGGCCCACTTCACTAGAAACACTCAAAAAGCCGCCCGCTTTGTTGACGATGCCCGTGACCGTCGCTAGCCCTAAGCCGGTGCCTTTGTCAGCACCCTTGGTGGTAAAAAAGGGCTCGAAGATGCGATCACGTATCTCAGGCGGTATGCCAACACCCGTATCAGCCACGCTCACCACCACATAATGGCCCACCGCTGCATTCAAATGCCTGCGCGCGATCTCCTCATCCACCAAACAGTCATCTACCGAAAGCGTCAGAACACCGCCCTCAGGCATCGCATCACGGGCATTAATGCACAGGTTCATAAACACCTGATATAGCTGTGTCGAATCAGCCAGCACTAATCTCGGCAATGGGGTTAAATGCTCTAACTGCAAGCTTCCCCCCCGTTCGCCCTGCTGTCCGTCCGGCTGTCTGTCTGTCTGTCTGTCTGTCTGTCTGTCTGTCTGGCCGACTGGTCGTGAACTGAGCTGACGAATCTTAATAGACTTTGGAAACCCCTGCTTAATCGCATCAACCACTTCCTGGAGTAAAGTCACTACGTCAATAGTTGTTTCATTACCAGGATTACCCTGGGCGAACGTGAGGATTTGCCGAACCATATCAGCACCGCGTTTGGCGCTGCTCTCTAAAATATCTAGCTGCTCTTTTGTGGCAGTATCCGCATCTTTTTGCATCATCCGCAGCATTTGGGCAATGCCTAAAATAGGCGTCAAAACATTACCCAGGTCATGCGCAATACCGCCCGCTAGCTGGCCCAAGCTTTCAAGCCGTTGGGCCCGGTAAAACTGGGCTTCGAGCTGTTTCTTATCCGTAATATCGGTATTGACCTCCAGCAGAGACTGCGGACGACTTGAGGAGTCTTGCACCAACGTCCAGCGACTCGCCACTAAAATTTCATCTCCAGCCTTGGTAAATTGCGTTAGCTCTCCCTGCCAAAAGCCCTGCTCTATGGTCGTGCTCAGGGCTACTTTAAGCTCAGCCCTTTCCCTTTCCTTCAAAAGCTGGCAGGCAATTTTGCCAATTGCTTCCTCTGCTTTCCAGCCATACAGCCGCTCTGATCCCTGGTTCCAAAACACAATGCGACCTTCCATGTCTCGCACAAAAATTGCGTCAGTCGCAATATCAATCAGGGCCGCCTGCTCACGAGTTTTCTGATACAGTTCTGCCTGCTGAATGGCAATGGCCATATGGGCTGAAACCTGTTGCAGGAGCTGAGTACTTTCATCTTTCCACTGCCGAGGCCCAGAGCAGTGATGGGCAATCAGCAAGCCCCAGAGCTTTTCTCCTTGCAGGATAGGAACCACCAGATTTGCTCTCACCTGAAGGCTTTTCAGCAAATCTTTATGATAGGGATCAACCTCGGCTGCATCGACATCGGCAATTGCGCTGACCCGTCCTTGACGATACTCTCCCACATAAACATTGCCAAGGCAGGAATCCTTAATTTTCATGGCGAGCGTCTCAATCCAACCGGGCGCAATTGACTCGGCTTCAACAACGCCCTGCCAATGAGATTCAAATCGCAAAACAACCACTCGATCTGTTTGTAAAAATTGACGTATCTGATCGACCGCAGTGCGCAATATTTGATCGAGATCCAGCGTTTGGCGAATAGAGTCAGTCACTTTAGTCATCAGCCGTTCTCGGTCTAGCTGTCGCTGAAGCTGGATCTCTATTTTTTGACGGTCTGTTTCCTGAGTGCGGCGCAATAAAAACGCCACCCGTGCCATCAGTGCTTCAGCATCAAAAGGCTTTGTCACGTAGTCATTTGCGTCTGCATTTAGCATGGTTATGCCTTGATGCAGCTTTTCTCGCGCTATCAATAGTAAAATAGGCACCTGAGTGCCATTATCGCGCAGCTGTTGGTTTAGCTCCTGATACAAAGAAATCTCACCCGTACTGAGAAAAGCAACCGCTAGTACAATTAGGTCGTAGTTCCTATTGCCACCCGCAGCTCGCAAGCAGGCTTCTTTGCCCGAAAAGGTATCTACTGCGTAGCCATAGCTAGAGAATAAAGACTTTAGGGTACGAACGACCGCTGGATCGTTCTCCACTAACATGACTCTCATGATGGGAAATCCTAAAGAAGGGAAATGTAGGTAGCAAGAAAGGTAGCAAGAAGGGAACTGTAGATAGATTTCTTAACTATACTGCCGTACCTCACAACTTCTTCATAATTAACCTCTACAGTTATTATACTTGCATTGCCTGTGCCTTGTATTACCTGTGTAAAGGCCCGTGCAAAGACATCGCTGAAGCCTAGCCATTCACAACGCCCCCGACCCCTATGAACTTTCTCCAGCCTCTTCTTTCTGCTATTCACGCGTCAAATCAGCCTTGGTGGGTTAAAGTTCGAACCCAAACGCCAGATTGCACCTACTACTTTGGCCCTTTTGACAGCAAGAGCGAAGCCAAGCTTTTACAGGCAGGCTACCTTGAAGACCTGAACCAAGAAGGGGCACAAAACATTAAGCTCGCGGTCGAGAAAGCTCATCCTAAAAACTTGACGAGCTGTGCTTTTGAATAACGCGCCAGCGTAGGATGAGCGGTACAATCTAGTCTGCTCAACACATTCATTAAAGCTGAAAAGTAGCTTTAACAAAGTGTGGACAACAGAACTTAGGCTGGCATGAAGTTTTTACTGGTGGAAGATGACGAAGCCCTAGCCGGTGCGATTAAGACCCTGCTAGGCCAACACCACTATTTAATGGACTTAGCTACTGACGGCGTTATGGGCCAAAATATGGCCGAGGCTTTCTCCTACGACTTAATTTTGCTGGACTGGTCACTGCCTAAACTAGAGGGGGTGCAGCTATGCAAGCGCTTGAGAAATGAGGGCAACGATACGCCGATTATTTTGCTGACCGCTCGAAATGACAGCACCGATAAGGTCAATGGACTAGATGCAGGCGCTGATGATTACTTAGTTAAGCCCTTTGAATTTGAAGAGCTGCTGGCGCGAATTCGCGCCTTATTACGCCGCGCTGAGGGGATCGCTTCGCCTGTTTTACAGTGGGGCGAGTTGCGGCTTGACCCTCGCAGCAGTGAAGTGACCTGCCGGAATATTCCTGTTGCGGTTACACCCAAGGAGTACGCATTGCTAGAGCTATTCTTGCGGAACCCCAATCGCATTTTTAGCTTAGATAATCTGTTGGATAAGGTATGGTCGTTTGAGGATTCTCCCAGCGTAGGGTCTGT
>JBGTGK010000296.1:0-4628 GCA_041746795.1 Phormidesmis sp.
CTGTATTGACCGTGTTGGTCACTTTGGCGGCGACAATCGCGCCGGGCTAGAAAAAACCTTGCACCGGATCAGCGCCATTCGCAACCGATCTGGCGAAGTGATTGGCCTGACTTGTCGGGTAGGCAGAGCCGTCTTTGGCACAATTGCGATGATTCAAGATCTGGTCGAAACCGGCAGCTCTATTTTAATGCTAGGTCGGCCAGGGGTCGGTAAAACGACAGCGCTGAGAGAAATTGCACGGGTGCTAGCCGACGACCTGATGAAGCGAGTGGTGATTATTGACACGTCGAACGAAATTGCTGGTGATGGGGACATTCCTCATCCAGCGATTGGACGCGCCCGACGAATGCAGGTCGCTAGCCCTGAAAATCAGCATCAGGTAATGATTGAGGCGGTGGAAAACCACATGCCAGAAGTCATTGTAATTGATGAAATTGGCACAGAGCTGGAGGCCTTGGCGGCTCGAACCATTGCTGAGCGGGGTGTGCAGTTAGTAGGCACAGCTCACGGCAACCAGCTAGAGAACCTGATTAAGAATCCGACGCTCTCTGATCTGGTAGGCGGCATCCAGTCTGTAACGTTGGGCGACGATGAAGCGCGGCGGCGCGGATCTCAAAAAAGCGTGCTAGAGCGAAAGGCTCCGCCCACCTTTGATATTGCGGTCGAAATGCACGAGCGCCAGAAATGGGTTGTGCATGAGGACGTTTCTGATACGGTGGATCATCTGCTGCGCGGTCGGGTACCGGGGCAGCAGATGAGAGAAATCGGCCCTGACAATCAGGTAATTGTGACGAATGAGCTACCCGGCCAGTCTGGGCTGGTTGCACCTGCGCTACGCTCAGATCGCAATGGCAAACTGCGGTCAGGGAGCTTGCGATCACCCGGTGGCAGATCGTCCGGCCAACCTAGTGCAGGCGGCTGGCGCTCCTCTGGCCAAATGCAGCCAATGGGCTCCGATTCCTTTGGCAAAAGGGCAAGTCGGCCTTCGATGATTGTCGACCAGCAGCAGCGAACGCAGGCCTTGCTTAATAACACAGTCAATGACACCCTCGTGCAGCTACCGCTATCGCCTGAGCGCTTGGCGCAGGTGGCCAGCGCTCAGGTCGATCCTGACTTTGAATCTGAGTTTGAAGATCAAGATGATGATCGCACTCGCATTTACGCCTACGGCATCAGCCGTCAGCAGCTAGATCACGTCGTGCGGACGCTAGAGTTGCCTGTGTCATTTACCAAAGATTTGGGGTCGGCGGATGCGGTTTTGGCGTTGCGATCGCACATCAAAAATCACTCCAAGCTCAAGGACGTGGCTCAAGCTCGCCATATTCCGGTTTACACCGTCAAATCCAACAGCATTCCGCAAATCACCCGTGCCCTAAGGCGAGTGCTCGACCTTGAGGACGACGGCGAGACGGTAGAGGCGATTAATTTAGATCTGTTTGCTCGCAGCGGTGCGGATGACGAGTTAGAAGCTTTGGAAGAAGCGCGGCTAGCAGTGGAGCAGATTGTCATTCCGAAAAGTCAGCCGGTGGAACTACTGCCGCGATCGCCCAAGATTCGCAAGATGCAGCATGAGCTAGCCGAGCACTATCGGCTTAAGTCGTTGAGCTTTGGGGATGAGCCTAATCGGCGCATCCGGATCTTTCCGGCTTAGGCGCTCTAGGGAGGCGAGGAGAAGGGAAAGGGAGAGGAAGGGAGAATGGGGATTACTCCTCCTCCAGGACTATTCTCACCGCCCCCTAGTCAGATAAGATACTGATTCACACCTGCTTTTATTCCAGGTTCGTAAACCTCCTAATTTTTCTTATGAAAAGCTTACTGTCTCGCGTGTTTGCTCTGATGCTAGTAGCCGTTATTGGCCTGACTGGCTGTAGTGCAGTTGGGCCAAACGACGGCCTCACTGGTAACTATGTCGACGATACGGTTGCCATGATCGATAGCCTTAGAGAAGCGATCGCCCTACCCAGCGATACGCCTAATAAAATGGAGCTTCAAAACGAAGCCAAGCAAAGAATCAATGACTTTGCCTCTCGCTACCGCCGCGATACCGACATTTCCAACCTGAGTTCTTTCGCTACCATGCGCACCGCACTCAACGCTTTGGCCGGTCATTACAGCTCTTATCCTAATCGCCCCGTGCCGCAGAAGTTACAGGATCGCTTGGAGCAAGAGTTTAAGCAGGTAGAAGCGGCGCTGCGCCGAGGCGCTTAGAGCAAAAGGCGCTTTACCGGGCTACCTCGTACGGACATTTAAAAAAGTCTGTTGTTAGAGATGCGCAGATCTTTGCTAGCATGATAAACCTGTGTAGTAAAGTAATAAATTTGGGACATGAAAGTCCGCGCCTCTGTAAAGAAAATGTGTGAAAAGTGCCGCGTTATCCGCCGTAGAGGTCGGGTAATGGTCATTTGCCCTAACCCTAAGCATAAGCAGCGTCAGGGTTAGATGCATATGGCATGAGCACTGCCAAAAAGCATCAAGACAAATATCAAGACATTCAGTATCAAATTCATAAGACTACTAATCGCAGCTAATGCGAATAGATCAGCGAGGGAGAAATAATTGGTGGCACGGATTGCAGGCGTCGACCTGCCAAGAGACAAAAGAATTGAGATTGGCCTGACTTACATCTACGGTGTAGGCCTCAGCCGCTCCCACGAGATTTTAGACAAAACGGGCGTCAATCCTGACGTTCGGGTTAAGGATCTTGAAGATGCGGACGTCATCAAGCTTAGAGAAACCGTCGAAGGCGATTACCTAATTGAAGGTGATTTACGTCGTCAGGTGAACATGAACATCAAGCGATTGATGGACATCGGTTGCTATAGAGGACGCCGTCATCGTTTGGGCCTTCCCGTACGCGGTCAGCGAACTCGCACTAATAGCCGAACTCGTCGCAGCGGCAAGCGGACGATTGCCGGCAAGAAAAAGCCGCCACGTAAGTAGATTGCAGTGGACTCTGGTCGCTGCATAGCTTTTCCCTAGGTTAAGGCTATTGGGCAACTGGATGACAGGGGCGCGCACTGACGAATTTGTCAGTTCGCGTTTTCGCGTGAAATTCCAAAAGTGCAGCTATTCCGCCTTGGATGCTTAGCTTAGTCAAACGCCGTCAAACGCCTTGATAAATTTCTTTTGGTGAACGCTACCTAACCGCCACTTTAAGCAGACCCCACAAATTCCCTGAACACCTCGGATAACTAGATATGGCAAAACCGATTAGAAAGACCGGCCCCCGTAAGCAAAAGAAAAATATTCCTAACGGCGTGGCGCATATCCAATCTACCTTTAACAACACTATCGTCACTATTACCGACGCTACTGGTAACGCTGTCTCTTGGGCTTCTGCTGGCTCTAGCGGATTCAAAGGAGCCAAAAAAGGCACGCCTTTTGCCGCCCAAACCGCTGCTGATGGAGCGGCCCGCCGAGCTATCGATCAGGGAATGCGTCAGTGTGAGGTGCAGGTCAGTGGCCCTGGATCGGGTCGGGAAACGGCCATTCGGGCGCTGCAAGGGGCAGGACTCGAAATTACCCTCATTCGAGATGTCACCCCAATTCCCCACAACGGCTGTCGCCCGCCTAAACGTCGCCGCGTATAGAGTCTTCGACTCATTATCAGGTCAACTATTAAGCCCCCACATTAGGCAAGCAAGTCAGGTTAGTTGGGTCAGTTGAGCAAAGAGCAAGAGCAAAGAGCAAAGAGAGGTTAGTGAATGGCGTTTCAAGTCGATTGTGTAGAATCTATTGTTGAGGACGATCAAAGTCAGTACAGCCGGTTCGTAATTGAACCCTTAGAGCGTAGTCAGGGAACAACAGTAGGAAACGCCCTGCGCCGAGTTCTCCTGTCTAACCTAGAAGGTACGGCAGTATCGTCGGTGCGAATTGCAGGTGCTAGCCATGAGTTTTCTACGATCCCTGGCGTTCGTGAAGACGTGCTAGACATTTTGCTGAATATGAAAGAAACGGTGATGAAGAGCTATTCGAACCAGCCTCAAATTGGCCGAATGGTTGTTCAAGGCCCCGCTAAGGTGACGGCTGCTAACTTTGATTTGCCTTCCGAGGTAGAGCTGATTAGCACCGATCAGTACATCGCTTCTGTCTCTGCGGGCAGCACGTTAGAGATGGAGTTTCGGATTGAAAAGGGTAAAGGCTATCGGGCCATTGACCGCAGTCGGGAAGAGACAGGCGGCGTTGATTTCATGCAAATTGACGCGGTGTTCATGCCAGTGCGCAAGGTTAACTACAGCGTTGAGAACTATCTGGATGCTGCGGGCGATCGCAAAGACCGCTTGAACATGGAAATTTGGACGAACGGCAGCCTCACCGCACAGCAGGCAATGAGTGAAGCCGCCGCTTTGCTGGTAGATATGTTTAGCCCGCTGAAGGATGTCACCCTTGAGCCCAAGCGCGACGAAGACACTAAAGAAGAGGATCCGACCTACCAAATTCCGATCGAGGAATTGCAGCTGTCGGTACGGGCCTACAACTGTTTGAAACGGGCTCAAATCAACGCCGTTTCAGACCTGCTGGACTACAGCCAGGAAGACCTGCTAGAGATCAAAAACTTTGGTCAAAAGTCTGCTGAGGAAGTGGTCGAAGCGCTTAACGTGCATCTCGGCATCATGTTACCCCTCGAA
>JBGTGK010000297.1:0-2443 GCA_041746795.1 Phormidesmis sp.
ATGTAGCTGCCGCTTTGCGGCCTGTACATTTGACATTGGCGAGTCCTTTTAGGGGTTGTGTCTAAGTAGAGATCTGAAAAGTAGGAGATCGTTTCTTAATAGGCCGGTTAATCTGATTTATCGGAATATTTATTTTACATAAAAATAATTATAGAAACAAAAAGTAAAGAAAGTGGGGTAGTCCCTAATATTTTTTATGCCAGTTTTTTATGCCAGTGGTAGATAGACTTGAAAGCAGCTGCCCGCCCCAACCTAGCTGCTCACCATTATTTTTCCGCGATGGCGCTCAGCAATCGTCTGAGCGATGGAAAGTCCCATGCCCATGCCGTTTTTTCGGCGATCGCGCGCCTCATCCGCCCGCCAAAATTGACTGAACACCTACGCTTGTGCTTCTGGGGCAATACCGATACCGGTATCTTCTACTCGAACCAGCACAAGTGGCCCCTCTGTCACCATCGAAACGCTAACGGCACCCCGCTTGGCGTGTATTGAATCGCGTTTTCCAACAGATTTCTAAACAGCCGCTGTAGCTGCAAAGCATCTCCAGTCACACAGGCTGGATGAGTGAGGTTCGAGAGCACTTTGATTTGCTTTTCTTTTGCCTGAAGCGCCAGCAGCTCAATCAGCTCTGATAGGAGCTGACGAATCCAGACGGGAGCCCATGTTTGGCATTGCGTTGTTTGGCCCTGCACAGCGTTGCCATCGTCCATGCGAGCCAATAGCAGCAAGTCTTCTACCAGACGAATCATCTGATCGGTGGTGGTGGCGATCGCCGCTAGCTTTTGCGTATTTTTGGGATGAATTCGCTCCGGATAGCACTGCATCACCTGTACAGAGGTTTTCAGCGTAGCTAGCGGGCTGCGCAGTTCGTGAGCAGCATCAGCCGTAAACTGCTTAAGCTGCTGAAAGCTCTTCTCAATCGGCTTTAGAGATTGGCAGGTCAGCCAGACACCGCCCAGCCCAGTCAGCCCCAGGAGAACCCCACCGCCAATGCCCAGCCCCCAGCGAAACTGCCGAAGTAAGGCACTCACTTCGGCAATTGATTCGCTGGCTCGCACGTACCCTTCCACGCGCTGTGAGCCTTTGGCATTGACTGCCAGCGTAACGGCTCGAACCCCAGGTGAAATCGTCCCAGAACCCGGCTGCGGTATCCCCGAATCTGTGATCGTACCCGCCTTGCCCGCCAGATGCTTTTCAGCGTCAAACCATTCTATGCCCTGTTCCGCCTCGCGCAGCTCCTGCCAGGGAACGTCTAAATCGCCATCGTTGTCGAAGCGCTGTACATTAGGAATCTGGGCATTGGCGCTGCCGCCTGGCTCCTGAGCGTGCGCTTTAAAGGCCACTAAGGGAGTCGCTTAGAAATAAAGTACCAAATATGCAAAGCTGAAACCGAGGCTGAGCGTAGTCGAAGGCCGGATGGACTGGTACTTTATTTAAACGCACGTCCCTAAGCTCTGAGAAGCGGCCTGAGCTAGATTCGCTAAACGCTGGTCGAGCTGAGCGTACAGGCTGTGACGGGTAAAGGCGTATACCCAGATAATAGCTCCGCCGATCAAGGTCAACATTACCGCTAAAGTAGGAGAGTAGCAGGCGCGTTCTCAGTTTGCTAGGTCGCTTGCCCAAGACGATAGCCCATCCCATAAACAGTTTCTATCAAATCAGCGGGAGCGCCTGCGGCTTTTAGCTTTTTACGCAGTGATTTCATATGGACTTTTACAGTATCCTCAGCGGGCAGCGCGTCAATCGACCAGAGATGATCGATAATTGTCGCGCGGCTGAGCAACTGCCCCGGATGGCGCAACAAAAGCTCAATCAAATTATATTCTTTGGGCGTTAGTAATAAAAGCTCTCCTGCATAGGTTACCTGACAACAGCTCGGATCGAGCCTGAGCCCCGCCCATTCTATTTGGGGTGAAGTCTCCAGGCTGCTGCGGCGTAACAGGGCTCGCATTCGCGCCAAGAGTTCTGGCAAATCGAAGGGCTTGATTACATAGTCATCGGCTCCCGCGTCTAGGCCCAGCACCCGGTCGTCGCTGCTGTCTCTAGCCGTTAGCAGCAGTACGGGCATTGCATAGCCACGACGGCGCAACCGCAGGCAAAACTCAACCCCGCTAAGCTTAGGCAGCATCACATCCAGCAAAACCAAGCTGTAGGGGCTAGCCTCTATTAGCTCCCAGCCAGTTTCACTATCCGTCGCAGTATCGACAGCGTAGTTTTGCTTATCAGTCAATACTTCAACTAGGGCTCTAGCTAGCGCCTCATCGTCCTCTACCAAAAGAATTTTCATGGCTACGTTCTCTAGCAATAAGTAGTCATGCAAAATTAATTACAAACTTATCACCGAAACCTACCAGCATTTCTTCGACGTGATTTCTGAGTGCTGACCAATTCTCATAAGCCTCGATATCAATCCACTCGTATTTCATGAACCGCCAGACAATCT
>JBGTGK010000298.1:0-3196 GCA_041746795.1 Phormidesmis sp.
CAGGCACTGAAAGCCTCTCGTGAAGGGCTTCCTAAACCGTCGCTGATCCTAACAATCGGCAGCACCCCCTGAATCTTTACCGGCAAGAAGTGAAGGGATGGGCCTCAATGCGACGGCTCGGACCTTCCAGGTCTCGAAGAAAAGTGTGATTGACTGGGAACATCGGCTAGGCGATCTGAAGCCAACGCTGATGCTCTATGCGCTGCTAAGTAGCTAGGCGAAATTAAGTATAAGACGGTCTAATTCATATTTGCCGCGAACACTGCGGTCAATCATGCCATCAACAATCGCCTCAGCTAAGTCATCTTCATACTCAAACATGCGACCGGCTAGCTCATGCGTTTTAAGCTGATGCCATTGCCCCTCAATCGGGTTGAGTTCAGAGCAGTAAGGCGGCAGAAATAGCACGAATAGCCCTTGGGAACGCCACCTCGGCCAAGCTGCCTGAACGGCTTTACTCTTATGAATGGTGCAGTTATCTTGAACGACAAACGTCAACCGGCCCGTCAGAGCAAACGTTTGAGCAGCTTTAGCAGCCAACCAATCGATCACTTCTAGATAGCGTTCGCCATTGAATCCACCCAGCGTCAAGGCGTAGTCAAAGCTTTCGTTAGGATCCCAAACACCCAAAATGCTCACGCGCTGGCCGCGACGGGAGGTTTGCTCAAACCGCTTCTGCTCACCGATAGGACTGTAGCTGTAGCTCTGCGGTGTCCATTGGCAACAGCCCGTTTCATCCAGATACTTCAAAACAATCTGGCCTGCGGCTGCCAGCGCTTCGAGTTCAATCAACTGCGCCTCAGCTTGGGCTCTGGCTACCGGGTCTTGGCGCTTTCGATGGCTCTGACGGGTGCGCTTCCAGCGATAGCCCTTTTTTTTAACAGTTTACGAATCCGGTCAGCACTAAGTTTTACCCCGCGCTCGGCTGCTAACTTCGCTGCTAGCTGAGTGCTGTTGTAGGTGCGCTCTTCCTCGTTCAGACACTTCTCTAGGTAGTCAATATCTGACGATGCCCAAGTCGGCTTTTTACCCCGCCCTTCCTTTTCCCACAGGCCATAGAGCCCCTCCCTTTTCCATTGCCTAATCGCCGCTCTCACCGTGTGTTCGTGGTATTTGAGAATCGTCTCTATCGCTGGTGCATTCCAGCCTTCGGCATTCAGCAAAAGCATATGAGCCCGGTCACGGACTCGATACGGCACACTGCTGGCTATCCGTAGCTCGCACAGCGTGCTTTGCTCTTCGGGGGTTAGCGTTACTCGTAGCGGTAGGGCCATCACTTTGTAAAATCAGAATCGACTTTCTTTATCCTACAAAAAATTAGGCTTACCTACTTATATCGAAAAGCTAAGCTGGTTCAGAAGTACTTCGATGCCCAAAACGCTAATGCACCATATGATAGCAGAGTGTATTTCGAAAGAAGAGAGAACGAGTATAAGGATCACGGACACCAAACAACAAGGATATTTGACGTGCGGGAATCGTCACGGGCATACGCCGCGATGTTCCTAAATCAACCCCATAATGCGGCAAGGTATGTCAAAACTATATTTTCTTCTCCAGACATACATTTGTTCAGGGATGAAGATCACGAGTCTCTTTACTATTGTGCGGTTCTTGCTTTATACAAATACAACACTTTGATAAACGGAAGAAAAATCAACGCGCACAACTACAACAAAGTGCGCTGGCACATAATCCAGCTATTCAAGTGGGTGTCTCGAGGCAAATTAGAAGATGTCAATCCAACCGCTAACAATGCCGAAAAATATACGGATAAAATAATTAAGTGCTTACAGTCTGATGACAAAAGCTATATAGATAAGTTTGAAACGTGTCAGAAAATCGTAGATATGGTCGGACTCCCATCCGATGATGCACTCAAGAGAGGAAAGTTCTCAGCGGATTTGCGTATAAAAGCAGGAGAAATACTGCGAGCTGGATAGAGGTCTTACGCCATCGTAGACCAGCAATTAACCGAGCATTAGAAATTCAAATATCGCTAGGCTACAGCACCTACAGATAGACGTCTCATCCACTCCACATTGCCGACCTCGCCGCGCATTAGTGCTGATACCTGAAAAGCTTGCTCTACTCTAGGAAATTCAATGACTTCACCGCTAGGCCATACTTCTACCTCAGAAAGTTCTTCCTCAGTCGGCTGAAGATTGAGTAGTTCGCCGTCGATAAGCTTAGCAAACTGTAAGCTGCTGAGCGGCCACTGACTTCGCATACCCGTACTGAAAAGGACTTCAAGATATCCGTTATGTACCTGTGCGGAGATTGCTCTAACTGCGTTCTGCATCAATTTTCCTCCATTCGGCCATGAGAGTTTCTAAATTATCGTTGACGATCTTAAGCGCCTGTTTTCTAAGCTTTTTGTTAGCAGCTCTCTTACTTTTCTCTTCGCCTATCATCAGCTCAGCGCGATCGCCCGAAATATTAACTTTCACTTCAAAATCACCTTTCCGAACATGAACGTGAGGCGGGCTGTGATCGTCAGAAAAAAGCACAACCTTGAACCCGTCAATTCTGAATATCTCAGCCACATTCAATGCCTTGCCTAATGGCATCTAGCCTATCAGCACCTCTTACACACTCCTTAGATCTACGCTCATTTATGCCTGCCTCGTTACTCTTATAGAGCGCAAACGAAGCAGCGATAAAAATTCGGAAAGCTCTACAAGCCCTTCAGCTTCCTGACGTTCTGACTGAAACAACTCATTGCCTACGTCTTGCCAGTCGAGCAGTCGCTGTAATCGTAATTGAATCGCTTGGGGCAGCTCGAACCGGGCCAATTCAATAGGTACCTCAACAACTTTGGGCATGGCGGGGATTGATTGCATTTACAGAACTACGATCTTCATTCTAGATGAAAGCTACGGGTAGATAGCTTGAATGAATACCGTATTGGCGGTAGTTTCGATAGTCTTCATCAATTAGCGGCAACAGGCGGCGATCGCGTAGGCTAGCTAAGGTACTTTAACGTCTGAGTTTTTGCCAATACGTTCTACCAAAGTCTCACTTAGCCAACCTATTCAACCAGTCTACAAAACCGCTACTGGCAACTGCTAATGAAAAGAATTGCCGTCGTTCATGAGTGGCTGACTAGCCATGCGGGCTCCGAAAAAGTCGTTGAGCAAATTCTGAAGATTTATCCTCATGCAGATCTGTACAGCCTAGTAGATTTTTTGCCGAC
>JBGTGK010000299.1:0-1943 GCA_041746795.1 Phormidesmis sp.
AAAAAAAGGTTGTTGGAAGTAAGTAGGAGTTTTGTTTAAATGTCTTCTCCGTCAGGTCAGCCTCATCTCAAAGCCATTCGCGGATCGTTCTTAGACTTTATCGGCGACCCTTTTTATGAGACTGAAGAAAACAGCGTCCGCTACGTGAAAGATGGGCTGCTAGTGATTGAAGACGGCAAGATCAAAGCCTTTGGAGCCTACGCCGATCTAGAAAGTGAATATGGGGATATTTCTGTCACGACGTATGATAAACGGCTGATCATGCCGGGATTTATCGATACCCATATTCACTATCCTCAAACTGAAATGATTGCAGCCTATGGAGAACAGCTGCTGGAATGGCTCGATCAGTATGTTTTTCCTACCGAAGGCAAGTTTCAAGATAAAGATTACGCTGAAAAAGTAGCTGAGGTTTTTTTAGATCAGCTGTTGAGCAACGGTACAACCACAGCACTAGTATTTGCAGCCGTCTTCCCTCAGTCTGTAGATGCCTTTTTTGAGGCTGCCGAACGTCGCCACCTCTGCATGATTGCAGGCAAGGTGATGATGGATCGCAATGCTCCTGATTACCTTTGCGACACCGCAGACTCTTCTTATCAGGAGACTAAGGATTTAATTCAAAAATGGCACAAGAAAGGACGCCTGCGCTACGCGGTCACGCCCCGATTTGCGATTACCTCTACCGATGAGCAGTTGCAGAAAGCAGGAAAGCTGCTAAACGAATTTCCAGATGTGTATATGCATACGCATATCTCTGAGAATGTTAATGAAGTTGCCTGGGTGAAGGAGCTTTTCCCAAACTGTGAGGGCTACTTGGATGCTTACGATCAGGCGGGACTGGTGAAGGAGCGCTGTGTTTTTGCGCATGGGGTTCATTTGACTGACGGTGAATTTCAGCGACTTTCAGAAGCAGGGAGTGCGATCGCCTTTTGCCCCACTTCCAACTTGTTTCTGGGCAGCGGCCTGTTCAAAATTGAGCAGGCCAAATCAGCCGAGTATCCGGTGAAAGTAGGCTTAGGAACAGATGTCGGCGCAGGAACGAGCTTTTCACTTTTACAAACCGCTAACGAAGCCTACAAAGTCGCGCAGCTGCGCCAGCAGAAGCTGTCTCCTTTTAAGGCTTTATTTCTAGCCACCTTAGGTGGTGCCAGAGCGCTCTGCTTAGAAGACACCCTGGGCAATTTTGAGGTAGGCAAAGAAGCCGACTTTATTGTGCTTGACCCGCATGCGACGCCGCTCACGGCCTTTCGTAATCAGCCGGATAGCCCCACTAGCTTGAGTGAACTGGGCGATCGCGCCTTTGCCATGATGATGATGGGCGACGATCGCACCGTTCAGGCAACGTACATCTTAGGGGAGCTTGCCTATAGGCGAGATGCTGCCGAATCTACTCATTCGTCCGCAGGTTCAGTAGCGCCAATAACCGTGCCGAACAGCTGAAAAGCCCAGCCGCACACGGCCACAAATAACAGCAGCGTCAGTGGTGCGAAGCCAGCAAAAGGAAAGACCATAAATAATAGAACAGACAGCAAAATAGCCAGCCGAACTAGGTCATTTTTCATAGCGAGTTACCTTCAAAATAATAGGTACTTTAACAATACTCAAATGGATGCTAAGCGTTTTCCTAACGTCTGTCTTCAGTCGGACGACTAATCTTTAACAGTCCACTACGCTGCTTAACAGTATCTATTTGTACAGCTATTTGCAGGAGCAAAAATATGAGCTTTGATACCTACACAAGCCAAATAATGAGCCAGCTACGTCGGCTAGCCATTGTTGTTATCACGGGTCTACTGGTGCTGAGCGTCACTGCTTGCTCGACGCCCGATACGACGGCAAGTCGGCCCGTACCCGAAGCTACAGAAGCTGCTGTCGCGAAAGCCCAGGGACATCTGAGCGACCAAGAGATCGATATGGATGTGCTCTCTCAGCAGGGCGAATCG
>JBGTGK010000300.1:0-13116 GCA_041746795.1 Phormidesmis sp.
ATCGATATCTTTGATGATCATTGCTGGTTTTGCTATGCTTGTGTGCTTTGCGATGCTCGCAAAAAGGACATTCCATTTCGAAACTCCAGCTATTCAACAGGGCTATTCTAGCAAAACCACTTTACTCTGACGCACGACCGATTAAGCATTGAATACGGAATTTGGGCCGAGAGCTTGTAGGTTGTAATACTGTGAGGAGTTGATACAGAAATGAATAAGAAAGCTATTGCCGCATTGGGCGTTGTAGGGGGCGCGATCGCTCTATTGGTAGGCGGGCAGGTGTACGTTTCCTATGCGGCAACCAAAGAAGTCAATAAGGCCGTCAACAGCGTTTCTGGGTTTGTAACCGTTGACTATAAAAAGGTCAACGCTTCTTTGCTGGGCGGCGGTACTCATGTAAAGGACGTTGTGGTATCACCCGTAGGCTCTGGCAAGCAGTACAGCGTGGATGAAGTGGTCGTACACAACTACGACAAAACTGCTGACGACGTTCCTAAGCATGTCAACATTGCGGTGAATGGCATGGCGCTAGATCCCGCTAGCATGGGCGAGAATGCCAGTGCACTTAAAGAATTTGGCTACGATAAAGCGCTGTCTGTAAACTTTGCAACTGACTATCAGTATCAGGAAGCTAAAAAGGAGGTTCGTCAAGAATTTAAGATGGGCGCAAAAGACGTAGGTGATTTGGATGTGAACCTCAACCTCTCAAACGTCAGCATGGATCCGGCAACGGTAGCGAGTATGCCGTTTTCGATGCTTGGCGTGGTGCTTAACGGAGCCAAAATTACCTACGCCGACGATTCGCTGGTAACGCGCATGTTTGATACGGCGGCAGCTTCGCAGGGTGTGAGCGTAGCTGAGTTTAAAAAGCAGGCGATCGCTAGCCTGGAAGAAAGCTTGGCAAGCGGTAAAGCAGGCCCAACCAAAGAGCTAGTTGCTGAAATGAAAGACTTTATCAACAATCCTAAAGGGTTCTCTGTTTCAATGAATCCAGCAAAGCCTGTCCCATTCAACGAACTCATCACGACCGGGGGAGACGCCGATAAAATCATTAAGCTGCTCAACCTTCGCTTTGAGTCCTGAGCTTGTATAGCGGCTTCAACGGCACAAGTGTCCTCAGCAACTCGACAGAGGCTATAGCGCCTGACGTTAGGTTTGAATGTTAGTCTGACGAGGCAGCAATAACCTCTAACCTACAGGGACATTCCATGCCTCAAAATCCTTCATCAGGTAGCTCAATCGCTAGTCCGATCGCTAGCCCAACCGCTAAGGAGATTTTGGCCGAACTGCTGCCTTCGCTTAAAATTGCAGGTGCCTACGCCAACCAAATTCAGCAGCGGATCGCTTCGCTGCCCGACAAGTACGAGGGCGACCACCTGTTTGCCAATGCCCTCACCGACGCAGATCTCTCGGTTCAAACCTTTGTTGAGGTAACGCTGCTCGCCAAGTTTCCAACGATGCGGTTTTACGGTGAGGAGTACGAAAAGTCGTACAACACTAAGTATTTTCGGGCGATTGATCCGGGGCTAGCAGGAGGGCCACAGGGAGACTACCTGATCACGCTAGACCCGATTGATGGCACGCGCTACTACATGGACGGCCATCCAAACTATTTGATTATTTTGACGGTGCTCAATGCGGATGGGTTTGAGGGCGCGATCGCCCTGAGCCCTGCTCGCGATCGCTACTACTACTCTCTTCGCGGCCAGGGCACTTTTGTCGGCAGCATGAGCGATCGCTTAGAGGACTGCAAGCCGCTTAAAATAGAAAATCCAGGAGAGAGAGTGCTGTTAGGATGGGCGCTGAGCCCAATTGCGGACACAGTGCGCTCACACGGCATCTCTGTTCTAGATCTCAAAACAGAATACTCTTCAGAAACGCCCGTACCGCCCATTAACGGCCTGCTCACGGGAGAGATCTCTGGCGTCATTTTAGCCAGCGCCCAGTTTATCGACACCGCTGCCCTAGCTTGGATGGCCGAAGAAATGGGCTACTTTGTGACCGCGTTTGACGGCAGCCTCTTGCCTCCCCTCTCAGCCTGCAAAGACTACCGCCGCACAGAGATCATTGTCTCTGCAACAGAATCTATGCAGCAAAAGCTCATCGAGATTATGAAATCTGTAAAGATCTGAACATAGATAAAAACAGACTTTATGCGGCCATGGGCGTTCTTGAGCTTTGGCGCTTCGATAGGTAAAGCAACAGCATCCCTAGCGAAGCTGTTGCTTTTCTATATTACTTACTTATCCTTCGCCACCTTCGCCACCTTCACCGCCTTCATCTGCGGAGGGCGCGGTAGTGGGCTCAGTCGTAGGCGCACCCGCCGGTTCGTCCATTTTGCCTGCTTCTGTAGGCTCTTCGGTGGGCGTGCTCACGTCGCTTTCAACTGTTTCGCCGCCCTCTGAAGGTCCACCGCAGGCAGTTGCCAGCGTCGCTACAAGCCCTAATGAGAGAAATAGTTCGGTTGCCTTGAGCTTTTTCGTCATTTTTACAAATTTCCATTGAACAACATTCAAAGCCCATATTACAGGTATTGATACTCATTTTCAATAGTCCGAGGCGAATATAGGGAACTGAACCCTCAGCGATTTGAACCTGCACCCACAATCTATGCAAAGCAGCTGCCTAGCTTGTGGGTTTTCCCAGTGACCAGTCCAGCGGTTTTAAAGCTGCAATATTCCCTTTCATCCCATCAGTTTCTAGTAGGTTGACGATAGTAATCGCTACCAGAATAAAAAGAAAATTCTCAATACGTCAGCAATCTGCGCACCGTTGATTGGCGCAAGAACATGACGACCGGGTTAATATTCAGCGGATCTGGCGTGATATTTAGCAGCAGGTTTTCTTTTACCTGTTGTGGATGTCTATTGGCCTAATAAAGGAGCATTATCGAGATGCTCTGTGCTGTCTTGCACCAAAACGAAGGGCTGCACGATTAAGGAGGTAAAGCTTTCGTTGTGGTTACTCCATCGGGCAAGCTGTTCGGTGTTGGGCTTCAATATAAGCTGTTCGGTAATCCAGTGCTCTACAGCTTGCGTGTTATCGGTGGCGATCGCGACACCCACCTCAGCCAAGTCTAAATGAGAATTGACGACTACCACGGCGTCTCGTTTAGCATGGGGCATTAGCCACTCCCAATGCACCGGCCCGATCATATTAGTTAGCTCTGCGTGTAAATCTTTCGACATGATCTTTGGCGTGGTCTTCAATGAGGTCTTTCAATGTGTTTGTAATCACACTTCCTGGCATTTTACCGCGACAGCTAGCGTCCGAGTGCGTGCAGCGCGTGAATTTCGTCGGTGCAGCGCTGGGTGATGGCCTTGAGTTCGTCCTTGCGGTTAGTGGTAGGGGGGGCGATCGCCTCCCCAATCCGCACCGTCACTTCGCAAGGTCTGGGCAGCGCCGACCCCTTTTTCAATATGTTCTGCGTCCCCCACAGGCTCACCGGCAGCAGCGGCACCTGTGCCTTGGCCGCAATCAGCGCCGCCCCTAGCTTAGGCTCAGAAATCCGACCGTCGGGCGATCGCACACCCTGCAAAAAAATGCCCACCGCCCAGCCGTCTTCTAGCTGCTTGAGCGCCGCTCTAATAGCGCTGCGATCGGCTGAGCCCCGCTTCACTGGATACGCCCCATAGGCCCGAATCGCAGGAGCCAGCACCGGCACCTCAAACAGCGACTCCTTCGCCATAAACGACACCGGCCTTCGCATACAGTTAGACAGCAGCGGTGGGTCAAAATTGCTCGCATGGTTAGCCACTACAATCAGCGGCCCGTCCATCGGCACCGTTTTCGCGCCATAAACACGACCGCGCAAGTAGCCATGCAGCACTGGGCTCACCACCGACCACTTAAACAGGTGATACAGCGCCAGGCTAATAAACGGTTCACGATTGGAGGCCATTGGGTTTCATTGGGTTTCACTTCGGGGATGCTCAAATCTTTGCATATTTTTTGGATCAATTCTGTCAGGCATGTTGAAAAGCACTCTGCGGGTTAGCAACGTTCTGCAAGCAGTAGGCGGCGCTTGCTTGTAACGTGTCACGCCCTTAGCTTTGTGGCACGCTATATATTTAGTGCCAGTAGCGAGATGGGAAAAAAGCGATGTCTGAGGTTGTCAGAGTGACTGTCGGTAAGCAAGGGCGTCTTGTAATTCCGGCTGGGTTGAGGCGATCGCTAGGACTAAAGGAGGGGGATAAGCTGATTGCTCGCGAAGAAGCTGGACGACTGGTGCTAGAGAAGCCAGAAATTATTGAGCAGCGGCTAAAAGCACTCCTTGCACATGTGCCAGCGGACAGGAGCTTAGCAGATGAGCTGATTGCAGAGCGCCGCGAGGCTGCCAAGCGAGAATGCGAGGAATAACTACCGTTTTAGATGCTTCCGCATTATTAGCCTGTTTGCAAAATGAGCCAGGCGCGGATGTTGGTTCAGCGCATTCGGTAATCAGAAACCACCTTATGCAGCCGTATAATATACTCTGATTTTTGCTAACATACTGCTTAAGCTGATTTACTTAAGCTTATTGTTATATGCCTACTAAAACGACCTCACGCTACGTTGCGCGTAACCTAGAAATCCTCGGCGGAGAGCCTGTTATTGTAGGTACCCGTACCTCAGTACGCTCCATTGTGGGTCTGTGGCAACTAGGCATTAGGCCTGAAGAAATCCCAAGCCATCTGTCTCACTTGACTTTGGCGCAAGTATTTGATGCGCTCAGTTTTTACATGGACAACCAAGATGAAATAAACGAATATATTGAGCGAAACCATGTTCCTAATGAATTAGTGCATCCCTCTGTTAGAGCAGCACTTAATATCTGATGGCGACTCGTGCTGCTTTGTACACAGACGAAGATATGCAGGGGCTGGTAGCTACGCTCTTAAGGTTTCGCGGGCTTAATGTCACTACCGTTCCAGAGCAGGCCGCACTAGGTAAGACAGACAGTGAGCAGCTAGAACTAGCAATCATTTTGAAGAGGTGTTTGATTACCCACAATCGAGTCGATTTTGAGAGGTTAAACATCCAATACTTAGCTGAGAACAAGCGACATTTTGGAATTATAGTCGTTCCGCAGAAAAAAGCCTACGAAGTAGCTCAGCGAATTGGTATTCTAATCAACTTTTTGACAGCAAGCGAAATCGAAAATCAGCTTCTCTACGCTTGATGCCTTTATTCTCTGCGTTGCTGCATCGCTAAATCGCCTGCTCGCTTTCCTTATCAAACAGATGAAAGCGAGTGAGATCGAACTGAAGCTCTAGGGTTTCTCCAGGGATGACTTTTGCGCGAGGATCCAGGCGGGCGATGAACTCGGTGCCGTCGGCTAGGGTGAAGTACACGATGACTTCGTGACCCATTAGCTCGACGGTTTTCACGGTGGATGGGATGCCAACCGGATCGATGCCGGGGGGGACGTACTGCGGGTGATAAATGCCTTCGGGGCGAATGCCGAAGACGACCGGGCGACCAGAAAACTCGCGGTAACGCTCTAGCCTGTCGGCGGGAATGGGCACAGTGATGCCGCCGTCTGTTTTGATCATCAGGTTGCCATTGTTGTCAATCAGCTTGGCCTCGAAGAAGTTCATCGAAGGGCTGCCGAGGAAGCCCGCAACGAAAATGTTGTTGGGATGCTCGTATACGTTTTGGGGTGTGTCAATCTGTTGCAAAATGCCCTGGTTCATTACGGCGATACGGGTGCCCATAGTCATGGCTTCGGCCTGATCGTGGGTGACGTAAACAAAAGTAGTGCCGACTTTTTTGTGAAGTTCGCTGAGTTCGGCGCGGGCCTGTACGCGGAGCTTAGCGTCGAGGTTGGAGAGGGGTTCGTCCATCAGGAAAACGGCGGGCGATCGCACAATAGCCCGACCCAGCGCAACCCGCTGCCGCTGCCCGCCCGACAGTTGCGCAGGCTTACGATCCAACAGCTGTTCAATCCCGAGCTGTCTAGCAGCTTCCTCCACACGCTTGCGAATCTCTGGCTTCTTAACGCCTTTAAGATCCAGGCTAAAGCCCATATTGTCGGCAACGGTCATATGGGGATACAGCGCATATGACTGAAACACCATGGCAATGTCTCGATCTTTAGGCGTGACGTGATTGACTCTTTGCCCATCAATATAAATGCTGCCATCGCTAATGTCTTCTAAGCCTGCGAGCATTCTCAACGAGGTTGTTTTCCCACAGCCCGACGGGCCAACGAGGACTAAAAACTCTTTGTCTTCTAGTTCTATATTAAGGTCTTTAACGGCGACGTAGCCGTTATCATACTGCTTAGTTACTTTTTCAAAAACGACGCTAGCCATAATAGTTAAGTGAGGTAGGGTGAACAGTTAAAAAGAAGGAGAAACATTATCCCTTCACAGAGCCCGCCAGCAGACCCCGAACAAAGTAGCGCTGCAAAGCAAAGAAAACAGCCATCGGCACCAGCATAGAGATAAAGGCCCCAGCCGTCAGCAGATACCAGTCCTGGCCCCGATCGCCCACAATATTCCGTAGCACTAACGTCACCGGTGCAACATCCTGATTGCCCCCCAAATACACCAGCGCCACCAGCAGGTCATTCCACACCCATAAGAATTGGAAGACGGCAAACGATGCGATCGCAGGCATACTCAGCGGCACAATAATCCGCGTAAACACATTCAAATACGACGCCCCATCCACCGCCGCCGCCTCAATCAAATCCTTAGGCAAAGCGCCAATATAGTTGCGCAATAGATAAACGCCCAAAGGCAGACCATACGCCGCGTGAGCCAGCCATACCGCCAGAAACGTGCCCGAAATTCCCAAAGCGCTGTAGGTACGAAGGATTGGAATCAGCGTCATTTGCAGCGGCACTACTAGCAGGGCCACCGTGATGATGAAAATGGTCTGACGACCGGGGAAGTCCATCCAGGCGAGGGCATAGGCGGCAAAGGTGGCGATCGCAATCGGAATCACGGTAGCTGGAATGGAAATCACAAGACTGTTCAAAAAGGCCTGACCCATGCCTTCCGAGAGCACCTCCTGATAGTTACTCAGCGTGAACTGAGTGAACTCAAGCGGATGTAAAAAGACCGTCCACCAGCCGCTGCTGAGCAGATCGTCGGGCGGGCGAAATGAGCTGATTAACAGGCCCAAAGTGGGTAGCGTCCAAAGCAGGGCAATTCCAATGACGGCAAAATGAACCGGGGCTCGGGCCATGAATTTTTCAAACTTAGAGGTTTCATGACGTTTAGCAATATAGTTGGGAACAGGATCTTTCTTGGGTGTTTTCTGGGGCGACTGGTTAGGTGGCTGCGGGGTGGCGATGGTCATCGGTCTAGCTCCTGTTGGCGAAAGCGGCGAATGTTGGCGACCATCACAGGAATGACGGCGATTAGGAGAATGACGGCGATCGCACTCCCTCGGCCATAGTTGCGGAAGTTAAACATTTCACGAATCATCCGGCTAGCGATTACATCGGTGCCTAAGTTGCCGCCAGTCATCACAAATACAATATCGAATACCTTTAGCACCAGCACAATTACCGTCGTAGAGACCACCAGCACCGTCGGCATAATCATTGGAACAATAATGCGCCTAAAAATTTGAATCTCGCTGGCACCGTCCACTCTAGCCGCTTCGAGCACGTCATCCGGCACGCCCTTCACCGCCGAAGAAAGCAGCACCATACAAAAGCCCGTTTGCAGCCAAATCATAATCGCGATTAGCGCAAAGTTGTTGATTGCAGGATTTACCAGCCATCCTACTGGCGCAAACCCTAGACTCGTCACAATGGCGTTGAGCAGCCCAATTTGCTCGGCACCTTCAGGGCGATAGGCGTAAATGAATCGCCAAATAACGCTAGCTCCAACAAAAGAGATCGCCATCGGTAAAAAGATCAGTGACTTCGCTACCGATTCATATTTCACCCGATCGATCAAAACGGCGATTACAAGACCCAGCGCTACGCTAATACCCGTGACTAACACCAGCCACAGTAAGTTGTTGCGAAAAGTAATCAGCGTATCGGGCGCAGTGAGGACAAAAATGTAGTTTTTCAGCCCCACAAATTTATCTGAGCTGTTGCCGAAAAAACTCAGGTAAAAGGTGCGAAGGGTCGGCATCACTAAGTACACCGTGAGCAGCAGCACCGATGGCCCCACATATATCCAGGGAAGCACCTTAGGGCGAACCCGCTCAGGAAAGACTTTTTCAACTAGAACATTCAGCCCATAAAAAACGGCAATCACCCCGACCGATCCTAAAAAGATCGCCAGCAATGCCTTCAAAACTAACGCTACGTTGCCATCCACGGCCCAATTATCTCCTGATGTGTTTGTTCATTGCTATCTCTCGATAATTTCTCGACAGATTTCACTTTGCGCTGACTTGGGCCGGGTCGTCTGTTGCTTCGGGCCAATAGTATTCAATTTTTCCAGTCACTTCTTTAGCAGACTGGCCTGCTACAAAGTCCATCATCCCCGACCAAAATGTGCCGGTGCCCACTGCGCCCGGCATTGAGTCAGAAGCGTCAAACTGAACAATCTCAGCAGTTGTCAGCAGCTTGGCCTGCTTTTTACTGATTTCGTCGGGATACACATTGAGGTTAACCTGTTTGTTCGCAGAGAGAAAGCCGCCCTGCTTTGCCCAAATTTCATGAGGCGTAGGTGTAGCCATATAGGCTATGAACTGCCGTGCCTCAGGCGTGTTGTGCAGCATAGAGAAAATATCGCCGCCAACCAGCAGCGCACTGCCGTATTCCGGATTGATGGCAGGGGTTGGGAAAAAGTCTACATCTTCGCCAAGCACAACCCGCTTCGGAAAATAGGTGCTGATAAAATTTCCCTGCTTTTGCAGATAACATTCAGGCTGCTTAGCAGCAGATCCCTTGGCAAGCTTTTCTGTGAACAGGCCAGTGATAGAATCTCCCCAGGGAATGCTCAGTGCGCCAGTTGTGCCGCCATAAACGTAGTTAGGGTTCTCTACAATATCACCAAAGTACTGAAAAGCTTTTTGCACCTGCGGCGCGTCGAAGGGCACCTCATGCTGTACCCACTTGGCGTAAAAATCTGGGCCAGCCGTATGAAGCACAATATCTTCTACCCAGTCGGTGCCGGGCCAGCCAGACGAGTTGCCGCTCTCCATGCCAATGCACCAAGGCGTGCCGCCATCGGCAACGATTTTGTCGCTGAGAGCAATCATCTCGTCCCAAGTTTTAGGAATGTTGTAGCCTTGCTTAGCAAAGCTTTTAGGGTTGTACCATACCAGGCTTTTAACGGCAGCGCGATACCAAACGCCGTAAATTTTGCCGTCTACCGTGGAGAGATCTATCCAACTGTCTGGATAATACTTTTGTAGCTCTTTGCGGCTGAGGACTTCGGTAACCGGGATTAATGCGCCTTCTTTGGCGAGCGATCGCATCAATCCCGGCTGAGGAAACATCGCAATATCTGGCGCATCCCCTGAGTCTACGCGCACGGGCAGCAGCGTCGTAAAGGCATCTGTGCCTTCATAAACAACGTCAATACCCGTTGCTTTTTCAAAAGGCGCTATGGCAGCTTCTAGCTTTTTCTGCTGGTCACCGACAATCACACCCAAAACGGTGACAGTTTTAGAGCCTTTAGGCTGAGAGCTTGCTGTATCCGTTTCTGCTGGCTGACTACAGGCGGATAAGGGGAGGGCGATCGCGAGCCCTACTACCAGCGTTTTACGCCAGCCCAGCGCTGATACCGATCGCCACGAAAGAGAAAACATCATCTTAAAACCTAAATGAACCATCCTGCCGCGCCGGTTTGTTGTACCTTTACGCCTTTCTTTAGCCCCTCTGTACCTTTACAGCCCCTCTACAGTCAATGTCCTTTTCAATGTACTTTTTGTAACAGGATGCTACAGCTTATCTTAAGAAATAGTTGTGAGAGGCTGATACAAAACTTCATAGATTTCGACTCTTTTGAAGAGCGCTTTGATAGCATTCTTACCACAGTCCTGCTAGATAGCTAGAATACATAGCTCCTCTCATAACGCCCCTTTTAATCCTATGCCTGCTCCTGCCGACTCTATGCCGCTCTCACCCCGCTGGGATCCCTGGATTCTAAAAGATAAAGAAATATATCGCTTGTTCTATCTCAGCGGTCGCACCGATCAAGATCCGTGGTGGAAAACAAGCTGGATTTGCGAAGCTCGCTCTTCAGACATGCTGCATTGGAAGCATTTAGGCCCAGTGCTAGAGCCGCTTGCCGATAAAGATGGCGAGAAGGGTTGGGAGTCAGGTCGGCTGTTTGCAGGCAGTGCTTACAAGGAAGAGAGAACGTACTATTTATTCTATTCAGCGGCCAGCGAAAGTGATATTTCAGGCGAGGCGATTGGCCTGGCATCCTCAGCAGACGGATTGTGTTGGCAGCGCCTTGATCATCCGTTGCTTTCTTTTCAAGAGAATTCTAGCGGCGAATCCTCTCTAGCCTTGGGCTATGCAGGCAGATGTAACGGCTCGAATCACTTGCACTGGCGAGATCCTTACGTTGTACAAGAGCCTATTACGAAGCAGTACTATCTGTTCTTTTGCGCTTCTTTGAGGGGTAAATCTTTTTACCAAGGAGGCGTGGGTGTTGCTGTTGCCAACCAGATAGCTGGGCCTTATCGGTTGCTGCCACCTGTCGCTGGGCCGGGCGTGACGGTGGCAGATTCCTCCGTGCCAGATGCCACTGCGAGCTGGCCTTTCTATCATTTAGAGCGTCCACAGGTAATTTATTTTCAAGGGAAGTATCATCTGTTCTTTTCCTGCTTCAAAGAATTTGTCAATCCACTTTGGCTAGAGAAAATTGGCTCGCATCGCGTTACCGACTCTACGCTGTACTGGTACGTATCAGATGAAATTACAGGCCCCTTTGAACCTGCTGACGCACTTCTGGCTGTGCCAGGTAGTGAAGCAACCGGGCTTTATGGCACAACCTTTTCGCCTTTACCTATGCTTGAGGATTGGCAGCAGATGAGTGAAGCTAGCAGCGTAGAGATGACGGTGCTGGGATGGTATTCAAGGGATTATCGTTTGGCGATCGCCCGTGAGTTTCGCGCTGTTTGGACAGCTTCAAGCCTAAAGATTATTCCAAATTCTTCACGCTGAACCCTCAATAAAATGCCATTCGCTATACCTCAACAGGCGGCAAAATTGATGGTGAAGCAAGCCGATTGGGAGATCAGCCTAGCTTGCCGGTAGGCTCCAAGGCTTGAATAAAATATCCATAGAGCGTCACAGAATGCGTCAAAATAGCAGGCAGGCGATAGATTCAATAAATTGATGTCCCAGCTAGAACTATTTTCTAACGACGAAGGTAGCCAAAACGAGAGTCGTGGCTCTCAAGTATCTTTGGCGCTGCCTGACTATCAAATTCGTAAAAGCAAGCGGGCCAAGCATGTCTCTATCAAAATTTCGGTAGAAGGCGAAGTGGAGGTGGTAGTGCCGCCTGGGTTTGACTGCACTGAGCTACCTAAACTATTGGAGAAGCGACGAGAGTGGATCTCGAAAACGCGCGATCGCCTCCTCAACACCGCCGAAGCCACCGCCGACTGGACAGTCGAAAAGCCCAATACCATCCTGCTGCGCTGGCAGTCTGAGTCGCTAGACGACCTCAATCAGCCCAGCGCCCAGCCCGATAAAAGCATAGAATCCTGGTCAGTTTCCTACCGGCCCAAAGCTGGCAATCAAACGATATGCACGCCAGCCTTGGGCTCTAGCCTAACCATTCGCGGTGACATAGAACAGGCTTCAACCTGTCAGGCCGTCTTGCGAAAATGGCTCGCTCACCGCGCCCATCGCGAGCTAGCCCCCTGGCTACGGCAGCTAGGTTTCGAGCTAGATCTGCCCTGCCGACGCATTTCCGTACGCGGCCAAAAAACGCGCTGGGCGAGCTGCTCTAGCCAAAAAGACATCAGCCTCAACTACAAGCTGCTATTTCTCCCCCGCCCCCTGGTTCACTACGTCCTCATTCATGAGCTATGCCACACCGTACATATGAACCATTCTGACCAGTTTTGGGCACTCGTCGCCGAAAAACTCCCCGACTACAAACGCTGGGTTTGTGAACTGAAAACCGGCTGGCGCTACGTCCCTCGCTGGGTAGAAACCAAATGAATCCCTCCATAAATTCCCGAATGAATCCTCACAGTGGCTACCACTGGCGCGGCGGATCTGCTCGCTTCTTCGAAGGCTGGTACTTTCGCCTCACCCTGCCCGACCCCGGCCAAACCTTCGCCTTCATGTACACCATCGACGACCCAGCGGGAGGAGGCGATCACAGCGGCGGTGCAGCCCAAATTTTAGGGCCAAACGAGGTCTATTACTGCCGCAGCTTTCCCGATGTGAAGCTATTTTGGGCATGGCCTCACAGGTTAGGCTTAGGGCACTGGCGATCAGCTCAAGCTTCGTCAGCTAGATACCTTGCGCCCGAACGTTTTGAGCGTGAAGTTCAAGAAGGGTATCAGGTTAGTGATCGCCTCCATCAAGGCAAGCTACTCAATCCCTCGGGCAAGCTCAAAGCCAAATGGCACTACGAAGTGACCCCTATCTCCGGCTGGGGCGCACCCCGCGAACGAGCCACCGCTGGCTGGCTCTCCTACCTGCCTATTTTTGAACCGGGCTGGCAGGTACTCATGGCCCACGGCCTCGCCACCGGCTGGATTGAATGGTGGGACAACGCAGACGCTACGAACCCAAACGCACCGACTCGCTATACCTTTGAAAACGCCCCTGCCTACGCCGAAAAAAACTGGGGCGGTGCCTTCCCTGCCAAGTGGTTTTGGATGCAGTGCAACGCCTTTGCTGACGAGCCTACGCTAAGCATTACCGCCGTAGCGGGCGTCCGCGAAGTTCTGATGTTCAAAGAGAACGTCGGCCTTATTGGCATTCACTACCAGGGCCAGTTCTACGAATTTTTCTCAACAAAAACCGCCTTCACCTGGCAGGTCGATCCTTGGGGCTACTGGCACGTCACCGCTTGCAGCTTTAGCCATCGCGTCGTGCTCACAGGCCGCGCCGCCGACACGGGTGCCTGGGTGCGAGTGCCCACCCGAGAAGGTCTACAGTTCCTTTGCCGAGACACCACCCACGGCGAGCTACAGGTACAGCTTTGGGAATTCTCCAGCGCCAAAAATGAACGCCTTATA
>JBGTGK010000301.1:0-5630 GCA_041746795.1 Phormidesmis sp.
GGTTAGGCTTCCTCTCTGCTTCAGTCCCTTGTTATACTCTGACCAGTTGCGAACGCGGTAGCTCATGAGGTTTCGGTTTTTGGTAGTACTTAAACTTTACTTCATTGCTCCGTCCGCAACCCCTATTGGTGCAACAACGCCACAAAAATCCGCTGCTGTTTAACGAAAATGAGGAAGCGAGAGAGACCTTAAATATTCCGGAGTTTCCCGAGCGAATCGAGGTGGATGTGCCCGAAGAGATGATTGCCAAAGAAGAGGTGCGAGACTTTGCCGTTGATCAGCAGGTGCCCATTTTTATTGCAGCGGCCATGGTGAATGCAGCCGGTGACGAGCGGGACAACGAGTGGATTTCGATTATCAACCTTTCTGACGCTAAAGTTGACTTAAAGGGCTGGACGCTATCAGATATGCAGCGTCCAGCCCTTTAAGCCTCAGCAAAGTGCTGACCAAAGACGAGCGCATACTTTTGCCGGGTCAGGCGGTTAGAGTTCAGCCGGTAGGGCCGGTGATTCTCTCCAATCAAAACGGCGTGATTGCGCTTTATGATCCGCCCAGTAAGCAGTTTAAAAAAGGGCGACGGATTGACCGGGTGAGCTATAGCCAAGCACAGGCGAGCCGAGAAGGCGTTCCGATTGTATTTAATTCTCGTCAGGAGGGCCAACTTAGGCTTTCAGTGAGCGTGGCCTTTTGATGCGTGCGGATTAAGACATAAGGAGGCGCATGGCGATCGCTTCAATCTAGCTACGCTGCTGAAAAAGCGCCGGTTACAGTAATGGTTTGCATCTGTGAGTTTGCATCCATGGCAAACCAGCTAATTAGAGCGCCATGCGTCTGAGCTTCAGCAATAATGCTTTCCTCCATCTGAGGAACAGAATCTCGCAGGCTCACTTCAAAAATAATGTAGAGAATGGTCATGAAAAGAATTTAGATGTATTGTCAACAACATTAAAAGTCCTTTTAGTACATATTAGGTTAATGCACGGTTAACAAGCGATTAATGTTCTTTTCTACTGCGATCGCGATAGTCCATGACCGACTTTCAGAATACAGAAGCCGATGCGCTACCCCGTTCAGCGTCGGCTTTGGGATTTTCCTGCGAAAAAGACGAACAGGGAAACTGGCGGATTCACAAGTGGGGCTATCAGGCTCAATGGTACTTGCAGCAGGATTCTGAGCGGTGGCTGTTGGTCATCAGTGGCGTTCCTCAGATTTTGTTTCAAAGGGTGGAGGTGATCGCTTTCATCAAGCGCTGGACAATCACTCAACAGAAGCATTGATCAACGCCTCTGCTCGATTTCTTTAACAAGCAGCCAAAAAGGCACTGAGGTGCACAAAGGAGCGCTCCTTGTCGAGCAGACAAAGCTCGGGTCAAGCAAAAGCCGTTCATTCTAGGAAATCTAGAATAAACAGTCGAATGACAGGGACAAACAGGTGCCTGAATATCTCATAGTTATATCGGGAATTTGCGATTATGTTTATCGCAAATGCGAAAATTGACTGGATAAGACTGACCGACTGTACCGTTATAGTCTGACTACAAAGAAAGATTAAGAAATAGAGTACAAGTTTTTTGCTTAAGCCGTCGATATTGTTCTCTTAATCTTTAGGTGAGAGCGTGTCTCTTGGAAGGGGAAACGTCGTTGTTTAAGAATTGCTTTTCTTTTCTCCACAGACAAGGGCGTTGACAGCGTTGACGCCATAGGCTGTTGCTTGCAGTTCTGTGGGTCGAAGTGAGTTAGAAAGAATGGCATTCGTAACATCTCAATCGCTTGCGATTGTCCCGTTATGCCTACCAAGATTTGTATTATAGGAGTCCTACTGACGATGGAAAATTTTGATACCAACCAGCCCGCTCAAATTCAGGGTGTTGGTGGCACTGGCTATATCGTCGATCCGATTGTGACTATCGGCGACACTACCCCGACGGCTAATGCAGAAGACAACGGCTATCTCGCACCGGGTATTCCCGATGGGCTGGGAGCCTATGCACTAGATGACAGCACCGTTCGGGTTTTGGTTAACCACGAGTTAGCAGCGGACGTGGGCTACGCTTATACGCTGGCCAACGGTACCGAATTGCCAGGGGCTCGGGTGAGCTTTTATGACATTAATAAAGCGACTCGCACCGTCGTAAACTCTGGCCTTGCCTACGACACCATTATCAATCGCCAGGGTGAAGTAGTCGATGAACCTACCGATCTAGAGTTTGAGGGGCTCAACCGCCTTTGTTCTGCTCAGTATGTTCCGGCCCACCAGTTCGGCGATGGCATAGGATTGATCGATAGCCTGTTTTTTACAGGAGAAGAAACGGATGGGGGTACAGAATTTGTGGTTGACCCAGCCACCAACACAATGTACGCCGTTCCCTGGATGGGACGCGCTGCTTGGGAGAGTGTCACTGAACTTAATACTGGCAGCGTAGACAAAGTGGCTCTGCTAGTCGGCGATGACCGGGCGGGTGCTCCCTTATTCATGTACGTAGGTACCAAGGATGCCAGCAGCGACAACCTGTTAGCGCGCAACGGCTTAGTCGGCGGCGATATCTACGTGTGGGTTGCGAGCACAGGTGAAACCAGCCCTGAAGAGTTCAACGGAACGGGAGAAAGTCGCACAGGATCTTGGGTCGCCATCAACTTTTATGATGCTGCTCAAGCTGGAACTGCGATTGATGCTAACGGCGACGGCAGCATTCAAGATGAGCCAGGCTACGATGCCGATGGCTTCGCTACCCAAGCCCAACAGGATGCCTTGGCTGAGGAAGTCGGTGCCTTTAAGTTCTCTCGCCCTGAAGATGTCTCGACCAATCCCACCGATGGGACTCAGGCTGTATTGGCCTCAACCGGTCGCGACAGTGTTTTCCCCTCAGATAGCTGGGGAACGACTTACACTATCAACACCGATTTTAGTGCTGATGGCATGCCTGTATCGGCTGAGGTCAAGGCTATCTACGATGGTGACGATGCGGGTGCTGGTCAGTTTGAAGGTCCTGACTTTGGTCTGCGTAGCCCTGACAACGTTGACTGGGCTGATGACGGCTTTATCTATGTTCAAGAAGACCGCTCTTTTAGCGAATTTGGTCTAACTTCTGGTGAAGAGGCTTCTATCTGGCGGCTTGACCCCACCACAGGCGACCTCACTCGGATTGCTCAGATGAACCGCACTGCGGGCGTTCCTGCTGGGCAGACCGACGGAGCGCCTACTGACATCGGCAATTGGGAATCCTCCGGCATTCTGGATGTTTCTAAGCTGTTTGGGGAAGACCCTGGCACCTTGTTCATTGGGGATGTGCAGGCCCACAGTCTTCAAGACGGCATTATCGAAGAGGCTGACTTAGTGCAGGGCGGTCAGATCTTCTTTTTGTCTTCCAATGTAGCTGAGCTAGATGGCTACGCCTCCCTCCCTGCCGATACCTTTGCTGAAGGGCCGCCGACTGGGGAAGGTATCGATGTCAACGGTCGCACCGGGCCTTTTGCAGGCCCGCCAGTACAGGGATTTAGCGGCGTACAGTTTGCGCCGGGTGGCGACGGTTCTGCCTACTGGTTTCTCTCTGATAATGGCTTTGGCTCCAAGGCCAACAGTGCAGACTACCTGCTGCGAATTTATCAGGTTGACCCTAGCTTTACTGGCTCTGAAGGCGGTGATGGCAGCGTTGACGTACAGGGCTTTGTACAGCTCAGCGATCCTAATAACCTGATTCCCTTTGATATTCAAAATGAAGGGTCTGCCGAGCGGAATTTAACGGGTTCTGACTTTGACGTTGAATCTTTTGTGATTGATAGTAAAGGAGACATTTGGATCGGCGAAGAGTTTGGCCCCTATGTGTTGCACTTCGACGGTACTGGCAAGCTGGTAGATGCGCCGATTTCGACCCCCAACATCACTAACTTCAACACACTCAACGGCCAAGATCCGCTGGTGATTGGGCACCGAGGCGCTAGCGGTAGCCGCCCTGAGCACACGCTGGCTGCTTATGAGCTGGCGATTGATTTAGGCGCGGACTTTATTGAACCTGATTTGGTGGTGACTAAAGACGGTGTGTTGGTGGCTCGCCATGAGAATGAGATTTCAGGGACGACCGATGTGGGCGATCGCCCCGAATTTGCCGACCGTAAAACTACCAAAATCGTCGATAGTACCGAACTTACCGGCTGGTTTGTTGAAGACTTTACCCTCGCTGAACTCAAAACACTTAGGGCCGAAGAACGCATTCCGAAAGTGCGGCCTGAAAATGCTAAGTTCGACGGCCAGTTTGAAGTGCCCACTTTCACTGAAGTGCTCGATCTGGTGAAGCGTAAAGAAGCTGAGACCGGCAAGAAAATTGGCATTTACCCCGAAACGAAGCATCCCACCTTCTTAGCAAAAGAAGGAACCTATTTAGACGGTACGCCCATCCATCAAGACACTAGCCAGCTCCTAGTAGATGCGCTGATTGCCAACGACTTCACCGACCCCAGCCGAATTTTCATTCAGTCTTTTGAAGTGCAAAACCTGATTGAAATTCAGGCTAGGCTGGACGCAGAAGGCTTAGGCGATATCCCCATTGTGCAGCTCTATGGCGACACAACCACCGCCGCTGACCCTACCGATCCTTTCTCCTTTCCTTACGATATCCGCTACAACGTTGCTCAAGGCAACGATCTGGCCGCTATTTACGGCCAAGACTTTCTCGATGCTGTTGAGCAGCCGCTTTCAGAGAACACGGTTTACGCCGATCTTGACGATGAAGAGATTCTGCAAGTCATCAGCGACCTGTACGCTGAAGGCGCTGGCCCCTGGAAGAACAGCTTTCTCTTGCGCGATGCTCTAGAGGCACCTGTAGATGGCAACGGTGACGGCAAGGCTGAAATTACCACCCAGCTCACAGGCGAAGTCACGTCCTTTGTAAACGATGCTCACGATGCAGGCTTGCAGGTTCACCCCTACACGCTGCGGGCTGAAGAGTCGTTCCTCACGCTTAACGCCGACGGGACGCCCCAAACGCTGCAAGATGAGATTGCCCAGATGATTCAAATTGGGGTAGACGGTTTTTTCACCGACTTCCCAGGCATCGCCGCAGAGGTGGTAGATACTGCCACCGCGCCCACCGTTTTCTCGCCTGATAATCCGGCAGTACTCACGGGCGAGGCAATGGCCAATCTCTCTGGCTCACGTGGCTTCGAAGGTATGGCCTTTAGCCCTGATCGCCAAACCCTATACCCTATGCTAGAAGGCACGGTACTAGGCGATCCTACTGGCTCACTGCGCATTTACGAATTTGACGTTGCCAGCAGTAGCTTTGAAGGGCTAGCGGGTCTGTACCAAATGGACGCGCCCAATCATGCCATTGGTGACTTTACCCCCATCAACGACAGTGAATTTTTAGTAATTGAGCGCGATAACGAGCAGGGCGACGCGGCTGAGTTCAAAAAGATTTTTAAGATCAATTTGTCTGAGCTGAACGAAGATGGCTTTATTAAGAAAGAAGCTGTTGTTGACCTGTTGAATATTAACGATGCCGCTGACCTAAACGGCGATGGTAAAACTACTTTTGACTTTCCCTTTGTCACCATCGAAGATGTTTTGGTACTGGATGAAAACACGCTTTTGGTTGCTAACGATAACAACTATCCCTTTTCCCAGGGTCGAGACGC
>JBGTGK010000302.1:0-5472 GCA_041746795.1 Phormidesmis sp.
CGGCGACCTCACGGGCGACTTTGATGCGGCCCGACTCCATCAGGTCGTTTCCAATCTGATGGGCAACGCCCTTCAGCACGGGTCGCCCGACGGGCCGGTCGACCTATCGGTCGCTTTAGAAGGATCAACCGTGGTCTTGAGCGTGCATAACGAAGGCCCGCCCATTCCGCCAGAGCTGCTGGCAACAATCTTCGATCCGCTCATACGCCACGCCGTGCCAGAAAAGGCCACGCAGCGGGTGCCGGGCAGCATCGGTTTGGGTTTGTACATCGTGCGCGAGATCGTCGTCGCACACGGGGGCACGGTAGAGGTCGCCTCAACGGCTCAAGAAGGCACAGCGTTCACCGTTCGCTTGCCACGGGCCGCGCCCTATTGAAGATCACGCGTGAGCTGTTTATCGAGCTGGCGCTCGTGAGTAACGGCAAAACGTTCAAAACAAAATAACTACCCCACTGGCACCAATCAACTTAGGGACAGCTTGACTCTATAGTAAGATAGAGGGTTTATCGTGATCTTGTTAGCAATGTGACTTAGGAGTCAAAAATTATAGAGTTGTTGCGAAATAGTAGCAAACAGTGGACGAGACAGCTTATCCCCCTTTTCTGGTTTAAGCAGCCTGCAAGTAGAAGTTCCATAGCCCCGCTGAAGTCAGCATCAGGTGGTCGTCAAAGTCTGCTTTACGATTGCGATAGATGTCTGCCGCCGCCTTGTAGTGTTTTGTCCCGCTGAATGCATGTCATAGACCCAGCAGAGTCCTTGATATTCACCTATGGCATAGGTAAATCAGTCGATATATTTGAAGACCCCTCAGAAAGCCTGCCTACCTCTGACTTTGCAGAAGCCGTAAAACTGCCGTTGGGCGAAGTGTTTTCCTGGCTGAAAGTTTAGCCCAGCGCGAGGTTGCTAGCTTAGGCTCTTTGATCGCCGCCTGAACCGTCGCGGTGTCGAGGGTTCAGGCCAGCTACAAATTCCCGTATGCGATTGCGTACACAGCCTATACCCTTCAGGACTTTCAACCCCTTATGGCTATTAGCCTATAGCTATGTAGTGTAGCTTTTAGTGTAATACAGATAAAAGATATTATCTGTATTTGGAAACCGTTGTGACCACAGACTTAATCATTTTTTAGGGTCGTACACAAAATAGGCACTAACCACGCCATGATCTGACGAACTGCTGTCATCATCCTCGATGTAATCGTTCCAAACGCGCATTTCCCGAAATGACCAGAGGCGGCGATCCGAATGGTCGTAAAACTGCTCTGAGACCAATACATGGTCAATCACCTCCTGAATACCCTTGAATTCATGGGTGTAATACACGTCCTTGAGCGATCGCATTTGCTGCAAGACGCTGGCTGTATAGAGCCCTGCATCATTGCGATTACCTACCCGGCTGGATTCATACATCCGCCACGGGGGTTGTTGGGTGATAATCGAGAGCGTGTTGCTCAGTGCGCCATCGTTTAAGTCGCCCAAGACCACTACCGGCTGGTCGGTCTGCTTCATCAGCGTTGTGAGCAACACCCGCAGTGCTGCGGCCTCTGCTGTCCGCCGGATGGTGGAGAGGGCACTGCCAATCGCCTCCTGATGTAGCTTCAGCACCTTGCTGCGAGAGCCCAAGACAGTCGGGCGCTTTGACTTGAGATGGGTAATCAAAACTTCAATCGTGGGTAGCTCAGCCTGCGCGTCTTCGTGCTGGATGGAGATCTGCAAAATCGTCCGCGAGAATCGGTCAATGGTGATGTCTAGCTCATCATCTTCGCCATCGCGACTGCGCGGCTTACTAAGGTTGACGTTGGAGGGAAAGTCCTTGTGGGTCTTCCGCTCAACGACCTTCCACGGCTTCCGCACCGCCGCCGCGACCGCAATGTTGTACCACTCATCCTTAATGAAGCAGAGGCTATAGTCTTTGGCCAGCCCAGCTTCCTCAAACAAATCCACTAGGCATTGCTTAGACCATAGTTCTTGAAAAGCAATCACATCCGCATTGAGCCGAATCAGTATGACCGCTGACCACGCTATCTTCTGGCGGTACTCAGCTTTGGAGTAGACCTTGTTGTACCACTCAACGTCCGGCCTCTTAAGATTGTAGAGATTGAAGGTCGCAAAGCTAATATTTTTATCACCACGCTTAGCCATAGGAGAGTCTTAATAGATCTAGAAGGGTTACAGGGAGCATACTATCGAACTCCTCGCTGAGCTTGTATTCCTCGTCACTAGAGCCGTATGCTTTGCCAGTTAAACTACAGAGCGGCATTGTCAAGTTGGCTGGATTTGACTATGAGCTGTTGATTTTGAGAGGTTGCATCCATGAATAACCCCTACCGTGGCTACTGCTTCCCAGCCGAAATCATCAGCTACTGTGTCTGGCTGTACTACACCTTGCCGTTAATCTGCCTTGATATCGAAGTCTACGCCAATCAAATTCGTAAATAGCGGCCAAAGCCTGGTAGTAAGTAGCATTGAGATAAGGTCGTCATCAAAATTAAAGGTAAGTAGTTCTATTTGTGGCGAGCTGTCGATCAGCATGGTGTGATGCCGGGTGTCCTGATGCAGCGCCGACACAATACAGCAGCCGTCAAGAAATTCTTTCGAAAACTACTCAAATCAACGGGCTTTACACCCATAGGTTTTTCATTTATCTGCCCAACAATAAAGTTCTCACAACCCAATCTTTACCTTTACCCCGTATGTGTAGGGAATGAATCACGGTGGGTAGATGATATCTCATCGATCCATCTTACTGGGTAAATCTTAGTCGGGTTAAGTTGTATGGCTCCTAAAAATATTGTGATTTCTTTGGATGGGGCGACGTTCTCTATCCTGCAAGACTATTTCAACACTAATCAGCTCGATAGCAATACCGGCCTGGGCTACTTGGCCGAGAAAGGCATTTTTTTGCCCAGCACGACGGCAACGGCTTCACTGACAGCACCTGGGCACATTGCGATCGCCACCGGCTCCATTGCTGCCAACAACGACATCAACAGCAACTTTTTTCACCTCGTCGCTAGCCCGTTTGAGACTGGCATCAGCGGCTTTGGCGCGCCCATCGGCGGCTACGACATTCACAACGAAGGCGCTAACGAAAGCGAGACGCTCACCGCAGAGCCCCTATGGGTTCGCCTAGAGGAAGCCGGTAAAACCGTGGTCGCGGCCACCTTTCCGGGTGCAGACGGCGCTGATATTACGCTGCCCGGTAGTGATGAGATTATCCAGTCGAGCGAGCTGCGCACCGTAGACTACACCCTGCCTTTTGGCGCGTTTGCTGGCATTGGTGCCCAAGGCTTTAGCCTGGATGCGGCGGATTTTGCCGGAAATGCGGATCAAGCGACGGCTGATTTGGCCAGCCTGGGGATTAAATCTTTCAGTAACGTGAAGGTGGCTGCACTAGAGGAGATTGCGGCTACTCAGCTATTTGGGGGAAGCGATCACGACTACAGCCTACAGCTCGCAGCCATTGATACCACCAATGACGGCACCGCTAACTACGACGAAGTCATTGTCTTCGACGCCAATCAGGGCATAGAAGGTGCTACCAGTCCGCTCGAAGTCGGCTCTGCCTTTCTTAGCAAAAACAACGACCTCGGCCTGTTTTATTTTGAGGGCTCCACCAACGTAGCCGGTACTGCCTACAATCTAACCGCCCTGGCACCCGATCTTTCGACCGTTCACCTCATTCGCAACTCTGCCTACAGCATTCCTCGCAATCCTGCTGTCATCGATGATGTTAACGACATCAACAACAACGTTGGATTCTGGCAGCCTCAGCCCGACTTCCGTATTCCTGAACGAATTTCCTCAGGGCTCGAAGACTTCTCTGACGTAGAGCTAGAAGGCGCTTATTTGGATCTCGTCGAGAGCTTTACTACCTATCAGATTGACACCCTGCTTCGCGGTATTCAACAGATGCCCAACGCTGATTTGGCCTTGGGTTACTTACAGCAGCCCGACGGCGCTGAGCATCAGTTTTTACTCACCGACTTTCGCCAGCCAACTAACTTCAACGACGCTAGCACCATTGGCGCAGGCCAAGACCCGGCAGTCGTCGAACGCTTTGCTAAAAATGTACTGTTCTCTTATCAGGCTGCGAGCGACGCGGTGCAGCGAATCATTGATGAAGTCGGCGTTGATGAAAATGGCGTACCGAATAGCAACATCTTAGTCGTCTCCGATCATGGATTTGCGCCTTTTCATACGGCTGTTGCCATCAACAACATTCTGGCAGATGCAGGCTTCGATCCGGCCCAGGTAAGAGCGGTTACCAGCGGCCCAGCGGTGAATATTTACATCAATTTGGCAGGCCGTGAAGCAGACGGCACGGTTTCACCTGAAGACTATGTGGCGCTGAAGCAACAGGTTGTCGAAACGCTCTCTAGCTTGCAGGACACCAACGCCATCTACGCACCCGACGGCGCGGTTTCTCTCTTTGATAAAATTTACGAGCGCCCCGTTCCCGAGAACCCAACCGCTGACGACATCATCAACGCTACTAACGGCTTTATCGGCCAGGATACGGGCGATGTGTTTGCGCTGCTCACCTCCGGCTACAACTTCGACGGCTTTCGCCCAGAAGTCCCACGTCAGGGTGACAGTGCCCCCGCCGCAGGGGACGCCTTTTTCTCAGTCCCCAACTTTTACGGAATGCACGGCTACGACGCCAACTTGAGCAAGATGGAAGCCGCCTTCATCGCCGCTGGGCCTGATTTTGCCCCCGAAAACTTTCAGGGCCTCAATCATATGCAGGACATCGACATTGCCCCCACCGTGCTGGACTTGCTAGAGGTTACGCCTGCTGAAACCGTGCAGGGCACCTCCATTTTGCCTGCCCAAGTTGATACGACTCGTCAGGCCGTCAGCAGCATAGAATTTATCGGTCAGGCAGTTGTTCCCAACGATCTAATGGTAAACGATACACTGGTTGGGGGCCTTTCGGGCCTTGCCTACAACCCCATTTTCGATGTTTACTATGCGCTGTCGGATGACCGCAGCAGCATCGACCCGGCTCGTTTCTACACGCTTTCTATCGACTTAAGCGATGGCGCTTTAGAAGATTCTGATATCTCCTTTATTGATGCTGACACGCTGCTGAATGCCGACGGTGAGACATTTTCTCCCAGCTCTATTGATCCAGAAGGGATTGCGTACTCTACCCGCAACAGCCTGTACATTTCCTCTGAAGGGGATGCCAACAGCCTGATTAGTCCTTTTGTCAATCGCTTCTCTGTGGCTGGCGGGCAGATAGACGAGCTGCCGGTACCCAACAAGTTTTTACCGACGGCAGAGGGCAGCAGCGGCATTCGCAACAACCTGGCTTTCGAGAGCCTGGCCCTCACGCCCGATCAGCAAACGCTGTATACCGCAACCGAAGATGCGCTCAATCAAGATGGGCCTGATTCTACCCTAGAAACGCGGAGTCCTTCTCGCATTTTGAGCTACGATCTCACCACTGGGAAGCCTGCCGCAGAGT
>JBGTGK010000303.1:0-9655 GCA_041746795.1 Phormidesmis sp.
TAAAAAGTCGTAGCCGTAAATATTGCTGTTGGGATTGTTGCTCAGTTCGCTGTAGGTCGATTCGGCGATGTAGGTAAAGTCGGGCTCTACGCCGTCTGGCAGGGCCGCTTCGTCGGTGGTTGAAAGGGGATGACCGCCGCCTAGTAGTACGGTGGGCTGATATTCTCGCAGCTCTTGTTGCAGAATGTTGTCGATAGAAGGAAAGTCGCCATCGTATTTGCCTCGGCGGTTAACATTGGCTGCGGCGGCGGCTGGCGTAGCATGGTCAATCGGTACCGAAGTGACCAATCCGGTTGATTTTCCGTTTTTGTTAGCAGTGGCCAAAATGGTTTCTAGCGACTGCTCAAAAATGTCAACGCCGACCGCATTGTTGTAGGATTTAACGCCCGTATAAAGTGTGGTTGCGGTATTGGCAGAATCTGGATAGCTGTGCTTAATATATTCTGGATCGCTACCGGCTTCCCAGGGTGTGGGGCCACCTCTTTCGGGGTCGTAGCCAACTAGGTTGCCGTTGGCTTCTTCGACAGTTGCGCCACCAGAGGCTTTGGTGCCGGGATTAAAAGACGGATCAAATTCAAAGCCGGGGCGAACGGGATTTGCGCCGGTAGCAGGGACGATTAAATTCTCGGGAATTGGCCCTTGAATGAGTTCGTTGCTATCCAGCAGGGCGCTGTTGCCGGTGCTATAGACACCTTCTTGGTTGGCAATTGTGGTGCCGTAGTTAGTGGCGAGCGTGTAGTTCTCTAGGGTTTGAAAGTTAAGCCCTTCGCCTTTGCCTTCGGTATAAAAGTCTGAAAGAGAGTTGCCGGTGTTGCCCGCTTCTATTTGTTTGGCGATCGCCGCAGCCCGAGCCGCATTCCAACCTAGTGCGTCGCCGATCATTAAAATAACATTCTTAGCCATGAACGTAGCGTTATCTCCTAATTATCCCACGACAGTACAGTGACAGGCGGAGGTTAAGACGCTTTATGTAATAGATTAAGGAACCGTGAAGACGAGACTAATTGTGTGTTGGCGAAAGAGTCTATAGCCTGCGATAAAGCGACTGCGCTATCGTGTGTGCAATTAGTGTGTTGAATAGGTTGATTCTGTCGGTGTTAACAGCGATACGCGCTGGCGCAGGAAGCAGTTGCAAACTCTACTAAAAGAAAAGCGATCGCGCACCAATGGTTTTCTCTATGCTATGAAAGATAACCATTGATGGATCAATCGAACGCGCTCGTGTACCAATGGTTTTCATTGCACGATCAAAGGTAACCACTGACAGATCAATCGAACGCGATCGCGTACCAATGGTTTTCATTGCACGATCAAAGGTAACCATTGATGGATCAATCGAACGCGATCGCGTATCAATGGTTTTCATTGCGTGATCAAAGGTAACCACTGACAGATCAATCGAACGCGATCGCGTATCAATGGTTTTCACTGTCTTATGAAAGATAACCACTGGCGAATCAATCAAACGCGCCCGCGTATCGATGGTTTATTGCCGCACATCGTTAGTTTAGCGACTGCGACTAACGATGCGACTGCGACTAACGCTCTATGCGATCGCTCTAAAAGAAGATTCGTTTAGATCACTAACGTTGAGGTTCATCACTTCAGCGAGTAGCTCACTGCCTGCGGCGATCGCAACATTGCTACCCGTTTGAGTAACCGATAGCTGACCAAAAGAGAGAGAACCCAGCAGGCCAATCAGGTCTTTACCGGCTTCAAAGTCCATAATTCTATCGGTGCCTTCGCCCGCAGCCAACACAAACGTATCTATACCGCTGCTGAGATTGTCGTCACCATACAGCGTGTCGTTGCCAGCACCGCCATATAGCAAATCATCCCCTGCATCGCCATACAAACTGTCGTCACCGGCTTCACCATACAGCGTGTCGCTGCCGAGCTTGCCGCCGATGCGGTCATTCCCTGCGCCGCCAAAGATGATGTCATCCCCGCTAGCACTGCCGCCTGCATTGGCCGCTCGGCTGTTGCCATCGCCGCGCAGCACATCGTCGCCGCCCATGCCCCTAATCACATCCGCGCCGCCGAGCCCGGCAATCGTATCATTGCCTTCGGTGCCTGCCAGATCGTTATTGCCGTCTGTGCCTAACAGCTCCTGGCCTTCTGGTGGCGTTGCGATGGAGTCAGAGGTATAGAGAGCGATTGTGTTAGAGAATTCATTTGCTACGGCTAGCAAGGGTTGACCGTTAGGGCTGTTCTCAGCCGAAATGAACGTCAGTCCTTCGGACGCAATGTCTTCATCGCTGCGGAAATATTGAACAAATTCTGGCTGGCGCGGATTAGCCAGATCGTAAACCAACACGCCGCCCCCGGCGCGCTCTAGGCCCACAAATGCATAGAGCTTGCCGTCAATCACGCCCGTCGTCACCGTTTCAGGCTCCGGGCCTTTGTTGCCAGAGCGAGTGTCTACCACTGCCGGATCGCCATCGTTAGCATTGAACAACTCGGGCGCAAGTTCAGCGGTAATGCGCTCAATTTGATCGCCACTGTCAAAAACAATGCTGCCACTGCTGTCTAACACTGAAAAAGAACGACCGCCGTAAGAGACCAGCCGGTCTATATCGCCATCGCTGTCGGTGTCTCCATCAATAGAAGAGAGCGTCAGTCGGCCTAGCGCCTCATCTTCTAGCAGGCCACCCGCTAGCAACTGCTGCTCAAAGGCAGGATCTAACGACAGGCCGCTGCGACCCAAGGAAGTCACATCAGCTAAATCTTCGAGGAGAATGGCATCGCCGCGAGGATCGGCGTCAGCATCGCCGCGATCGTCGCCTTCGTTAGCGATGAGATAAAAGGTGTCGCCGTTGGACTCGAAAGATGCGATCGCATCCGGCATATACAGGCCAAATACAGGCCGAGGCTGAATGTTAATCGCGTCATCTTTATCGCTCGCATCCAATCCGCTGAGGCTGTAGTTTTTTAGGCCCAGCGGCTGAATGGCTTCTATCGTAGCGGTAGCAATGTCAACGATGGCGATCGCATTATTCTCTTGCAGCGTCACAAAAGCTTTTGTCCCATCAGGAGAAACCGCAATGTACTCAGGCTCTACGTCTTGGGCGGTGGTAGCATCGGGGAAAATTCTCACGCCGTCACCGCGCAAATCAGCTTCTTTGCCGTTGAAGCGACTGAAGTCGGCGGTGGCCACATTGCTTTGGCTGAGCGTGGTAAATTCGCCTGAAACATCAATGATGCTCACCGAGCCTTCAGGGTCAGTGACGGTCACAGCGCCATCGTCAGCGACTTCAACCACTGCCTCGCCTTCGTTGGCCACCAGCACTTTGCTGCCATCGGGGCTAAAGGTGAGCATGTCGGGCAGTGCGCCCACGGTGAAGGTTTTAACCGCGTCTAAAATATTGCCACCGGCTGCGTTAATTTCAGTCACTGCGGCCAAATCGATCAGCGCGACTACGCCTGGATCGGTGATGGGGTCGGCAGCGATCGCCACAGCCAGCAAATTGTTTTTATACGCGATGCTGTTGGCCCCGTTAATCGGCACGCCAAACTGAGCGATATCCAACGAAAACATTTCTTGCGGCGCGGTTGGATCGCTCAGCTCAATAATCTGGATTGTCGTTCCGCCGGACACCACGTAGAGTAGCTGCCTATCGCTGTCGTAGGCCGTAATTTCAGCGCCAATTTCACTGGCAAAGCTGCCAATTTTAGTAAAAGAAGGTGTCATCACAAGAATAGAGAAGAAGAACTGGTATTGAGCTAATCGGTGCCGAACAAATAAGCCCAGACACAAACACACGCCTATGGGGTTTCTATCAGACTTTCTCCCCCTACAGGTAAAGAAGAGGTTATGACTGGGTTATTAATAGATTGTTGCTAGCTGACGAATCGCCGGATGAATGGCTGGCTAGAAGGCAAACCTTACCCTTCGCTTAACCTTTAATGCCGGTAGGATGAGAGAGTATAGATGCTTAACAAACCAATGGGATAATGTCAGCTAGCCAAGCCTTTGAAGAACCGGTGAAAAAGCCAGCCGCACCGGATTTTTCGGTGGTGGTGTGTACCTACAACGGGGCGCTACGGCTACCGGGGCTGATAAAGGCATTGCGATCGCAGCACTCTAACTGCCACTGGGAGCTAGTGATCGTAGATAACAACAGCAGCGATCGCACAGCAGCGATTATTCATCAGCTTAGCGGGAAACTTAGCTGGCGCACCGATGTGCCACTGCGCTACTGCTTAGAGCCCAAGCAAGGACTGGCCTTTGCTCGGCGTCGGGCGATCGCAGAAACCCAAAGTCCGCTGATTGGCTTTTTAGATGACGACACCCTGCCAGATAGTCACTGGGTAGAAGCCGCCTTTGAGTTTGCCCAGCGGCATCTTGAAGCAGGGGCGTATGGCAGCAGCATTACTGGCCTTTACGAAGTCTCGCCGCCGCCTGGATTCGAGCGCATCGCCTGCTGCTTAGCAATTATTAATCGAGGCGAAAACCCTTTTCAATACGCACCCGATAGAGGGGTATTGCCCGCGGGCGCGGGCATGGTAGTTAGACGTAAAGCTTGGCTAGGGCAAGTGCCTGCGGTGCCTGCCTTGGCCGGTGTAAAAGCAAATAGCCTAAAAGCCAAGGGAGAAGATGTAGAAACCTTGAGCTACATCCGTCGGGCATGGCCTATTTGGCACAATCCGGCCATGAAGCTGAGGCACGTCATCCCTAAAGAGAGATTGGAGCGAGCCTACCTAAAGAATCTCTTTTGGCAGATTGGGCTGAGCCGTTACCCTTTGCGCAGGCTGCGTTATCGGCGCTGGCAGTGGCCTTTATTTGTGGGATTGTTTTTTGCTAATGACTTAAGAAAGGCACTCTGGTATTCATTAGCGCTGCTGTGGTGTGCGGCGCGATCGCAACAGGCTTTAAAAACAACCTGCGGCACGGTGGAAAACTGCGAGCTTTTGCTCTATTGGGGTAGCTTGCTAAGTCCATTTTTTTACTATCGCCGCTGGTTCGCAGCTAGTTTATTGGCCAAGCTGCCTGCGATCCGATTACCGGCAACATCAGGCCTGCCTTTACTGTGACCATCTCGTTTTTTATGCCTGCGGCACTGTGGCCGAGCGACTTACCGACCGACCCCGATCAAAACTGGGCGGGCTACGGCTTAGGCATCTACGCCTGGACAGTCCAGACCTTTTTACGATTGAGGGCAGCAGGCGTTACCTGCGAGCTAACGCGCCAGCTTCCTACAGAAGGCATTGTGCTGTGCCATAGCAATGTGCTGCGCTCGGTGGTCATGACCATAGATGAAGCTGCTGAGCCAAGGCGATTTATCATCTGCATTAAGGCAGAAGCGCCGCTGAGTGCGATCGCCCCGATGCACATTGTTCAAAATCCCTCAGAAGCCTCGCTGGCGGCCAATCGCTATTTTATGCCTCACTGGCCGCAGCCGCAGCTCTTGAGCCGATCACAGGGAAGGGGCGATCGCTTTGAGAACCTGGCTTTTTTTGGCCATGACAACAGTTTGGCCACTGAGCTAAGCTCGCCCGACTGGCAGCAGGCCTTAGCTCAGCGCGAGCTACGGTGGCAAACTGTTGCAAACACCAACCATTGGAACCAGTATCACAACTTGAGTACGCGCTGGAATGACTACCGCGACGTGGATGCGGTGATTGCCGTACGATCTTTTGACCTGTGGCAAAGGCGGCTGACGAATCACTTTAGCAATAAGCCTGCCACCAAGCTTTACAACGCTTGGCTAGGTGGCGTTATTCCAATTTTGGGGATAGAAAGTGCCTACCGGCAAACGGGAAATCGCGTCCGAGACGATCGCCAAGATTATGTAGAAGTTAAGTCTTTTTCCAAGCTATTGATGGCGCTAGACCAGCTGCAAGAAAATGCGGAATGGCGGCGATCGCTACTCGCCCGAGGAGCCGCCCAACAGCAGGACTACACGCCCGAAAAAATTGTGCGTAAGTGGCAGGTATTTTTAGAAGCCGTCGCGATACCGGCCTATCGCGAATGGCGCAACTACGCCCCCCGGCAACGGCGACAGGCTATGATGGCCGCAAAACTTTCTAGCAGCCTCAACCGGGTTTCCGCTAGGGGACACCGTGTATTGCTAGAGGCGCTAACGCAGTCATCGCCGCCAACGCCTTGAGGCCCAGAGAGTTAAGAGAGTTGAGAGAGTTGGCATTAAATAAAAAAAGCGGTTTTTATGAGACTTTTTTACTACCAGCGACCCGACCGGCAGCCTAACTTTGGCGATGAGCTGAATAGCTGGCTGTGGCCCAAGCTTTGCAGCCATCTGTTTGATGAAGATTTTGATGGAGATTTGTTCGATGCAGATGATTCTACCGCATTTGTAGGGATGGGCACGCTGCTGAACAACAGGCTGGCAGAGCGGGTGAAGCCTGCTAAAAACGTGGTGATTTTTAGTACGGGCGTCGGCTACGATCGGCCAATACAACAGATTCCTGACTCGTGGCACATAAGCTGCGTGCGAGGGCCACTATCAGCAAAACGATTAGGACTGCCGCCCAGCTTAGCGATCGCGGATGGCGGACTGCTAGTAGCCAAGCTATTTGAAGCACCTCCAAAAGAGACGCCAAAAGAGACGCCAAAAGAGACACCAGTCAACAGCTTTATGCCGCATATTCACAGCGCTACCGCAGGGGCCGAGAGCTGGCAGCGCATCTGTCAGCAGGCCAACATTCGCTATATCGATCCGCGCTGGCCGATAGAAGAAGTATTGCAGGCGATTGGATCGAGTGAGCTGTTGCTAGCGGAGGCTATGCACGGGGCGATCGCGGCTGACGCCCTACGGGTGCCCTGGATTCCGGTGGTCACCAGCCCGCGCGTCTACGCCTTTAAGTGGCAAGACTGGTGTGCCTCTATGCAGCTGCCCTACTCGCCCTACAGACTGCTCTCACTCAGGGCATATCCACGCTGGGGACGCGGGCTGCGCTCAGGCTCTGTGGCCGCTCGGCACTGGTTAAATGCAGGATTTGAGGGCACGGTCGCAACTGTAGAATATAGCCTTTTTGGCAGCGAGGAAGCCCTTGCGAAACAGCTAGCAAAAATTGCTAGGCAGGCACCCTTTTTAAGTCGCAATGGCATTTTTGAGCAGCGCTTGGAGGCCCTTCAGACTGGCTTTACACAGGTGATACGCCGACGCCAAAAAACATAGTTGCGATCGCGAAAAACAGACCGGCGAAAGGGCTCATAGGTGGCTTCAATCGCTCTATAGCTCGACTCAGGTAGCCGCACCAATGAGCTTCTCAAATACAGCAGAGAAAACTCCTGATGCTCAAAGCGCTTAATCCAGTCAGCTTCTGAAACCAGTCCTGAGCGTAGCTTTTGGCCAAAGTTAAACAAATCTACTGCCGCTGGCTTACCGGCGAAGTAACACATCGCCAGCTCCTCGCAAATCACTTCACCTTCAAAGCTAGCAATAATTGCAATATCTTCAGCCGACCGATCTACGAGACTTTTAGTGTCGGGTACTACCGTTAAAAGGGCTTGTAGCTGCGTCGGTAGCGTAAAAGATAAGACGAGGGCAAGGGCGATCGCAGCGGAAAACTGTGACTGTGAAAAGCGCCAGGGATAGCGTCGCCGAGCACCCGAAGTTCTTCCTAACTTTCCTCCCAATGCGCCTCCTAATGTTCCTAGTCCCCAGCCGCTAAGCAGGCACAGCGCAATCGTCACGTCAAAAACCGCATTGTAGCTGATGCCCGCGCCGCCCGCGATCACCATCCCCAGACACAAAGCAAAGCCAGCGAACAGCGCCAAAAGCTGCACGTTGGCATCTCGCCATTGGCTCACCACCACAAACGCACCCAGAACAATTAGCCAAAGCTGTGGCGTAAGCCATCGCTGCATATTTAAGAGGCCAGCCGTCAGCCCGTAGGCGCGTGGCGTTTCTAGCAGTCCAGTCAAAAAGTTGGGGCCGTATACTGCGTTAAAGAGAGAAAAACTAGTGATGATAACGCCGGTTACAATCGTGATAAATAAGAAGCAGGATCGCCTATTGTGAAAGAAAAGCCAGAGGGCGATCACAGCAGGCAGCGCCAGCAAATTATGCTTTATCAGCAAGCTAAAAGCAATTAGCAAAGCTATGCCTACCGTTGATCCTGAAACGGGATTGCGCTCATTTCGACTACCGTTCTGACCACTGTTCTTCTGAGAGCACAACAGCCATACCAGCGCCGTCATTTGAACAGCGTGGGCCAGCATTTGCAGATCGTCAATAGCAATGTAGTCGCTGAAGTAATAGCCAAACGTTGCTAAAAAAAACAGGCTCATAAAGAGCCCTAGCACCGGCTGACCAAAGCGCTTTGCAACAATCCAACCAACGCCAGCCCCAATAGATATAAAAGCAAATAGCGCAATCACCCTACCTGCAATAATGTTGTCTCCTAAAATTTGTCCAAGTCCGCCTACGATGTAGAAGGAAACAGGCGGATAGTTGTTGGAAATTGCCGCATTCAGGCTAGGATAAAGCGGCTCGATGCTGAAGGCATGAGCGGCCTGATAAGCGTTCCAGCCTTCGTTGTACTTCAGCGATGTGCGAACGGGCAGCAGAATAATATGCCTTGCTAAAACAATGATTGTTGTGATGCCCATCCATAGCAAGGCGATCGCCTCGGCCCACCTGTTACTCATTACTGGAGTTTAGACAAATAGTGTCGGAAGAGCGATCGCTTGGAGGTCATCGAAGATGAGTGCCCAAGCAGATCGCTCAATCGGGGAAACTGAGAGAGAACAACCAACCTCAGCCCCCTATGAAAAGCTTCACCGATTTACAGCGATTGCGCAAGCGCGCCTACCAACTGATGGGAAACGGACGCGATGGCTTATTTGACCTGATGGACGCGGTGCTGACCAGCCGAAGACTCAGTAGCTTCGTGGAGCTATCGCTATCGCCAGTGTTCCAGCGAGCCTGGTCAAGTTTGTATAAAAGCCTGGCGCGCAGTGAGCCACCAGCGACCAAGCTGATGCAGCTATACAGCGAGCATTTGCCGCCGCCAGGGGAGGGTGCTCAGATGCTTCTGGCGGGAGACCACACGGCCTGGCCGAGAATCTGGTCACCGACACTAAAAGAGCGCACCTACGAACATCAACCGCAGACTCATCCTGACGCTTCCCCGGTCACCATCGGGCAAGGCTACAGTAGCCTAGTCTGCATTCCTGAAGGGCAAGGCAGTTGGGCACTGCCGTTGCTGCATGAGCGGATAACCAGTTTTGAGACGCCCCTAGAGAAAGCCGCTGAGCAACTCAAGCAAGTCTGTCAGGCAATAAACTTCATCGGAAATAGTATGAACAACAGGAATAGGCATTTCCTATCTTGAACTTCTCTTCTCTATGCGATTCTCCGCAGGAGAGGCTACGCCATCGCTTCCAGCTTATTGACCTGTCCTCGACGGTGACTCATTCGAAAGTTGTGCAATCCACAAGCCGATTCCATCACATCGTCCACGAAATTCTCCATCCGGTTACGGAATTTCTGCACTAGGATGTGACAGCGTTTAGCGCCGCCAATCTGGTGCTCTACTTCGACTCTCACACTCGATACAGCTCGGTTAAACACCTTCTCGTCCGGTGTCAGTTCGCCATTGCGCGGCTTCTTCTTCGGCTGAAGGATAGTCACCCCCTCCGGCTTGTGGCCTTGAAAGCCCGTATCTTGCAACAGCTTGCTACCCGCTG
>JBGTGK010000304.1:0-4947 GCA_041746795.1 Phormidesmis sp.
GATGCTGAGATTGAAGACGTCGGCAAGTTAGATTTGGCCTCGCTTTGGCAGGGCGTGAGTGAAAGCTACCGTCAGCGGGTGACTGTTCTTAAAAATACTTTACATCAGCTAAAGCCAGGATTCGTCGAACAGATTGAGCAGCAAGAAATTCTAGCAGAAGTTCATTCTTTGGCAGGGTCTTTGGGGAGCTTTGGCTTTCAGTCCGTTTCGCAGCAGTGTCGAGAAATAGAGCGTGTTTTCCGCCTGAATGTTGATTTAACGGTTGAGCATATTCAGCGGTTAAATCAGCTGGTGAGCCAAGCTCAGAAAACGCTAGAAGGGGGGCTTTCTCTGGCTGATTCGGTTGAGGATTTGGGTGCTAACGCAGGGCCAGTAGTCACATCAAGACCTGCAATCAGCTCAGCCGAGCTGTCGTCAACTCAGCTATACCAGCTACTCATAATAGCGGCCAAAAATGACCGCGACCAGAGCTGGCTACAGTCTTTAACAACGGCGGCGGCTTACTATCAAATACAGGTAAGTACTGTAGGCGACGTTGCTCAGGCAAGACGCATCCTTTCTGGTGAGGATTCTAGTGCTTGCCAGTCACCCGATATTGTTGTGCTAGATCTAGAGGGTGGCGCTGATTTACCTGATAGCAACAGCCGTGAATTTAGCCTGCTAGCTGAGCTTCAAGCCGCGAGGCCACCTATTCCTAGCTTGGTGTTAACGGCTGCGGCCAGCTTTGAAAATCGGGTGAAGGTCGCACGGATGGGGGTGGCGGGGCTGCTGCAAGTGCCTATCACCCCCACAGAAATATTAGAAGCTGCCGTACAGGTGCTGCAAAAGGGTGCGCCGCCTGCCGCTAAGCTGTTGATTGTCGATGACGATGCGGCCCTGCTGAGATTGTTGAAAGGTTTGCTGCAACCCTGGGGCTTTCAGCTTCAGCTGCTGAGCGATCCACAGCACTTCTGGCAAGTTTTAGAGCGCTTTGAGCCTGATTTGGTACTACTCGACGTGAATATTCCTCAGATCAGTGGCTTTGATTTGTGTCAGGTGCTACGCAGCGCCCCTCGCTGGCAAGATCTGCCGGTGTTGTTCATGTCGGAGGATACTGACGCAGAGACGATTCAACAGGTGTTTTTGGCGGGAGCTGATGACTATATTCGCAAGCCGATTGTGGCTCCAGAGCTGGTGGCTCGGGTGCTGGGCTGGTTAAAGCGATCGCACATCCGACAGCTCAGCACCGACATAGACAGCCTAACGGGGGTGACCAATCGACAGATATCTGCGTGGCTGCTCACTCGCCTGCTGAGGTTAGCGCAGCGGCAGGGGCGAACGTTTTGCTTTTTCCTCATAGACTTTGACTATTTCGAGCCAGTTAATCCGGCTGATGAGAACCTTGACGAGTATGGACATCCGGCAGGCGATTCTCCTACAAAGAGGCTGCGCCAACGCATTCTTAAACGCTTTGGGGAAAGCCTCCGATCCACGTTTAGAAATGAGGACGTGGTAGGTCGCTGGGCCAAAGAAGAATTTGTGATAGGGCTGTATGGTACAAACCGTCAAGAAGGTACTCAGCGGCTGCGTCAGTTTTTGCAGACATGGCAACAGGTTGAATTCAGCTCTGGCACTAGCTCTGATACGAGCTCTGGCAATAGCTCGGGGAGCAACATAGCCTTTACCACTGGCCTTGCTGTGTACCCTCACGATGGAACAGACTTGCAACAGCTTTACCGCGCCGCTAATGTAGCCTTACTTGAAGCTAAAGCGGCGAGACACCATTGAGTTGTGTTCGGTAAGGTAATATTGAGAGGCTATGTATGTACCAGACATATAACAGAATCTATCTAGCAGATCTATCTAGCCGGTAGATAAGATTAGGGTAGATAAGATTAGGGTAGATAAGGTCAGATAGATGAGAATGAATAGACACTAATCATGCAGGCAGATCCATTCACCTCTAAATCTTCTTTTGTCAGTAGCGCTGTCATGTCGGTGCCTATAACGGTGACACCTGAGACCCCAATAGAAGATGCGATCGCGCTCCTCCATAAAGCTCAATGTAGCAAAACTCAATACAGCGAAAATCAGTGTAGCTGCCTGCTCATTACCCAGCAGCAGCGACCCGTTGGCATTTTTACAAAAGGAGACTTATTTCGCCTGATTGCCGCTAAGCAGCCAATGAGCCAGCCAATTTCAACGGTCATGACTCAGCCCGTTAAAATGCTCTACGCTGATGACATGGCTGCTGATATGAAAGATGCTCGCAGTATTCTTCAGCACATGCAGCCGCTTCGCCATTTACCTGTGGTGAATAAGCAGGATGAACTCTTAGGAATCATCACCCAAAGCTGCTTGCTTCAGGCACTGCTGAACAACCCGCATAATAGTCCTGTTAGCACCGTAAGTACTGCGAAGTTGGCTGCTGAGCACGTTGCCATTGACCAGATAAAAGGCGAGTTTGTTGCAATGGTGAGCCACGAACTGCGAACCCCGCTAACGGCGATTCATGGGGGTATAAAGCTACTGTCTCAGGGCATTGTAGCCAGTCAGTCTGAGCAGGGAAAGCATCTGTTGCAGGTTGCGGCTGAAAGCTCTCAGCGGCTGGTGAAGCTAGTCGATAACGTTTTAGAACTTGAACGCCTGAAGTCAGGGGGGAACTTGCTGCACAAACAGCTGATTAATACGCAGGATGTGACTGGCCAAATTGCTGACTCGTTTGGAGCGATCGCCCGCCAGACGAACATTACGCTTGAGATCTGCGATCCGAGCATTCAGCTGCTAGCAGATGGCGATCGCCTCAATCAAGCGCTCACCCATTTACTTGACAATGCTATTAAGTTCTCGCCCTCTGGCTCTACGGTTCATATAGCCGTAGAGCTCATCGCCGCAGGCGCTTCGACTAGTAGCCCTAGCAACAACTTTCTCAGCGGCCAGGAGTCTGCTCTTTTTACAGTGCGCGACCAGGGGATTGGCATTCCGAGCGAGCAATGCATAAACATCTTCGAGCGCTTTGTTCAGTTAAGCGCTGCTGGGAGCGCAAAAAAGGGAACTGGCTTAGGGCTGACTATCTGTCGAAATATTGTTGAGCAACATGGCGGTACCCTTTGGGTGGAGAGCAAGTTGGGCGAAGGCAGCTGCTTTCATTTTTTGCTACCGACTGCCTAACCCGTTTTCTAAACCGTTTTCTAACCGGGGGGGTAGCAAACACACAAAGATCACACATTCTCTTTCTACAGTAAAAGAACTGATGAAAGGGGGTATATAGAGTAAAAATGAACACAATTCAACTCAATCGACCGGCTCAGCTTGACTCTGTTGTTGCTACACGTAGTCAAAACCCGCCCATTTCAGTACCTAGTCAACCGGTACCTAGTCAACCGGTACCTAGTCAACAAGTTTGCTGCTGCTACGTTAACCGCACCGCTCAATTTCAGATCATTCGGATTGCAACTATGGCCGGAGACTTCATCGAGCGAACCGTTCTCCCTCACGCTAAAGTTCTATTTGAGGCTAATTCGCACGATCGTTTGGAAGTCCACACGGGCAACCTCATCACCTCCATTTGCTCAGATACCATTCCTTGCCATCAGCTTGTTCAGCAAAAGGAGTCTTTTTCGTGACCCGCATCAGCTATGCTCGAATGCTTCACTACCTACATGATGAACTCGCCCTAGCAGAGAATACGGTGAATGCGGCAATGGATCGCAGCGGGCAAGAATTTCTCTTCTTACCCATGGTTTTGTGGGAGTACGACCTGCTTACGCTCAAGCAGGTTGATCAGATCTACGACTGGTTAGCAACAGCGTGTGTTCCCCAATTAGACTGGTGGATCAAGGTGCAAACATCTACGCCGCTTTGCACCTACTACTTTGGCCCCTTTGAGTCTCGGTTGCAGGCCACCTACCATCAGGAAGGTTATATTCAAGATTTGACTGAAGAAGGTGCTAGCGAAATCTCTTTGGAGATTGAAAAATCTCAGCCTATCGTTTTAACTATATTTTAAATGCAACAACGCTATGACGTTAACGCTATAACGTTAGAGAGGAAACAGAGGGAAACATCAGAAAGCCTCACCCGCTAAGAGAGACGGCGGGTGAGGAAGCCGGATGCTTGCTGTTAGAGACAGTTCAATTAGTTTTACCTGGCTGATGAGCACCCCAGGAAACCCAGTGTGGCGGCTCAAGGTAGGTTCCATGAGTCGCCACAGCGACGATCATGCCGTTGGTTGTGGCGCCTTGGTGATCGGCATTCTCTAGCTCGCCTGCATCTATGCGAGCACCCGTCAGTTTAGCCTCACACAAGTTAGCGCCGCTCAGCTTTGCGCTGCTCAGGTCGGCACCCCTAAGATCAGCCGCGCTCAGGTCGGCGGCTCGCAGGTCAGCACCTACCAAATTTGCACCTACTAGGCTAGCATTTTCCAGGTTAGCGCCTATGAAGTTTGCCCCCCGCAGGTTAGCGCCGCTTAAGTTGGCACCGATGAGGTCAGCGTCGGTGAGGTTGGCACCTGAGAAATTAGCCCGGCTAAGATCGCTACGGCTAAGGTCGCTACTGCTGAGGTCACAGCCACTAAAGTTAAAGCTAACCAGCTGGGCGTCGGCCAGGGACGCTCCCCGCAAGGACATTGACGGAAAATCACGCTGAAGAGGCTCTCCTGGAGAGTCACCCTGATTGTATTTTTGTAGCAGTTGTTGAAGATTCATAAGACTTGCCTCCTTGGGAGCGATCGCGTAAAAAGAACGTTTGTAGTCACTCATTAGTCGTAAAAACGGCTAGCGTAAAGCGATGCCATTTAATAACGGCAACTTCTCATCCGAACAAATAACTTCCTCCGAATATGCCTTTAGGGGATTGCCGATAGCAGAAATTTCAACATTAGGCATTTCTTGCCAGCAGTGATGACAAAACCAGTAAACGTCACTATGGCGAACATGGCGGAGCAAAGTGCTATGACAACAGAGACAA
>JBGTGK010000305.1:0-10918 GCA_041746795.1 Phormidesmis sp.
CCATTGCCTTAGGGCTGCTGCAAGTGCTTGCGCTAGAGCTACCTAATCTCGTTTGGGCTCATTTTCCACAATGGTTTCGGACGCTACCAAAGCATGGCTTGCCCAGTGAGCAAATTGTGCGGATGGCACTTCAGCATCTAAAACCGATGGTTTTAGCCAAACGTAGGCCCACTCTACTTCTCGCTAAATTACTTGCAACCAAATTCATGCCTCCTGAAACCCATCAACCACCACCTTTAGCCGTCTAATTCTTCAACAGAAACTTCGGACTGTCCAGTAAAGAAAGCTGGCGCGAAGTGTTTTTGTTAGCTTCTGGATTGATGGGCAATCAAGCAGTGCAGTTTTTGACAGCAATGGAGCAGCAGGCACGGACTTGCATTGAACCGTATGAAAAGGTGAAAGCGTTAGTGCAGTGGGCGGCGATTAATAAGGTGGGGGAATCGAAGCTTTATGAACGAGCGGCGATGATTGCGATCTCCATCGCCAGCGCCAGAGCCAGCATCAGAGCTATCGACAGATCTAACGCCAGAGTTGACAGAATTATCGCCAGCGCCAATACCATCGCCAGCGCCAGCGCCATCAACAGCGCCATCAATAGCGCCATCAACAGCGCCATCAACAGCGTCATCAACAGCACCATTGCCATCGCCATCGCCAGAGTCAGAGCTAGAGGCAGAACCAGTGTCAGCACCATCAACAGAGCTAGAGCCAGAGCCATCAACAGCGCCAGAGCCATCAACAGCGCCAGAGCCAGAGCCAGAGCTATCAACCATCATTTCTTAAACGCCTCATTGATAGAGATAATGGCTGATAAGTTATCGAACCACTGCCGCAATATTCCAATCCCTAATTCATCATCTGAAGCGTGGATAAAATGGGCTAAAGAGCTTCGGCTCATTTGGTTGGAAGCATTAGAAATTAATGAGGAGGCCGTTACCTTTTCAAGTGAAGAAGAAGAAGCACTGAGAGACTATCTCTACGCCACTGAGCTACTTATCGGCTGCAAAGAATCAGCTATTCGCGTGTCGCGCAGTGAGTGGGAAGCGCTGGAGGGTTGGCTGCTGACGATTTAGCCTCACCCATCTACCCAGCCCCTCGTCGCACTGCTGCACCTGTCCAGATCCCGTGGCCTTTCCTCAGCTTTTCGCTTGTAAAGCCGGGGCGTTTTCAGTTCCACATCGCCTGCCGCAGCTCGCCCATTTTGGCTATTTGCGCTCATACAGTACCTTCCCTTCCCGCAAGAGCTGCGCGATAAATGGCCTATGCTTACACCGCGATCGCTCTTCAGGTGTGTACACAATAGCGTCTACCGCACGAGGAGAATCCACCAGCAAACTCAAGACTTTGCCAATCCTATCAAGGGGACGAACATCACACTGCCAGATCATAAACAAATCGATATCCGACCGAGAGTCGCCGTACCACAGGCCAAGAACCAAACAAAATGATCTTCTCTGGATCAAATTCCGCCCGCAGACGCTCAGTCGCTTCATTCAACCACGGCTGAATGAGCTGTATATCCTGAGTTTTGACCTGCCTAGCAACCTTTGTCATAGAGTTTTGTTGCGATCGCTCCAAAAGATCTTACGGAGCCTGTGCCTCAGCAAAGTTTCACTCATGAATAGAAAGATTCCAATCATAATAGAAGAGAGCGGTACATAAGATCTGACTCGCAAATCGCTTCTCCATTCGTACAGGCCGCACCACCATGCTTGAACTTCACAGCCACACTACCTGCTCAGATGGCAGCCTTACTCCGACAGAGCTAGTGACGTTCGCAGCCGAAAAGGGCGTTAAGGCGCTGGCGATTACCGATCATGACACGATGGCGGGATGGGATGAGGCGATCGCCACCGCCACCCCATTAAGTCTAGAAATTGTCCCTGGTCTAGAACTGAGCACGGTTTACAATGGCCGCTCGATGCATATTTTGGGGTTTTATCCTGATGAGGAGAAACTGCGATCGCCCCTCCAAGAGCGCGTAGAAGGCCGCAAGCGCCGCGCCCGCGCCATGGCCAAGAAGCTAGCCGCGCTGGGCTACCCAATAGAACTGCCGGATCTATCAGGCGCGATGGCTCCCGGACGGCCCCATATTGCCAGCGCTCTGAAAAAAGCCGGTCATGTAAAATCTAGCAACGAAGCCTTTGATCGCTTCCTAAAAGACGACGGCCCGGCCTACGTTCCCTACGAGAAATTCACTGCCCAACAGGGCATAGAGCTGCTTTTGAGCTGTGGGGCGGTGCCGGTGTGGGCGCATCCCTATATCTTTCGCGGCGGCACGGTGGCGACTGTATTGCCCGAACTCATAGAAGCCGGGCTGATGGGGATAGAGGTGTACCACCCCACCCACAGCCCTAGCCAAATCCGCACGCTAGAAGACTATTGCCAAACCTACGGCCTGCTGATAACCGGTGGCAGTGACTACCACGGCCCTAAAAAAGAAAAAAATCCTGACTTTCTCGATCTCAACGATCTGCATCTTTCGCTCAGCTTACTGCCGCCGCTAAAAGCCGCTGCTGCCCGACTAAAGCTCAGCTAAAAAATGTTGACTTGGAAAAACAGCCCCCTAAAAAAAGGGCAGTGAATATTCCACTGCCCTGCTTCATGCTGTTTACAAATTAGGCTCAGCGCCTAAAACTTAGCTCGCTGCGAGATAGCCGTTAACGGTAGCTTTGCGGCGACGCAGGTGCTTTAGCGCCTGCTGCTCTAGCTGACGAACGCGCTCGCGGCTAATGCCCATACGCTGTCCTACCTTGGCAAGCGATAGGGGATCGCCATCGCCCAGCCCAAATCGCAGGTTGATTACTTCCTGCTGCTGAGGCGTTAGCTCTGAAAGCATCCTAAAGATGTCCTGACGCAGAGACTGCTGCACCGTGTAGTCCTCAGGGGAAGCGCCGTCATCTTCTAGCAGGTCTCGCAGTTCGGTATCCTGATTGTCGCCAATGCGCACATCTAAAGAGATGGGCTGGCGGGCAATCGAAAGATACTCGCGTACCTGCTTGGGCTCAAGCTCAAGCTCTTGGCCAATCTCGGCGGCATTGGGGCTGCGGCCTAGCTTTTGCGATAGCTCGCGCTGTACTCGCTTGATTTTGTTGAGCTTCTCGGTGATGTGAATCGGGAGACGAATGGTGCGTGCCTGCTGTGCGATCGCCCGCGTAATCGCCTGCCGAATCCACCAGTAAGCATAGGTAGAAAACTTATACCCTTTCATCGGGTCAAACTTTTCTACGCCCCGCTCCAAACCCAGTGTGCCTTCCTGAATCAGGTCTAGAAACTCTAAATTTCGCTTTTGATACTTCTTGGCAACGGCTACGACTAGGCGAAGGTTCGCCTCAATCATTTTGCGCTTAGACCTTTGACCGCGCCGCAAGTGATTTTCCAGCTCGGCTTCTGTCATGCCCGCCGCTTCAGCCCACTGCTTGTGAGAAATCTCTACTTCTTCAGCATCGGTTTCATCCGCGTCTTCGCTCACCGGCAGCTCAGCTTCAAGCGTTTCCTTAATTTCGAGCAGCGTCATTAGCTGCTGAACCTGCTTGCCCAGTACAATTTCGTCTTCGTGGCTAAGCAAGGGCACGCGGCCAATCTCATGTAGGTATGCCCGCACGGCGTCCGTTGTATACAAAGGCTTGGCTTTACGCTTAGAAGCCTTCTTAGTGGTGGCTGCCTTCTTTTCTGTCGTCACTTTTACAGTGCTAGCCTCCTTATCTAGATTGGCTTTTCCGCTACGCTTTGACTGAAGTGCTTCAGCGCCCTGCCCTCTGTCAGCGCTCTGATTGCTTGTACTGGCTTTAGATGTAATAGCCATATTATTTGGGGCCTCCGCCGAAAAATCTTAGAAAAACTTTATTGAACCAGCTGAGTTGGCAAAGGTAACTAAGCTAAACAGCTGGCGTATTTACTGGCACACCTTGGGGAGCTGCGAACAGCAGCCTCTGATCGCTGACCTGGGATTAGACTATTATTGCCTTAGTCGGAATCATTATGAGTTTATATTAGCACGATGCCAACATTTGTGAAAGGAGCGAAATTAGGAGTGATTATATGGAAAGAGCGTCAGCATGTTGTTTTGGCTTTTCTTGGCTATCATAAGAAGCGAGCTTAAAAGAATGCTGAGCCCTGACTGAGAATCAGCTTAAGGTCACCTTTTCAGGCAGCTTATGGCGTGTCGCTTCTCCTTTTTGTGTCTTCTTATGATGTCAAAAAAAGGGGCTTCATTAAAGTAGTGGTAGCACCCCTTGATGACCGAACTTTAGGCGCTATACCTCAGGTACACCGCTATTGCGTCACTGACGTATGCGACTGTATGCGACTGTATGCGACTGTATGCGTTTGAGTGATATGTTCGGCGTGCTAGTCATACTTTGCTCCATATTACGCTCACGTCAGGGGTGATGCATCTGTCGCCAGGCTTAGTCTGAATTTGGTTTTTCGTCGCGAATGGAGATGCTTCAACTGGGGCTTTCACCAGTCGAATTTAGGCGTTGCTGATTTTTGGGATGAATCAAGTTTTTAGGATTTGACCAGTCAAGTCTTGACTCATATATTCATCCTCTGGTTCAGCAACGCCGAATTTACTATTGGTCAAGCGTCTGTAAGATTGGCTACTATAAACCAACCTTTCTGTGCTTGATAGGCCCTGTAGGCCGATATGTGAAGCGGCACAGTTCTATTTAGGGCGGGCTTCTTAAAGTAAGAGACTTGCTAGCAGCAAAAAAGTTTCTTTGTATAAAGCTGCTGCTGTATTGTCTGTGAAACACTAAACTCTGTTGTATTAATATCAGGGCTTATCCGTATTTACGCGGATAAATTTGAACAGATCCCAAAAAGCGGCGAAGCCTAAGTGTTGAAATACGGTTTGGCTTTATGACTGAGGTGTGATCGTGAAACGCTTCCTAACGCTTCATGGGGAGGAGCGCCCACTGAACTGCCGAGCGAGCGTGAATGGCAGTCGTGTCGAACAGCGGCACAATGCTGTCTTCTGGCTTTACCAGCAGGCCAATTTCGGTACAGCCCAAGATGACGGCTTCAGCGCCAGATACGGTTAGATTGTGAATGATCTGTCGAAAGCGATCGCGAGACTCAGGCCGAATTTGGCCCAGGCAAAGCTCGTCATAAATCACGTCGTGAACGAAATCGCGCTCCTCGCCATTGGGCACCAGCACCGCCAGACCGTGCTGGTGAATGAGCCGGTCTTTATAAAAGGCTTCTTCCATGGTGAAGCGCGTGCCCAGTAGGCCGACTCGGCTGATGCCCTGCCGCTTGATTTCGGTGGCGGTGGCATCGGCAATGTGAATGAGGGGGATGTGGGTGGCCAGGGCGATCGCAGGCGCTACTTTATGCATCGTATTGGTGGCAATTAGCAGGCAGTCGGCCCCGGCTCCTTGCAGGTTCAAAGCTGCCGCCGCCAGCAGTCGGCCAATCTTATCCCAGTCGCCCTTATGCTTTAAGGCAACCAGCTCTGCAAAATCGACTGAGTACATCAGAATCTTGGCCGAGTGCAGCCCGCCTAGCTCGTCTCTGACCGCCTCATTCAGCAGCCGATAGTACTCAATCGTAGACTCCCAGCTCATCCCGCCCAGCAATCCGATCGTCTTCATTGGGCCTCCTCCTTCTGCATTGATCCCTCATTCAAAGCGGCGCTTTCCGTTCAAACTTTTGATACCACAGCGCATTGCCCGCTACCGTCAGCACAAACGCAGCGCCGCCGCCGCCAATAGCTAGCATAGGGTTGTAGCCGCCTCTGCCCAGGGTTTCCATCCAGGTATGGGTTAGCTCGGAGGGTCGCAGCGTATTAATCGCCACTGGCATCAAATAAATTAACGATGCGCCAACGATTAGCCAGCCCACCGCTGAGGCCAGCAGGAAAATAGTTTTAGCAGTGGATTGACCTTTGTAAGGGGCAGACATCGGCTGTTCTAAGGTTAATATGACGTGTTGAATTTGCTTTATAAAGCAGTCTCTTTTAACCGTAGCATAAGAAGATTTGCCACCGGAAGGCTATAGCTCAATGATAAAGCTGTCGGGATGGTGAAAGTCGGCCTCGGGAGCAGGGTGTGCGATCGCCCAAAAACTCTCCTTCTCTGTGATTACAATCACTGCGCTTATTCCCAACCACAGCGGCTGTGAACTATCTATCAGGTCACCAATATCTACCGTCACCGCCAAGTGCAGCGCCGTTGCTGTGCAGCGTACGGTAAAAGGCAGCGTCGAAAAAGCGCTCTCTTCTCCGAGTCCTTGCCGATATCCTTTTAGCGCAAACACGTTCCAGTCACCCGAGGGCGATAGGTTAAATTCCCAGTAGGATGCGCTGCGGCTGGGACCTTCTGCCAAAAAGAACTCAAAGCAGGTTTGCTCCCAGAGCCGATCTTTTCTAGCGGCGTCTTTGCTAGGAAAGGGCAGGGTAACGCGGCTTAAGTCTCCGGTTAGGGCGTAGGAAATCAGCAGCGTATTTTGCTCTCTTCGAGCGGTGACTGTGATGGCCAGATCTGTTGTTTCAGCCGTTGTCTCAAACGGCTTTAAAATGAACGGCTTTAAGATGAAGGTCATCTCAGTTCCTGAATAATGGCTCGCAGCGTGTCGGCTTGGGCTTCGATGCTTTCAGTCAGCTTGAACTGGACGAGCGATCGCATCAAATTATGCCTTGGATGCTTCACCTTAAAGTAAACATCACCAGCTAGATAGTCTGTAAAAAACCTCAGCCCCAGCTCAAAGGCAATCAGCCGAATGCCATCGTACAAGTAGTCATAATCCTGTTCTGTCAAAAAGTCCTTAGCCAAAGACAAATAGCCGCTTAACATCGCTCGCGCTAGCTCAACATCAAAGACAACATCCTGCCAGTCTTCCGTTTCTTCCCCGAGCGGATTGCAGCCCGAGCGCAAACAGTCGCCAATATCGTAATGCACCAGCCCCGGCTTTAGCGTATCTAAATCGATCAGGCTCACCGCCTTACCGTTGCTCCCCATCATCATGTTGTTGACCTTGGGATCGCCGTGGATCGGCCTGAGCTGTAAATGGCCTGCTGCTTTAGCTCGCTCTAGCACATGCGCCCAGTCCTGACGCTTGGCGATAAATGCCAGACAGTATTCAATCTGTTCAGACTGTGCGCCATCTGTTGAAAAGCAGGTCGAAAGGCGATAGGTATTAAGCACCTGCTCGTAGTTCGCCAAATATGCTGGCGTGACGTGAAAGCCTGGCAGCGTGTCGAATAGCTTTTCAGCCGGTAGCTGGCTGACTAAGCTGTGAAACATTGCCAAACCATAGCCTACCTCTTCAGCATGAGCGACATCTTTTACGGTTTCACAAACGTGAGCGTCCTCAATAAAGCTAATCGCTCGCCAGTATTCACCTGCCTCGTCTACCCAATAGTTTTGCCCCTGCTGCGTTTGTAGAATTTGAGGCGTTTCCCAGCGACGCGACAGCGCAGGCTTAAGCGAGCCTGTAGACGCGCTCAGGTGTGCGCACAGCACGGCCATATTTTGAATCACGCGCTCGGGCTGACGAAACACCTGTTTGTTAATGCGCTGAAGCACGAACCGCTCTGTTGTTGAGCCGTCTGTTGAGCTATCTACCAAACCGTCTGCCAAGCCATCTGTTGAACCATCTTGTAAAGGGTGCTGCGCTGCTGGCGTCACCGTCACCAAAAAAGTGCTGTTAATATTGCCATTGCCCAGAGGCGAGACTGACTTCACCTCGCCCTGTCCAGCAAACCGAGCGGCCATTTCAAGCAAGCGCCCCGATTGAGTCAACGCCTCAGCAGATTCCATACCCTTTATCATCCTGGCATCTGTACATTTTCTCTGTATATATGCTCCGTATATTTGTATGGTGGCACTTTACTTATAGCGAGCTAGAGTTCAGGCTTTCGGCCTCTTCAGGCGTTTGCGGAATATGAATGCCGCACTCCTGCTTTAGCCCGTTGAACCGGGTTGCTCGCTCGTCTGTATCGTCAGCAGCTAGCGGCCTGCTAGAATGCGCATCGCCGACGCTCACGTAGCCTTCTTCCCACAGCGGATGGTAGGGCAAATCATTCGCCTTCAGGTAGTCGTACACGTCTTTAGAAGTCCAGTGCAAAATGGGCAGCAGCTTATAGCGGTTCTCCTGCACTGCAATTCGGCTCAGGGTTTTACGATGGTCTGTTTGCTTTGCCCGGAGCCCCGTTAGCCAGGCTGTGGCCTCTAGTTCTTTGAGCGATCGTTGCATCGGCTCCACTTTACGAATAGCGTCGTAGCGGTTAAACGCCTCTACGGTGCCCTTTTCCCACAGGCGACCCTGCAAAGCCTCCATCCGCGCTGGGCTAATGGGCGACTGGTACACCTTTAGGTTCAGCGATAGCCGCTCGGTGAGCTGCTGGGCAAAGCGGTAGGTTTCTGGCGGCAGATAGCCCGTATCTATCCAGATCACCGGCACATCAGGGACGACGCTGGTCACCAGTCCTAGCATGACCGCCGACTGAATGCCAAAGCTAGTTGTGAGCACGAGCCCCGTGCCAAAGGTTTGATAGCCCCACTCAATCAGATCAGTGGCCTCAGCCTGATCAAACTTTTGGTTGAGCGCTTTGAGGTCGAGATTTAAGTTTAGCGGGGGTGATTTCGGGCGAATGTCTGAGCCGTTATTAGCCGCGTTAGCGGTCTGAAGACTAGGTAAAGCACTGGTCATCGGGAAAAATCCTGCTCCCACTCGTTACAAAGCTCGCCCGATAGCGAGTTTACTTACCGCTATAGCTTCCCATGTTCGGCTAAGTAAGTGAAGCAGCAACCTTAAAATAGGGCACCCATTGCGCTTACTACTATTCAGCAGCGTTCGAGACGAGTAAATCACCAGAGAACAATGCGATCGCATCAAACTGCTTAGTTTTTCAGTGAATGATCGTCTACATTTAGGCAAAAACCTTCCGCTTAATCACCTTAAATTGGAGGATTGGGCAGATAAATTTCTGCCTATTTATCTTCACAGGGTGATTAGGCGGAAATATTTTCCTTTAATCTGTCATGTAGAGTATTAGGCAGATAGTTTCCCTCTAATAAATAGCTAAACTGCTAAGCCATCGGTGGGAACGTTTTGAAAGGCTATCTGTTGATGCTTGATGTCAGGGTAAATTTCAAATTGTGGTTGGGTAAACCGTGAGCGTTGACGATATTGTTAAACTACTTGATGCCATTGCAAAACTGTTAAATGTACTTATCTGGCCAGCAGTATTTCGGCGTTGCTGAACCAGAGGATGAATATATGAGTCAAGACTTGACTGGTCAAATCCTAAAAACTTGATTCATCCCAAAAATCAGCAACGCCGTATTTCTGTTCATTCTAATCCGATTTGGCCGGGATTTGCGCGAGTTTTTCTCAAGTTTGGGTGAGTTATCGCTTAAGGGAGCTGGATTTGAGGCTTCTTTGAAGAGGAAGCAAGCTGAAGTTGCTGCTGCTCTGTCAGCGGCAGCGGCATCTCGCTCAGATAGAGATACAACTCGTGAAAGTGCTGCAAAAGAAGCAAAGATAGCCGCAGATGTTGTTGCTGAAGTCGTTACGCCTCGCGCCATCCGACGTGCGAGTAGGTCAACAGTCCTTTGGGTAGACGATCGCCCCGACAACAACATTTATGAACGTCAAGCGCTTGAGGCTTTGGGTGTCAATTTTGTGCGGGCGACATCGACAGAGGAAGCGTTGAAAAAGACTGCTCGACAACGATTTGACGCTATCATCTCTGATATGGGGAGACCTCCTGATCCCCGTGCAGGCTACACATTCCTCGATAAACTACGGTCTAGTGGTGATCAAACTCCGTTTATCATCTATGCCAGTTCAAAAGATCCAGAACACATTGCAGAATCGCGTCGTCATGGTGCCATCGGATGTACGAACAATACAAATGAGTTGTTTGAAATGGTCTTGTCTGCATTAAGTCACGCAATATAAAACCGTTAGCTGGCTTCGTTCTTGCTTAGGGCGTACAAAAAGGCTACTCGTTGGAAGCTGAATATGTCGTTCTGACGGTTGTGGTATAACTAAGGTATAACTAAAGAGTAGGAATTACGGTCAAGGTCACTATGAAAACTGCAATTTCGCTTCCAGATTCGGTTTTTGAAGCGGGGGAGGTACTAGCTCAGCAGTTAGGGCTCTCACGCAGCGAGCTTTACACGAAAGCGTTGAAAGTATACTTAAGAGAAGCACAACCGCAATCAAACCCTGCTTAAGCTCAACCAAGTTTATTCTCAAGAGTCTTCTGAGCTAGATCCAGCGATGGCCAGGATGCAGTTTATGTCTTTGCCCCATGAGGATTGGTAATGTATCGGGGAGAGGTTTGGTGGGCTAATTTACCCGATCCAGTCGGTTCAGAACCGGGCTATCGCCGTCCGGTTTTGATAGTTCAAGATGATGCTTTTACTCAAAGTCGTATTAGCACAGTTATCGTCGTAATTATTACTTCAAATATCAAGCTGGCAGAAGCACCGGGCAATGTATTGCTGCCCTATGCGGCGTCGGGTCTATCAAAAGATTCTGTAACAAATGTCTCTCAAATTTTCACGGTCGATAAAACGTTCTTAGTTAAGCGTGTTGGTTGTCTGCCGGATTATTTGCGGGAGAAGGTAGATGAGGGTTTACGAACAATCTTGTATCTATAGCAGCGCAAGCTAACGGCTAAAGTGCGATCGCTACCATTCTCATCAACTATTCTGGGTCAACGTTTTTACGGAGGGATTTTAGCTGCGATCGCTTCACCTTCCCTTCCAACCGCCGCCGATTAGATCCCTTCGTCGGCTTTGTCGGCCTTCGCTTCTTCGGCATCACCATTACCGCCTTTACCATTTCCTGCAACCGGCTCAGCGCCTCCTCTCGATTGCGCTCTTGGCTGCGATGCTGCTGCGACTTAATCACAATCACACCATCTTTAGTGAGCCGCTTATCGCTCATCGCCAGCAGCCGC
>JBGTGK010000306.1:0-7536 GCA_041746795.1 Phormidesmis sp.
GGATGATTTATTGATATTGAGGGCCGCTTCAAAAGCAGTGATGGCATTCTTTTGGTAGCGGCTCTTTTGAGCGAGGTCTCCCTGGATGTGCTTGGACAAATCCCAATAGGCCAGCGCTAAGTTGTTGTAAGAAATTGCACAGGCAGCGGGATCAACGTCAGAGGTGCGATAGTTGAGGGCATCACGGTAGGCTGCGATCGCATGCTTAAGTAAAAACTCGGAGCGCTCGTGCTTGGCTAGGCTCCAGTAGGTAATGCCTAAGTTGTTTTGAACCGCCGCATAGTCCAGCGGCCTTTGGTCGGGCCGGTAGCCTAACAGCGCCTCGCTGTAAGCGGCGATCGCATGGTGCAAATAAGCCGCCGCCGAATCATAGTGGGAGAGCTTCCAAAACACCGATCCCAGGCTGTTTTGCAGCGTCGCGTACTCTTCAGGAGTATGCTCCAAAGACGCTAGTGGCATGGCCCGGTTGTAGGTCTCAGCCGCCTTTTTTAAGTGTTCTAGCGGATCTTCAAAGGTTGCCAGCACGGTATAAACCGCTCCCATGTTGCTGTACAGCTGACCGATAATGTCAGGCTGAGCCTCGATGGCATAGTCACCTAGAGCCGCCTGACTTTTTTCGAGCGCCTCCTGATATAAATCAATACTGTGATTCATCGAATCAACAGCTTGCTGATCGGCTTGCTGCTCTGCTTTGAGCCAGTAAAGCGTGCCTAAGTCGTTGAGGCCAGTTATCCAGTCGGGATGAGGTTCCGTTAGCAGGCTCAGCCCGCTTTCGTAGGCGGCGATCGCAGGTTCAATCACATCTAGATCTCGCTCTCCAGCCTCTATTCGATTGCGGTAGCTGAGCCCAATGACAAAATAGCCAGCCGCCGGTTGAATGTTATCCTCGTCTACCCCTGGTTGTGCCTCAGACGCAAAATCAGAGGGGAGCGATCTCTGACTTTCAGACTGGGGCACCGTCGCCGCTGGTTCAATTAGCTGCTCTGGCTCTAGCTCTGGCTCTGGCAGATCGAAATCAACCGAGTGAAGTTGAATTCGCTCGTTTTCGACTGGGATAGCCTGAGCGGGCTCGACTTCAACCGGCTGGCTGCGAACCGGCCCGCTCTGAACCGGCTCATTTCGAACTAGCTCAACTAACTCTCTCATCAGGGTATCGGAGGCATCGTCCGGTAGCCCAGCAGCAGATTCTGCGCCGTTCGAGCTATCTGCAAAATCATCCCAACCTAAAGACGCGAACTCACTTTCATCCACCGGCAGCTCATTCACGTCAAGTTCTTCTGTGAAGCCTTCTGCATTTGTGGGCTCTGCCGACCGAAGATCCGACTGAAGATCCAACTGAGGGGCTGACTGGGCAACGTTAACACCTTGAATCACAACAGAGCGTAGCCCACCTGGAGAAGAGATATTCTGTAAAATATCGCCTGAAAAGAAACCGGCCTCTAAAGCACCATCTTCTGGCTCCCCATCTTCTGGCTCCCTGACTTCTGGCTTCCTAACTTCTAGATCCCTATTTTCTGAACCGTCGCTATAAAAGTCATCATCCGATTCATCCTCTAGCAGCTCTAACCGCAATGCGTCATCGTCTATACCATCGTCTATTAGCTCAAGCGGCACTTCACTGATGTAGATCTCCTGAGCAGTCTCCAAAGCCTGCGTAGTGAATGAGGCTTCATCGACTTCTAAAAGATCGCTATTGGCACTAGCCGGTTCTTCCAATAGCGCCTCTAGCTCAAAATCGTAGGCAAAGTCTTCTGGTATTTTTTCTGATACCTCTTCTGGCAGCTTTAAAGAGCGTTCGACTGAACCATTACTTGCGGTATGACTACTCGCAATATTACCTGAGCCGTCGCTAGCGCTTTCACCGTAAAGGCCACCTACTAGGTGCTGATCAGCGGTAGGTGGCAGAAATTTCCCACTGGCCGCTTTATGCTGACTAGCAGACCCGTTTTGGTAAAGAGAACCCTTTGAAGGCGTCGATTCGTTTGGGCTGACAAACGGCTGTTCGCCTTCACCCTCTGTCGGCGTTGGGTCGCTGACAAACTCAAAAACGCCATTGCGCCAGTTCCAAAAGGTTGGCGATGACTGCTGAATGGTGCGTAGCCAGGGCCAAGGCAGCCACACCAGTAGGCTAGTGTCGAGCCGGGGGAGCAGCGCCTCTATTTTTTCGAGCGATCGCAAAAAGTAGTTCTGAGCGATGGCAGGCTGATGAATCATTTGCTCAATGCCGAGCATCTGCACGGCAGGCAAAGTGCCCTTTGAAATCATAGACTGACGAACCCACTGGGCTACCTGCTGTGGTAAGTTACCCTCTTCGGCATCAAACATCAGGCGCTCTAAATTGAGCCCTCTCGGCGGAGATTGAGCCAAATCCTTTTCGAGCTGCGTGGCCAGCAAGCTCTGCATTCTAATGTCATCGCACACGGCAATTAGAAGCTGACGGCGTAAGTTGAGGCCAATTGAAGATTTTAGGGCTTGATAGGCCTGCTGATTGACGCCGAGAAGCTGACGAGATTTTGGCTGAATTGCGATCATGAGCGCTGCCTGGCAAATGCAAAAAGAGTGGAAAATGAGGAGGTAAGCCGGAGCCGGAATTACAGAGGAGTGATCGAAGCGTGACGAAGGGATTTTGTATCCTCTACCTATGAATCTCTTCTAGATGCGGCAGCAAATTCAGGAATAATTTGAGGCTCCGCTGAAACTGCTATGCTGGAAGCTCGTGCCTCACGATATAGCCCAAAGCATTGGTTGCTATAGCAGTCAAGCGCTGTGTGACGACTGCTTTGCTTCCATCTACCGCTAGCGACAGACAAGCCACCAGATCAAGCCACCAGATCAAGCCACAGAATTTGTCGCTTTCGTTTATCCTTCTGGCTATATTTCTTGTAATAGCTACTCACAGCGCCTATATGGTTATCCTCCACAGTCCGCAAAAAGAGTCTCCCGTTGAGGCCTTTAGTAAAACTGGCCACCTAACGGATCGCCAGATTAGTCACCAGACTGACCACCAGACAGGCCACCAGACAGGCCACCAGACTGGCAATCTAATTGTGCTAGCTGGCCCTAGCGGCGTCGGCAAGGGCACGCTGCTAGGCCAATTGCTTCAGCGTCACCCTAGTATTCAGGTTTCGGTCTCGGCGACTACCCGCAGCCCTCGCCCTGGTGAAATTGACGGTCAGCACTATTTTTTTGTGAGCAAAAGTCGGTTCAAAGCGATGGTAGAGAACGACGAGCTGCTGGAGTGGGCTGAGTTCGCAGGGAATTGCTATGGCACGCCCAAAGCACCGATTGAGCTAGCGATCGCCTGCGGTCAGCAGGTAATTTTAGAGATTGAGCTGCTGGGTGCTAGGCAGATTAGAGAAAGCTTCCCGAGGGCCAAGCAAATTTTTGTTATGCCGCCTAGTACCGACACTTTGGAAAGAAGAATTCGCCGCCGAGGCCAAGATTCAGAAGCTGCGATCGCTAAGCGCCTTGCCAGAGCCAAAGCCGAACTTGCCGCCGCCGATGAGTTTGACTTGAAAATCGTTAACGATAGCTTAGATCGCGCCTTGGCTGAATTAGAAGCGGCTATCTTTGATAAGTGAATTGATTAGTGAGCTGATCAGTGAAGCGACTCAGTGAATTGATAAGTGAATTTTGATAAAAGAGCAGAGATAGCATGACCAAACTCGCGCAAATCATAGCGTTGGGTCTGACCGTTGGCCTAGTCGCCTGTGCCAGTACAGTTTCAGAACAAGTCCCAGAAGACGTCCTAGAAAAGCCCCCTACGTCATCTGTGGTATCTCCTAACGTATCTGATAGCGTACCTGGGACGCCGACGGCGCAGCCAGATGCTTCAGCACAGCAGCCAGATGCTTCAGCACAGCAACCAGATGCCCCGGTTTGTAACAATGCAGGGACTCAAACAGAAATGAACGCCTGCGCCGATAAAGACTATAAGAGGGCGGATGCTGAGCTTAACCAGGTTTATCAATCTCTCAGGTCGCAGCAGCCTAAAAGTGGGAAACAGGCTCTGGAGTCCGCTGAGGCTGCCTGGATAAGCTTTCGCGATCTCGACTGCGCCTTTGCTGGCAGCCAGTTTGAAGGCGGTTCGGTGGAGCCAATGGTCTACAGCGGCTGCATGAGCGATCGCACAAAGACGCGGGTAAAAGAGCTTCAGCCCGCTGGCCCACCCGAGGGGAGCTATGAGGAAGCCGATGCCCAGCTCAACCAAGCCTACGAGTCGGTGGGCGGTGTGCTCAGCGAAGTTCGAAAAAGTGAGCTGACCCAAGCGCAGCTATCCTGGCTAGAATATCGCGATTACAGCTGCGCCTTTGAAGTGGACTATAGCCCCACTGCCACAGATAAAAACCAATGCTTGGCGCGCCTGAGCGAAACTCGCGCCGCCCAGCTACAGGCGGCCTATGCACAAAACAATCGGTAGAAACTGTATATGACGCTACCCCCGACGCCCGAACAGCTACGACTTCAGGAACACGCCAGCAAACAGGCAAATTGGAAAAAGTGGGGCCCCTACCTAAGCGAACGTCAGTGGGGCACCGTCCGTGAGGACTACAGCCCAGAAGGCAGCGCCTGGGCCTACTTTCCCCACGATCAGGCGCGTTCAAAGACCTATCGCTGGGGTGAAGACGGCATTTTAGGCATTTGCGACGACCGGCAGCTGCTGTGCTTTGCTCTATCGATGTGGAACACGCAAGATCCTATCCTGAAGGAGCGATTCTTTGGCCTGACGGGTGAAGAGGGCAATCACGGCGAAGACCTTAAAGAATATTACTTTTACCTGGACAGCACGCCCACCCATTCGTACATGAAGGCGCTGTACAAGTATCCGCAGGCGGAATATCCGTATCAGGCGCTGAAGGAAGAGAGCCAGCGGCGCGATCGCACTCAGCCCGAGTTCGAGCTAATGGACACCGGGATTTTTGAGGGCGATCGCTACTTCGACGTGCAGGTGGAATATGCCAAAGCCGATGCCGAAGACGTGCTGATTCAAATCACGGTTACCAATCGTGGCCCCCAGGCCGCTGACCTGCACCTGCTGCCAACCCTGTGGTTTCGCAATACGTGGTCTTGGGACATTCCTAGCCTTAGGCCCAACCTGATCGCTAGCGTCAGCGACGACACAATTTCTGTGATCGAAACCTCTCACCCAGAGCTGGGGCAGTCCTGGCTATATTGCCAAACCCCTGTGCCTGAGCAAAACAAGCTGGAAAGATCAACAGATGGGCAGTGGGTAGAATTAGGAGAGAATCAAACGCCTGCCGCCAATTCTGGTCTGCTGTTTACCGAGAACGAAACCAACAAAGAACAGCTTTTTGGCGTAAAAAATGCCTCTCCCTACGTTAAGGACGCCTTTCATCGCTACATCATTGAGGGTGATACGTCAGCCATAAACCCTCGGCAAACAGGCACTAAGTCAGCTATACATTACCCGCTACATCTCGCACCTGGAGAGAGTCAAGTCGTTAAGCTGCGCCTAGTAAACAGTCCTGATCTTAGCGATCCTTTGGGCGACATTTTCATAGAGACTTTCGACACTCGCAAGCAAGAAGCCGACAAGTTCTACCATCAGCTCGCCCCCTTCATTCACAACGAAGACTTGAGCAATGTACAGCGTCAGGCCTTTGCGGGCATGATGTGGTGCAAGCAGTACTACCTCTACGATGTCAGCACCTGGCTGAAGGGCGATCGCAGCACCGTTAACCCACCCACAGAGCGCAAGCAGGGACGTAACAAGCACTGGCACCACCTCGATAGCCAAGACATTCTCTCCATGCCAGACACTTGGGAATATCCCTGGTTTGCCGCTTGGGATACGGCCTTTCACTGCCTGCCGCTAGCGCTGATTGACGCTGAATTTGCCAAGCAGCAGCTCGATGTGATGACTCGTGAATGGTACATGCATCCGAACGGGCAGCTGCCCGCTTACGAATGGGCCTTTGGCGATGTGAATCCGCCAGTGCATGCCTGGGCCACCTGGCGAGTGTACAAAATTGAGGAGAAAATGACGGGCAAGGCCGACCGGCTGTTCTTAGAGAGACTGTTTCAAAAGCTGTTGTTAAATTTCACCTGGTGGGTGAATCGGAAAGATACTGAGGGCAACAACGTTTTTGAAGGCGGCTTTTTAGGCCTAGATAACATTGGCGTATTTGATCGCAGCAAGCCATTGCCGACAGGCGGCAGGTTAGAACAGGCTGACGGAACTAGCTGGATGGCGATGTATTGCTTGGATATGCTGGCGATCGCGCTAGAGCTAGCCCTAGAAAACCCGGTGTACGAAGATATGGCCACTAAATTCTTTGAACACTTCATCTACATTGCAGAAGCCATGAATGCCTCAGGCGAAAACGCCACCCAGCTTTGGGACGAAGAAGACGGCTTCTTTTACGACGTGCTGCACCTGCCCGACAAAACCCGCTTCCCGATTAAAATTCGCTCGCTGGTGGGCCTAATGCCGCTGTATGCCACTATGATCATAGAACCTGAGCTAATGGAGCGGCTTCCCGGCTTTGAGGAGCGTTTGGAATGGTTTGAGGCCAACCGGCCTAAGCTGGCACGCAACATTATAACAACAGAACGAAAAGACGAAAACGGCACGGTTCAAAAGCGGCGCTTACTCTCAGTGGTCAAGCCCGATAAGCTTAGGCGTATACTCGCCAAAATGCTAAAGCCCCATGAGTTTTTAGCACCTACAGGCATTCGAGCGCTCTCTCGTTTCCACAAAGACAATCCTTATACGTTTGATGTCAACGGCAGAATTTATCGGGTAGACTACGAACCCGCAGAGTCTAGCCTGTGGCTGTTTGGCGGCAACTCTAACTGGCGCGGCCCGGTGTGGTTTCCCACCAACTATCTGTTGATTGAGTCTTTACAGCGCTATCATCATTTCTTTGGTGACGACTTTAAGATCCAGTGTCCTTACGGTTCGGGCGATGAGATGAATCTGTGGGGAGTCGCCACTAAGTTAGAACAGCGAATGATTAGTACTTTTTTGAAAGATGAGAATGGCGATCGCCCTGTGTATGGCAACAATCAAACATTCCAAAAAGACCCACATTGGAAAGATCATATTCTCTTTTATGAGTACTTTAATGGTGATACGGGCGAAGGACTCGGCGCGAGCCACCAGACTGGTTGGACAGGGCTAGTCGCCAAGCTGATTCACCAATGCTGCGAATACAATTCCGAGGACAATTCTGCTGGCTAAAGACGTTACGAGCGTTACTGTATTGTCACAAGAAGGCATAGCGCTATGATGGAGCTACTGGCGTTTTGTGAAGGTCGAGCGGATTGCTGATGACGATTGCCAAAAATAGACTCTTGACCCTTGAGGAGTATCTGGACCATGACGATGGGACAGATAGATATAATTATGAGCTGGAGGACGGCGTCCTAATTGCCTAAGTTTTGCCCAAATAAACGGCAACATGCTCTAACTTCAGCAGTTGAGATAATCCCTGAATCCAAGGTCTGACAAGGGTATCAGCAGCATTTAGACGAATTTCAATCAGTTGTCCCTGTGCGTTGAAGCAGAGTTGT
>JBGTGK010000307.1:0-7556 GCA_041746795.1 Phormidesmis sp.
AGACTCTAATGTATTCATTGTGATAAACGCTGGTAGTTTTTGCTTTTATCAAGCGTTCACCACTTTTCCTCTTTTGGCAAGGCTTGCAGCCTTTTTCCCTACGGCACGCTGCCCCTTGTTTGGCCTAAATTTAGGTAGTTAGCTCGTACCGTTGTGGACAGCTCGCTATGATGAATGCCTGCTCCTGCAATTTCTTTGAGCCTTGAAAGAGAAAGAGATTTTTGATTACCTAACTGAGAATTTATGAGAGTGGTTGAGGCTACAAAAAATTGCCACTGATGGGCAGATAGCGGATCAACTAAGGCCGGATCAGTTTCAGTCAAAACGCAGAAAACGTATATGTCTGCGCACCTCATAGGACTCGTCGAAACTATATTTGTTTCAGCACTCCAGCCTATTTTTTCAGCGATATTAAAGCGTATTGTGGATAGCTTAGTCTGCTGCCAGCTTTGCAGATAGGCAGAGGACTTAACCTCTATCTTCGCACCATAGTCAGTTTTAAGATCATAGGCATCCCATTCGATTCGATTGCCGGATACCGCATTCAAGCATTTGCCAACAATATATTCAGCAAGCACTCCCCGCTCTCTATTAGAGAGAAGGTCTGAGTAAGCCCATCGTAGAAAGTCAGCCCGGTCAACGTACATCGTCATTGTAATTATTGAATAACAGCATTTGAAACCGAGAATACCCAGCAAAAGGCCTAACGGATACCTGAGCAACCGAATCGTGTGAGCATGCCAATCGAGAACGCTTCTCTTTTAAGAATGCATCCGCACGCCGTTATATGCGTTGGCCTGCTAACGCTAGGGCTAGTGACGCATCACTTCCCGAGCCCATAGGCTCATAAGCTTTGCCTGGGTGATTTTTTGAATTGATGTCTAGGATACAAAAACAGAAACCACTTTGTCTCAATTGTGGTAGGTAGTTAATTTTGGAATGATTGCTCATGTCCTACCGGAGGCCCTTCTACTTTTCCAGACGCCAAGCTATACGCGGCTTACTCGCTACCGCAGCTTTTGGCGCGGCGACTAAGCTAACCGGCTGCACACCTGCCGCCAAATCCCCCAGCGACTCCCCCGCAAAAGGAGCCAGCGCTGGTAAAGATGTCGTTGTTGGCTTCATCTACGTTGGCCCTAAAGACGACTTCGGCTATAACCAGGCCCATGCAGAAGGCGCGCAGGCTATGGACGCCCTTCCTGGCATCAAAATCGTAGAAGAAGCTAGCGTGGCCGAGACTTCTGCCGTCACTGAAGCTATGCGCAGCATGATCGAAGTCGATGGTGCCAGCGTTCTGTTCCCTACCTCATTCGGCTACTTCGATCCCTACATTCTTGAACTCGCCCCCGAATTTCCTGAAGTTCAGTTTTTCCATGCGGGTGGTCTTTACCAGGCCGGGAAAGATCCTGATAATGTCGGCAGCTACTTTGGCTATATTGATGAAGCTCAGTACGTTGCTGGCATCGTCGCCGCGCACACCTCAAAAACCGGGCAGCTTGGCTTTGTGGCAGCCAAGCCAGTTCCTCAAGTTTTACGCAACATCAACAGCTTTACCCTGGGCGCAAAAACAGTTAAGCCTGCCATCACGACCCAGGTTATTTTCACAGGCGACTGGGCACTACCAGTCAAAGAAGCAGAAGCTACCAACAGCCTCGTCGATCAGGGTATAGACGTGGTGACCTGCCATGTAGACAGCCCCAAAGTTGTGATCGAGACTGCCGAGAAGCGCGGCATTTTCTCCTCTGGCTACCATGCTAATCAGGCCTCGCTAGCTCCTAAAGGCTACCTGACCGGAGCCGAATGGGACTGGATCAGCATTTACACATCTCTGGGCAAGCAGTTTGTAGAGGGTAAAACCCTGATGGCTGGGGACATTGAGCATATCTTAAGAGGCGGGCTCGCTGACAAGTTTTGCAAGCTCTCTCCTTACGGCCCTGCCGTTGGCGCAGCCGCCAAAAAGGATGCAGATGCTGCTAGAGCAAAGTTCCTCAAAAAAGATTTGGTGATTTATAACGGAGAGCTAAAAGACAACACTGGCAAAGAGATTTTGGCGGCTGGAGATAAATACGATCAGCAAGACATCGCGTTGGAAAAAATGAATTGGCTTGTAGAAGGCGTTAAAGGCAGCACGGGTACCTGATGAGCACTCCTATTTCTTCTATTGAGCGGAGCAGAGCAGAAGCCTGGAGCAAACCTTTAGAAGCCATCTTTATCCCGATCGGCGCGCTCCTGGTCGCCCTTGTTCTCTTTGGGGTTTTCTGTGCGATCGCCGGAGCCAATCCCTTCGCTGTCTATGCCTCTATTTACAAGGCGGCCTTTGGTCGGTGGAGCGCCTGGCAAAACACCCTGATTCGCGCTGCCCCGCTGATGCTAACGGCGCTGTGTACTGCCTTACCTGCCAGGCTAGGGCTGGTGATCATCGGTAATGAAGGCGCTTTGGTGATGGGCGGACTCACTGCTATGGTCGTGGGCCTAGCCATCGGTACGGCCTTGCCGCCGCTGATGGTGCAAGTGGCTATGGCCGCAGCAGGCATGACCGCTGGCGGCTTATGGATTATGCTGGCTGGGGCGCTGCGATACTATCGGGGCGTGAATGAAACCATCAGCAGTTTGCTGTTGAACTATATCGCGATCGCTTTCATGAACCACCTAGTAGAAGGCCCTTTGCGCGACCCTAGCTTTGTCACCAAGCCCTCTTCTTCAGAACTCGACCCGGCTAACTGGCTCGGAACAATCCCCGATACCCGCATTCACTTTGGTCTGTTGTACGGACTGGTAGCCTGCCTGTTTGCCTATATTTTGATCCAGCGAACGACCTTTGGCTTCGCGGCTCGCACCACTGGCGGCAACATCCGCGCTGCTAGGCTAGCTGGGCTACCCGTGGGCAAGCTCACGCTGGCTATCTGTTTTTTGGGCGGATCAGCCGCCGGACTCGCGGGCATGGTAGAAGTAGCCGCCGTGCAAAAGCGCATTAACGAATCTCTCGTTTCTAATTACGGCTATGCGGGCATTCTGGTCGCGTTTGTCTCTCGCCAAAATCCGCTTGCTACCGTCTCGGTGGCTATTTTGCTGGGCGGTATTTTAGCCAGCGGCGGTATTTTGCAGCGATCGCACAACCTCCCTGACGCCACCGTGCTTGTGTTCCAAGGGATTGTCTTTCTCTGTGTCCTGTACAGCGATTCTCTTTATGGCAAGCTGCCCTGGTTTAAAGCAGGAGTAAAAAGCTAATGGCAACAGAATCTCTCGGTCTTTGGGGCATTCCCCTGGCTATTCTCGCAGGCACGCTTCGCGGCAGCGCCCCCTTTCTCTTTGTCAGCCTAGGAGAGTGCATTACTGAAAAAAGCGGCAAAATTAACCTGGGACTCGAAGGCACCCTGCTGATGGGGGCGATGACGGCCTATGCGGTTTCCTATCTCACTCAGGGCGCACTCGGCCCCTTTTGGTCTCCCTGGCTGGGCGTGATCGCCGCTGGGTTTTCGGGCATGGCCTTAGGTGCCCTTCATGGCTGGCTCTCACAGCAGCCTCGCGTTAATGATGTCGCTACCGGCATCGCGATGATTATCTTTGGCAGCGGTCTGGCCTTTTTCTTCGGTAAACCCTTTATTCAGCCGCAAGCCCCGCAGCTCTTTACCTTCGACTGGGGTGCCTGGAGCAGCTCACCGCAAATTCAGGCAGCGCTAAAGGTGAGCCCTTTGTTTTTGGTTGGAGTGGCGATCGCTCCCCTGCTCCACTGGTTCTTTCGCGCCACCCGTTGGGGCCTGGCCCTTCGCGCGGTTGGCGATAGTCCCCAATCGGCGTTGGCAATGGGCATCTCCGTTTTTAAAGTGCGGATGGCTAGCATTATGGCAGGCAGCTTTTTGGCGGGCATTGGCGGTGCGTGTCTCTCGCTTTACTACCCTGGCGTTTGGACAGAACGCATCTCTAGCGGACAGGGCCTGATGGCCGTTGCTTTGGTTATTTTCGCCCGCTGGAATCCCATCCAGTGCCTGTGGGCTTCTATGCTATTTGGCGGTGCCCAAGCCATCGGCCCGGCCCTTCAGTCAGTCGGCATTAACGCTTACTACTATCTGTTCAACGCCGCTCCCTACATTCTCACCCTATTGATTATGGTGATTACCTGCTCACCCCAACAAACGCTTGCAGGTGCGCCCGGTGCGCTCGGGAAAGAAGATTAAAAAGAGATACGGACATCTCCTACCTCAGCCAATCCGGCTAATTACAGCAATAGGCCCGCCGCCAGCAGGCGCTTGATGCTCGCTGCCGCCAGAGACATAGATCATGGGGTCTTGCACGATAGAGGCTATCACCGCACCGACGACGGCTCTAGCCATGCGCGTGTGGCTGACATCGGAGTCGTCAAGCATCGTGTGGCGACAGCCTAACACCTTGCCAGAGGGCGCGGCTTCCGCCTTTGCCAGTACGGTGACAATGTTGTGTGACTCCATGTTATGTAACTCGGCGGTGCCGTAGACGCTCTTAATCGCCTGCTGAATAGCCGAAGTATCTAGCGCGTGAGCCATGACGCTGTGACCGATAAGATAGTCACTGTGGGAACTGGGAGAATTGCCTAACACCAATATCTCGCAGTTTTGAACTTCGACGCCCGCAGAGGTAGAGGCGATCGCTGAGTACAGGCTGTAGTTAGAGCAAATGTCAGCGGCAGTCAGCTGTTCGGGCTTAATTTCTCCTAGCGCCAAGGCTACGCCCAAGGCAGATGCACCCCGAGAATAGGCCATAGACTTGTAGCTGTCTTGCGTAACGGTGGTTTCGCTTTGTTCGGTGCGAGCAGCGGTAAGCAAGGGGCATTTAATCTGGACGAAGTGAACGTTTTGGGGCGTGAGATTGGCTTGGGCGATCGCTTCCTTCACGCCCGCCGCTACCACCTCGACCATTGCCAGCGTGCCAATCTCATCGGCAAAAAAGTCTCGGGTGTGATAAATCCCTACCGCTAGGCCGAAATGGGCAGGTGCTTCTGGTGCTTCCCTCTGCTGAGTAAAAACAGTCAGGTGAGGACTCAGAACGCCCTCCGTGCCTCCCGACATCACAAACACAATTTGGTCGGTTAGGGCCTTGCCAATCCGGTCGCCCAAATATCTCTTGAGCGTAGCCACCGCAAACCCACGGGTAAAATCGTTGACGCAGCCATTGCCTTCTGTTTTACCCATGATCGCTACGATGGTTTGGGGGTCTAGCGATCACTGCTCAATCAAATGAACAAGCCCGGCAAGATCGTCTGGCGCACTTTGAGGAATCTTGAAGACACCAACTTTCATCGCAGGCCGACCCATATAAAGTACTCGTTTGAGTCTATCAGTCTCTATGACTGCAACAACCGCTACAGAAACGACGGCTCAAAAATCTATAAATTGTTTGGACGGCAGCTTGAAATAAGGAAACAGCGATGAGCGGACTCGGTGGACTCAATAAAACGCCCAACGGCGTAGTGCTGGGCATGGTGCAGCTTCAGCTACCCAACGTAGTCACAGCAGACGACCTAGCGGCGCAAACTCAGCGGGTTTGTGACATGGTAGCGAAAGCAAGGCGCAACTCGCCTTCTATGGATCTGGTGGTGTTTCCTGAGTACGCGCTTCACGGGCTGTCGATGGACACTAATCCAGAGATTATGTGCCGGTTGGATGGGCCGGAGGTAGAAGCGTTTCGCCAGGCCTGTATAAGCAACCAAATTTGGGGCTGCTTCTCCATTATGGAATACAACCCTAACGGCAATCCCTACAACAGCGGCATCATTATTGACGACCAGGGTGAACTGAAGCTCTACTATCGAAAGCTGCATCCGTGGGTGCCAGTAGAGCCTTGGGAACCGGGAAACATCGGCATTCCAGTGTGCGACGGGCCGAATGGCAGCAAACTCTCTTTGATCATCTGTCATGACGGCATGTTTCCTGAGATGGCGAGAGAATGCGCCTACAAGGGAGCCGAGATTATGATTCGGACGGCGGGCTACACTGCGCCCATCCGCAACAGCTGGCGGATTACTAATGAATCCAACGCGTTTTGCAATTTGATGGTGACGGCTTCGGTGTGTATGTGCGGCAGCGACGGCACGTTTGACTCGATGGGTGAGGGTACAATTGTGAATTTTGACGGCGAGCCTTTGGTGAGAGGGAGCCATCGCCCGGATGAGATTATTACGGCTGAGGTGCGGCCTGACTTGGTGCGTGAGGCCCGCAAGCACTGGGGCGTGGAAAACAACATTTACCAGCTTGGCCATCGCGGCTATACAGCGGTAAAGGGCGGGGCGCAGGACTGCCCGTACACCTATATGAAAGACATGGTAGCGGGCAATTATCGACTGCCCTGGGAGGACGAAGTGGTGCATACTGACGGCACCGCCTGCGGGTTTGAGGTGCCGAAGCGGGCCTACGTGGGAGAAGAGCTGCCTGCAAAAGTGTTGAGTCAGCAGCGGTAGGTTTGTTCTTGGTAGGTTTGCCTGCTGAGTTTGATTGAAGCGATTCAAAAATAACCTAATGACTTTAACTTATGACTACGGCAATCCTGGCTACGCCTAATGTAATCAAATCTCCGCCTCAGCTAGATGTAGTAGAGATGACTAAGCGATTTGGTCCGTTTGTAGCGCTTGATAGGGTGTCGATGACGCTAAAGCCGGGCAGCGTGCATGCACTATTAGGAGAGAATGGGGCGGGCAAGAGTACGCTGGTAAAATGCGTTATGGGCTTCTATCAGCCGACGGCTGGAAAAGTGCTAGTAAACCGGCAGGCTAGAACTATTGAGAGCCCTAAAGACGCGCATACCTGCGGGCTGGGGATGGTGTATCAGCACTTTACTTCTGTTCCAGCAATGACGGTAGCTGAGAATTTGGTGCTCTCTCGCTACGATAATCAGCAGATTATTCACTGGAAACGAGAGTATGAGGAACTGCGGGCGTTTATTGCGCGATCGCCCTTCCAAATCAATCTAGAAACGCCCGTAGCACAGCTAGCCGCTGGGCAGAAGCAAAAGCTCGAAATATTGAAGCAGCTCTATCTCAAAAGCAAAATTCTCATACTAGATGAGCCCACTTCTGTACTAACGCCCGTAGAGGCCGATGAAGTGCTGGGACTGCTGCGGACGGAAGTGGTGAAAGGTAATCTCAGCATACTGTTAATCACTCATAAGTTTCGAGAAGTACAGGCGTTTGCCGATGAAGTCACGATTTTGCGGAAGGGCCAGCTAGCAGGCAGCGGTAAGGTGAAGTCGCTCTCTGTTGAAGATATGGCTGAAATGATGCTAGGTGAGGCGCGCAAGTCGTCTTTGATCGTGAAGTCTATTGCAAATTCTACGGCGAGAGATGAGACTGACGCCCAAATTCCTGTTCTTTCTATTGCCAATATTCAGGCGAAGGGAGATAACGGTTTGCTCGCCGTAAAAGGGGCGAATTTGACGGTGAATGATGGAGAGATTGTTGGTATTGCAGGCGTCTCGGGGAACGGCCAGCGAGAGCTGATGGAGGTGCTGTGCGGTCAGCGGCTGCCGAGTGCTGGTGAGCTAAGGGTCAATGGTGAAGCGTATCGAGCCAGCCGGAAAGAGATGTTTCA
>JBGTGK010000308.1:0-2978 GCA_041746795.1 Phormidesmis sp.
CCAATTTGGCACCAGCGCACGAAGTCACCCTGAGCTTCAGGGCCCCACAAAAGCAGCAGCGAGTGGCCCATGCTGTCAGCGGGGGTGGAGACTGCCACCGTGAGGAAGTTGCAGCCTTCTAGATAGGAGCTTGCCAAACCGTGGGTGTACCACGACGTGACGAAGGTGGTGCCGGTCATCCAGCCGCCGATGGCCATGAAGGCACAGGGGAACAGCAGTAGGCCAGACCAACCTACGAATACAAAGCGATCGCGCTTGAGCCAGTCGTCAACGACGTCAAATCGTCCTCTGGCTGCGGGCGCTTGTCCCATTGCAATTGTCATTATTTAGAAATCCTCTTAAGACTCAAGTTTCCAATGGACTGAAAGTACGAATGATCCGCAGAGAATTCCCAAAAAATTTTCTGCGAAGATATCGGGCCTGTCCATAAACACAGCAGCTAAACGCAGCCACTGCTAAGGATTTTGGCATGTACCTATCATAAAGATAGATCCCTTTTTTTACAATCTGTCACGTAAATTCTCAGATTGACTTCAAGCGAAAACTATCTATATTTGACGCTGGTTTGAGGCGATTAATAAATATTTCAGATGCGTTCTTCCCGAATGAAAATCGGCCAAACCGTCTGACAGAAAGGAATCTACTCTAAAAAGGCGCGCCGATTATTTCTTAACAAAAATTTTCGTGGTAGAAATTTCTCAGTCTTTGCACGGGGTTGCCATTGTGAGCGCTGCTTCATAACTCAGGGCAAAGGCGTACACATTTGCTTAACTCGCTCAGCAGATGACTAGCTGAGCAGATACTATTTATAGGGCGTACATAACGTTTCACCCCCTGCTGCTATGACGAGTGCCAATTCTGAAAAACAAACGCTGCGCCGAGAGATGTTAGGAGCCCGGCGTCTCAGCAACTACTTCTGGGCAGGCGTGACCGCTATTGGTGGCGTAGGTTTTTTCCTCTCTGGGCTCTCTAGCTTTTTGCATACTAATTTGCTGCCTTTTTCTGATTTGCCTGCTCAGCTGGTCTTTATTCCGCAGGGAATTGCCATGGGCTTTTATGGCACGGCGGCGCTCCTGCTGTGCATTTACCTGTGCTTGATCATGGTGTGGAATGTGGGCAGCGGCTACAACGAATTCAACAAGAAGACGGACGAAGTGCGCATTTTTAGACGCGGCTTTCCGGGTGAAAACCGCGAGATTGACCTGCGATATCCGCTCCAAGACCTGCTAGCCGTTCGCGCAGAAATTAAAGAAGGACTCAACCCAAAGCGATCGCTATATCTCAGGGTAAAAGGCAAGGGCGATATTCCGCTTACCCGCGTGGGCCAGCCTATTTCCCTAGCCGACTTAGAGAATCAAGGCGCGGAGCTAGCTAGCTTTTTACAGGTGCCTTTGGAAGGCCTTTAAAGTAGTTGATTGTGACAAAAGGCACCTAGCTGTTCAGTTGATTATCGAATTGAATTGATGGCAGCGCTGTGGCAAAATAAGCAGCATTTTGTTAGTCACTGTAAAAAATAAGGCAGCTAAGGAAGCACAAAAATGATATTAGGTAAACGGCTATGGGCATCTCGAAATTGGAGCGTGCTGGTGGCGATCGCCCTGCTCATTGGCAGCTGTACTCAGCCTGAGCCAAACATGACCAGCAACCTACCCAAGCCCGACGTTGCGGCGGCTGTAACGACACCCAGCGCTGAGGAACTGACGGCGGGCCTGCCTCGGCTAAACGGCAAGGCTACGGTAGAAATTACGGTGGGCAATAAACCTATCACGGTTGAACTTGATGGTGACAAAGCGCCTTATACGGCGGGTAACTTTGTCGATCTAGCGCTAAAAGGCGTGTACGACGGCACGATTTTTCATCGGGTAGTTCGAACGCCCGAGCCTTTCGTAGTTCAAGGCGGCGATCCTCAAAGCGTTAATCCCAATGTGCCCATCAATCAGCTGGGCACCGGTAGCTACGAGGATGAGAACGGTCAGCCGCGTCTGATTCCACTAGAAATTTTGCCTGAAGGCGCTGATAAGCCGATCTACGGTCAGACGTTTCCCGAGGCCGGAATTACCGACCTGCCCGCGCTGCCCCACCGTAGAGGGGCGATCGCCATGGCCCGCTCAGGCGTTAATACCGCATCGGCTCAGTTCTACATTACGCTAGCTGATGTTCCCTTTTTAGACGGCAGCTACGCGGTGTTTGGCTATGTCACTAAAGGCATGGACGTGGTTGATAAAATTCAGATGGAAGATGTGATTCAGTCGGTCAAGGTGACTGCGGGTGCAGGCAATTTAGTGCGTCCTAAGGGGGCGACTGACAAAGCAGCCAATACAGCGCCTGATGCAGCAGCTAAATAGAGCTGGTTCTGCTGATGTTGTCGTCACGGGCATTGGCCTGAAAACGGCGCTAGGATCAACGGCTTTGGCAACCTGGGAAAAAATGATGGCTGGCAGGAGTGCGATCGCGCTCCGTCAGCCATTTTTGGATCTGGCCCCTGGGCCTTTGGCGATGGTGGGGAAGCAGCCGCTGGCGCTAGGGGAAATTACGCGGGCGGTGGTACGGGAGGCTTGGGAGGACGCAGGCCTAGCAGAAAGAGGAGGAGAGGGGGAAAGGGGGAGAGGAGAAGATTGTGGGGTGGTCGTTGGATCTAGTCGGAGCCACTTGCGAAGTTGGGAAGCGATGGCGGGGGGACAGCAGGATTGGGAAAGGAGAGATTGGTTGGATGCTCTGCCTCATGAGCCTGCGCTGATGGCGGCACGGATGATTGGGAGTAGGGGGCCTGTGTTGGCACCAATGGCGGCTTGTGCAACGGGGGTTTGGGCGATCGCGCAGGCAACAGATCTGATTCGCAGCGGGCAATGTAGCCGCGTAGTAGCCGGGGCGGTGGAGTCACCAATTACGCCGCTGACGATTGCAGGCTTTCGCAAAATGGGGGCGCTGGCGAAGACGGGCTGCTACCCGTTTGACCGGCACAGAGAAGGATTTGTGCT
>JBGTGK010000309.1:0-13187 GCA_041746795.1 Phormidesmis sp.
AGGTGACCCTGGGCCTGCTGCTGGGCGATCGCCGCCATCAGCAGCTCATGCTTTTGCGCCACCCGGTTGGCATGAGCTGCTCTCACATCCCAAGCACCGTAGACCTCATCGACTAAGTGCGCCAAGTCCTGACCCTGCAAAAAGTCTTGAACCTGTCTCGGGTGACGCAGCGTCACCAATACCAGCCGCACGCCAGACTGCCTAAAATATTCGAGGGCAGCTTGAGCGGAGGGCTGTATCTGATCCCACCGCAGCAAACTCGGATGGTTAACAATCCTTTCTACCTGCTGCATAAAAGGATCAAATAGCGCAGCCGGTAACCCTGATCGCACCGCAATCTCAATGTCGGCAGTCCGATTCTGCTTCATCTGCCAAAACTGCGCTTTGCTCAAAGGCTGAAGAGCCGAGCCGAGCTGATATTGCTGCTCAATAGCCACCAGCCCCATTCGATAAGTTTGGTAGTAGCGCTCTGAGACATCGACAATCGGACCGTCAAAATCGCAAAAAACTACTGGCCTGGAAATAGAGCGCCTTAAGTCGCAAGGAACGGCGGAGAGAAAAGAATCACGGACTGTCATAGTGCAAACGGCAGCTCTTACTGCAGCAGCTTAACGCTTCTTTACTTTAACAGGCCATTCATTAAAATAGGGGATTGCTCTACTCTACTCTAATCAGATTAACTGATGCCAGAGAATGCCAGCGCTTACCGGCCAAATCCTTTACCCCGGTCAGCCGATTCGATACAAAAGCAGCTCTCAATCTGTTCGCGCAGGACTTTTTCGTCCAAATTTTGGCCTATGAGCACGAGCTGACTTTTCTTAGGGCGACCTTTCCACTCTTCATCCTCAAGCGAGAACCGCTTACCACTCAGATGAAAGACATGACGTTTTGGACTCTCATCAAACCACAAGATGCCTTTTGCCCTGAATACTGACGCAGGCAGCTGATTGTCTAAAAAGTGCTGAAACTTGCGGATGGCCAGCGGCTGATTACGGTCAAAAGAAATTGAGGTAAACCCGTCTATATCCAAATGGGAGTGCGTGCTGTGGTCGTGGTCATGCTCACAGTGTCCATGATCGTGATCGCAGTTGGCGTGATCCTCATGATGGCTGCCGTGATCATGCGCTGCGTGATCGTGTCCAGCATGATCGTGTTCCTCATGATCGTGTCCCTCGTGATCGTGCGCTGAATGATCGTGCGGGTCAGCGCCGCTTTCTGCTTCACCAAAATACTTATCGGACTCGAACAGGCCCACGCTGAGGATTAAAGGCAGCGGTACCTGAGAGTGATCCGTGCGCAAAATGCGAGCATCCTGCTTAATGTCGCGCAGCTTGGTTTCTAGCAGGTCGGCATCGGCTTCATCGACGACATCCATTTTATTCATCAAGATGATGTCGCCGTAGGCAATCTGGTTATACGCTGCTTGAGAGTTGAATAAGTCCAGGCTGTAGTTCTCGGCATCGACTACGGTCACAATCGAATCCAGGCGGGTCAGATCGCGTAGCTCAGTGCCTAAAAAAGTCAGCGCCACCGGCAGCGGATCGGCTAGGCCAGTGGTCTCTACTACCAAATAATCGATTTTATCGGAGCGCTCCAAAACCTTGTATACCGCTTCCAGCAAGTCGTTGTTGATGGTGCAGCAAATGCAGCCGTTGCTCAGCTCCACCATATTGTCATCACCAGTGGTAATCAGCAGCTCATTGTCGATTCCCACTTCCCCAAATTCATTCACCAGCACTGCCGTCTTTAGCCCTTCCTGATTGGTCAGGATGTGATTGAGTAAGGTGGTTTTTCCACTGCCCAAAAAGCCGGTGATGATGGTGACAGGCAGGCCATGCTTAGAATCGTCCATTGCCTGAAGCGCTGATTTATGAGGAGCGGGCGTCGTAGCAGTCATAGAAATCTACTGATGATGGGCAGGTGTGAATGACTTTAGGGTTCAATTATCTCGCATCTGTTAGGAGTTGCGGGTTTAAGTTTATGTCAATTAAAAGAATTCGTAGCACAGTGAGCTCAAAGAGCAGCCGTAAAAGTTAGTCGGTTAGCCGGGTTTCAACTTACTATGAGAGGGCTCAAGGCGGCGGCTTTGGGTACCCAATTTTTACCGACTTCTCATGAGCGTAGCCATTTACAACACGCTTTCTCGCCAGAAGGAAGCTTTTGCTCCCCTGTCGCCTAATCAGGTGAAAATGTACTGCTGTGGGGTGACGGTTTATGACTACTGCCATCTGGGTCATGCCCGCTCGTATATCGTGTGGGACACGGTGCGTCGTTACCTTACCTGGCGCGGCTATGAGGTGCGCTACGTACAAAATTTTACCGATATTGACGACAAAATTCTCAATCGCGCCCGCCAAGAAAAATCTTCGATGGAGGCCGTAGCCAAAACCTACACGGCTGCTTACTTTGAAGATATGGCAAGGCTGAATATCTTGGAGGCCGACGAGTACACGTATGCCACTCATACGATTGATGGCATCAAACGGCTGATTCATGAGCTTGAGCAAAAAGGCTATGCCTACGCAGCTCAGGGCGATGTGTACTATTCGGTGCGCAAGTTTGCGGGCTATGGCAAGCTGTCGGGTCGCAAGCTGGAAGATATGCAGGCCGGGGCTAGTGGCCGCGTTAATGAGGCTCAATCGGTCAAGCAAGATCCGTTTGACTTTGCGCTGTGGAAGGCTGCAAAACCCGATGAACCTGCCTGGAGATCGCCCTGGGGATCGGGGCGTCCGGGCTGGCATATTGAGTGCTCGGCAATGGTGCGCGATCGCCTCGGCGACACCATAGATATTCACGTGGGCGGGGCCGATTTGCAGTTTCCCCATCACGAGAACGAAATCGCCCAGTCTGAAGCCGCCACCGGTCAGCCCCTGGCTACTTACTGGATGCACAACGGTATGGTGAATGTAGACGGCACCAAAATGTCGAAGTCACTGGGCAACTTCACGACCATCCGTAGCCTGCTTGATTCGCCCGATGGCCCTGATCCCATGGCCGTTCGGATGTTTGTCTTGCAGGCTCAGTATCGGATGCCGCTGGATTTTACTGAGGGAGCGATCGCCTCAGCCAAAAACGGCTGGGACACCCTGAGTGAAGGTCTAACCTTTGGCTTGCAGTACGGTGAAAAGCTGGGCTGGCCGCAGACGGAAGTGTCGCTAGACGAAGTGGTGCTAGAGGAAGTGGCCAAGCGGCAGTTTCAAGCCTCAATGGACGATGACTTTAATACGCCAGGAGCGATCGCTGTTCTCTTTGGCTTAGCCAAAGAACTTCAGCGACAGGGCAATCTCATCATTCATGAAGGCAGTCCCGACGCTGAATCATCCGTCCTTAAGCAGCGATGGCAAACCCTGGTGCAGCTCGCCCAAGTTCTGGGGCTAGAAGCTCAAGTAGCTGAGACAGATAGCGCCAGCAGCATCAGTGACGTTGATGTAGAAGCCCTGATAGAGCAGCGCGCAGCCGCCAAAAAAGCCAAAGATTACGCCGAATCTGACCGCATTCGAGATCAGCTCAGCGCCCAGGGAATCACGCTGATCGATAAACCGGGCGGCGTCACCACCTGGCATCGCTAAATTCACAAATCCTGACACCCGCCTAGAACATGCTCGAATTTATCACCCTTCCCGATGGCAAGCTCCCGCCGGTTGCGCCCTATTCTCACGCGGTGCGGGCGGGCGATTTTTTGTTTGTCACCGGTCAGCTGGCCGAAGATCCTGACACGGGTGAAGTCATCAAAGGCACCATCGAAGCGCAAACTGAGCGAGTTATGGCCAATCTTCAGCGGGTGCTAGACCATGCGGGCACCGGCTTTGAGAAAGTCGTGATGTCACGGATTTTTGTCACCGACTTTCGCTACTACGAAACGGTCAATCGAATCTACGCCAGCCATTTCACGGTAGGCCGCTATCCAGGGCGTACCACGGTTGGCGTTACAGCCCTAGCCGGATTTGGCGACGTTGAGATCGATTTGATTGTGTACTGTGGCGATTAAAAGGCGATGAAAGTTAGCGGCTCGATGCCGACCTACCATCCCAAATCTTCGAGGTCTTCCAAATCTTCTAAATCCTCAGCGGCAGATAAATCCAGGCACAGCTCTTGAAACGCCTGATTGCGCGTTTTGCGAGAAGTCCGACGGTACTTTTTTGCCTCCAGCCGAGGCTCGTGCGTCACTTTGCCATCTTCCGCCATCTTTACCTTCTCAGCCGCCTCTGCATCCGGCTGATGCAATAAAGTCTGCTGCTGACGAATGACTTCTACTAGCAGCGACAAGTAGTCGCCATACCGTTCCCAGTTGCCCCGCACGACGCAGCCCGGCTCGTCTCTGTGCAGGCAATTGCTAAACTGACAGGCTGCGATCGCTCGCCGCCGTCGAATTTCTGGAAAGTAGTGGCTCAGCTCCTCAGGTAAGCAAGTTACATCAGGATGGTTAAAGCCTGGCGTATCCGCTAAAAAGCCGCCCTCAGGTAGCTCAAATAGCTCTACATGGCGAGTGGTATGTCGGCCTCGGCCTAGTCTTCCTGACACTGAATTCACTCGCAAGTCTTGCTCAGGAATAAGCCGATTGGTCAGGCTAGACTTACCTACGCCTGATGGCCCTGCAACCACCGTAATTTTTCCTTGCAGTTCGGCTGCTAGCTCAGTGCGGAGTTCGTCGTCTTCACGAATGCTGACCAGCAGCGCCTGATAGCCCCACTCTTTGAGCCTATTTTGCCAGTAGCTAATGGCTTCGTCGTTGAGCAAATCTCGCTTATTTAGGCACAGCGTAATCGCCATGCCGGTGGATTCTGCCTTGACCAAAAATCGACTGAGCTGATGAGGGTCTAGGGTGGGTTCTGCGAGGGCAAACACCAGCAAAATTTGGTCTACGTTGGCAATGGGCGGGCGATCTAGTGAGGTTTGACGGGGGTAAACTTGGGCGATCGCACCCCGCAAGCCCTGCCAGTCAGGCTCTTCAACTGCGACGCGATCGCCCACCATAATCTGCTGCCCCAGCTTTTTGAGCAGTCCTCGCCGAATGCACAGCAAAACGACCGGTGAGCCTAGCTTGTCCTTGACCTGCTCGCTCAGCTCAGGCACGTCATTTAGCTGTACCGAATAGTAGTTCGCCTGAATCGCAACCACCGTACCCCGCCATAATCCAATCGCTAGCAGCGGCGTATCTAGCTCAAAACTTGCCCTAGAGCTCATCCCAGCACTCATAGATCTGCCGGACGGCGTACCTGCACCGCAAAATACTCGCTGCGATCGTCGATAGTTTCTATGCCGTAGCCATCCATTTTTAAGCTATCAGGCACCTGCTCTATCGGCTCACCCGGATCTAGCCACACTTCCAGCAGCGCCCCCGGACTCATCCGCTCTAGCTTCAGCTTCGTACGCACAAAATTTAGCGGGCAGGGCGTCCCTCTCAAATCTAGCTGCTCATCAGCGACTAACCCAGACCTATCAGCAAGCTCATCCATTAAACAAACCGCCCAAAAAACCTTCTTTCTTACCCTTACCTACCGAGTCACCGCGAACCTCTGCAAGCTGAGTCAGCAGCTCTCGCTCACCCGCCTTAAGCTTGGTTGGAATATCTACTTTCACTGTAATCAGGTGCTTCCCTCGACTCACCGGATTGCCTAACCTGGGCACGCCTCGACCTTCTAGCGACAGCACCGTATTTGGCTGAGTTCCAGCTGGCACCTGCATCGCTACGTTGCCATCCACCGTTTCTATTTCTAGCTCACAGCCTAAAATTGCCTGCAAGTAGCTCACCTTTAGGTCAGAGAGAATATTAATGCCATCGCGCTTAAAAATAGGATCGTCATTAACGACCAAATAAACGTACAAATCTCCGGCAGGCCCATTTTGCTTGCCAGCATCGCCTTCTCCAGAAACTCTTAGGCGGGTGCCGTTCTCAACGCCAGCGGGCACTGTGATCTTAAGCTTTTTGTTGGTTTGCTTTTGCCCGCTTCCACCACAGGTCTCACAGCGGTCTTCCACGACTTCGCCGCTACCATTACAGGTCGGACAGGCCGATACCTGATTAAAAATTCCGAAAGGCGTACGGGTAGCCCTTCTCACCTGACCTGCGCCATTGCAAGTAGAGCAGGTGCGGGGCCGCGTGCCCGGCTTAGCGCCAGATCCTGAGCAGGTTAGGCAGGTTTCTAGGTGGCTAATTCTAATTTCTTTTTCGCCACCGAATACAGCCTCTTTGAAGTCGAGCTTAAGGTTAAGCCTTAAGTCATCGCCTCGCATGGGGCCGCGACGACGCTGCTGACCGGGCTGTCCCGAAAATCCGTTGAAAAAACTCTCGAAAATATCAGCAAACCCGCCCATATCCTGAAAATCTTGAAATCCGCCGCCTGCCGCTGCGCCGCCTACTCCCGCTTCGCCAAACTGGTCGTAGCGCTTCCTGATTTCTGGCTCCGAAAGAACTTCATAGGCGCGACTGACTTCTTTAAAGGTCTCTTCGGCACTTGCGTCCTTATTGACGTCAGGGTGATATTTACGCGCTAGCTTACGGTAGGCGCGCTTAATTTCATCTTGCTCGGCATTGCGCGAGACGCCCAGCGTCTCGTAGTAGTCACGGGCCATAAAACGTCAATCACAAATAAGAACTAGCAGGTTATATAGCGTCGGTCAATTGGCTGAAAGCTTCACAGAACAACAGGCCAGATGACTCGCGGCGTACGTAACGCCGAAGGCGGGGCAAACCCAAGGCACAGCCTCTCCCCTGGGAGATATGCATCCGCACGTCGCTATAAATCAACGCGCATTGAATCATTGTATCGCAAAGGCCCTGAAGCATTAACCTGCTTCAGGGCCACTTTGTGCATTTATTCATCCGCTTTTATTCGATCGCTTCGTAATTGGCTGCGACTGTGCTGTCAATATCAAACTCTTCGTCAGCGGCACCGTAGGTCGTAGCCATAGGCGCTGCCGCAACCTGCCTGGAGCTTGCGGCGGCGGTGGCAGCGGTGGCAGCGGGCGCAGGCGGCGGACTATACTTTGCCGGAGAGGTTACTGGCTGTGGCTGCTGTGGCTGTGGCGCGGCTGAGATATTCGCTCCAGGCATGTCATTGCTGGTATCCGATTCGTTCTCTTCTGCGCCCGTTTGCCGGTACATCCCGGCACCGATGTTAAAGATAGTTTGCTGTAGGGCATCTAGCTTTTGTTCAAGGTCAGCGGGCTCAGCGTTTTTATTAGCAACCACTGCTCTTAGAGCGTCGGATTCATCTTTTGCCTGGGCTTTTAGATCCTCACCGACGCTTCCGGCACTGTCACGTAGCGCGGTTTCGTAGCTATAAAATAGTGCATCGGCTCTATTTTTCAGCTCTGCTACACTTTTGCGCTGTTCGTCTTCGCCTGCGAACATCTCGGCCTCTTCCTTCATTCGCGCAATCTCAGTAGAAGAGAGCCCGCCTCGGTTGGTAATTTTGACGCTTTGTTCGCGGTTGGTGCCGCGATCGCGCGCCGCCACCTGTAAAATGCCATCGGCATCAATTTCAAAAGACACCTCAATTTGAGGCACACCTCTAGGCGCAGGCGGAATGCCGGAAAGCTCAAACCGGCCTAGGCTCTTGTTATCGCGAGCCATTGCCCTTTCCCCCTGCAAGACATGAACCTCTACAGAAGTCTGACCGTCAATCGCGGTCGAAAATACCTGCGTTCTGCTAGTTGGGATCGTGGTATTGCGTTCAATAATTTTTGTAAAGACCTCTCCTAATGTTTCAATTCCCATAGAAAGGGGCGTTACGTCTAGGAGCAAAAGATCCTTAACTTCTCCGCCTAGCACACCCGCCTGAATAGAAGCCCCCAGGGCAACGGCCTCATCTGGATTAACTGAGCGATCGGGCGTTTGGCCGCCAAAAAACTCTGTAATGGCCGCTTGAACCGCAGGGATCCGCGTCGATCCGCCGACTAGCAAAATGCGGTCGATGTCATCGCCGCTCAGTTCAGAATCCTTGAGTGCCTGCTTGACGGGCTCTAGCGTGCTGACGATCAAGTCGCCTGCTAGCTCCTCGAACTGCGATCGCGATAGCTCCATCTCTAGGTGTTTAGGCCCCGTTTCATCCGCCGCAATAAACGGCAAATTAATCGATGTTTTCGTCATGGTCGATAGTTCGACCTTCGCTTTTTCAGCCGCTTCGCGAATCCGCTGTAGCGCCATGCGATCATTCGCTAAGTCCATGCTTTCCTGCTGCTGGAAAGCTTCTGTCATCCAGGTGACGATGCAGTTGTCAAAATCGTCGCCGCCCAGGTGATTGTTTCCAGAGGTTGCCCTCACTTCAAAAACACCATCGCCTAGCTGTAAAATAGACACATCGAACGTACCGCCGCCCAAATCGAAGACCAGAATAGTTTGGTCTTGATCCTGCTTGTCTAGTCCGTATGAAAGCGCCGCTGCGGTCGGCTCATTGATAATCCTTAAGACTTCTAGTCCCGCAATTGTGCCAGCGTCTTTGGTTGCTTGCCTTTGGGCGTCGGTAAAGTAAGCAGGCACCGTGATCACGGCCTGATGGACGCTCTCTCCCAAGTAAGCTTCAGCATCCTGCTTGAGCTTTTGCAGCGTCATTGCCGACACTTCTTGAGTCGTAAAGCCTTTAGCGCGGATCATGACGTCAACGGTGTCGTCTTTGCCCCTGGTGCATTTGTAGGGGACGCGCGATCGCTCAACCTCTGTATCATCCCAGCGCCGACCAATAAACCGCTTAATGCTATAAACCGTATTTTCAGCATTAGTAACGGCCTGCCGCTTCGCCATCTGGCCAACTAAGCGCTCCCCTCCTTTTGCAAAGCCAACAATACTAGGTGTTGTTCGGCCTCCCTCTGTACTTGGAATGACCACTGGCTTACCGCCCTCCAGTACAGCTACGCAGCTGTTAGTGGTTCCCAAGTCTATGCCGATAACTTTTCCCATAATCCGCTCAGACAGTTTTAATGAAGGTCGTTGAAACCGCAGTGCTTCACGATCTAGGTACAACGCACCTAGGTCTCAACTGCCCAGCCATCGCTTTACAACCGTTTAATCCTTCATCAAAACCGTCAGCTCGTAAGGGTTTAGCAACCTACGTTAGCGGCTGCTAAGGTCAGCCTCTTAAGCCTCTGATGGCGATTCGCTAGAGTCAGCTGAAGGGTCTAAGGGGGTTGCTACTTTGACCATGGCATGGCGCAAAACACGCTCCCCTAGAACATACCCACGGACGAACTCCTCAATCACAGTTCCTTCTGGATACTCATCAGTGGGCTCGCGCATAACGGCCTCATGCAAGTTAGGGTCAAACTCTTGCCCTTCACTTCGCATCGGCGATACGCCCAGCTTTTTAAGCGCCTCAATCAGCTGCTTATAAACGCCCTGATAGCTCTTATGGATAGCCATCTCGCTATCCGTTTGAGGTTTGATATGTGACCTTGCCCTTTGAAAGTTATCTACTACCTCTAATAAGCTGCCGATGATGTTGCACTTAACCTGAATCTCCAGGTTTTCTCTTTCTGTCACTGTCCGCTTGCGAAAATTATCAAAATCAGCCGTCAGCCGGGTAAACTGGCCAGTCCGATCCTCTAGCTGAGCCTGTAGCTGCTCCACCTGCTGCTGCAAAGCTGTACGGGCACCCGCCTCAGTCGCAAACGCATCTTCTGCCGATATACCGTCTGGTAGCTCGTTAGCAGCTTCAGTACCTTGCTTTACGGCTGCTGAAGTGTCCTCTTCAAAAGCTTTATCAAAGTCGATTTCAGTTGAGGCATCTTCGGGCCGCAGCTCCTCAATGTCCTCGGGGCTAACGTCAGCGCCCTGCTGATTGTCATTAACGTTTGCATCTATCATGTTGCGTAAAACCCTCTATATCCCAAGGTTCATTCTCAAAACCTCATTCCCGGCGGCCAAAAAGTATGTTTGAGCCTATTTACTCGTCTATATTAATTGGCAGTGCGCCTATTGCGGAACGGTTTTCCGTAACGAGTTTACCGTCTTCTTAATATTCCTCCTGAGTATCCGTACCTTCATAAAGATTAAGTATTAGTACAGATATCAGTCAGGGTATTGGTTTGAGCATGATGGGCACAATGGTGTGAGATTTTTTCGCATCGGCCATGACAAATTCTTCATCTACGCGGAAGGCTCTTGTTTTACAAAAGAGCTTTTCGCCTTTCAGCAACAAGCTTGTCGAAGCGGGTTTTGTAGACGGCAGCCAGATGCAGCAGGCACTGGTCGAAAGTCGAAAGTCAGGTCGTTCCTTGACCGACGTTTTGGAGTCGATGACTGGCCAGCAGCTCTCCCCAGAGCTGCTGCGTCAGTACAAAAAGCAGCAGCTCTTTGAGCTGAAAATTTTATACGGTGTCGAATCGCTTGACCCCGAGGTTGAAAGCATTTCTAATACTCAAGTTACCAGTCTGATCGGTAGTTTGATATCAGTGGATATTTGCCGTCGCCATCGTTTGATGCCGCTCTCGCAAGTCGGAGAAGGTGAGAACCAGTCGGTGCTAGTTGCCATGGTCGATCCGGAGAACCTGGAGGCCCAAGATGACTTGAACCGTATCCTCAGGCCAAAGAAGATGACGCTGCGGCGTATGGTCATCACCGTTGAAGATTACCAGCGCCTGATGGCGAAGTATTTGGATGAGCAAGTTGCTAAGGAGAAAAAGCGTGACTTTGCCAAAGCTGTTGATGTTAAAACCGATCTTGACGACCTCGACCTGGAGGGCGGCGGGCTGCAAGATGTTATTGAAGAAGATGCTGACCTTGGCGCGGCCCTTCAAGATGCAGGCGCGGCCCCGGTTATTGCCTTAGTCAATAAGATTTTGGTGAAAGCGCTACAGGAGGAAGTTTCCGATATTCACATCGAGCCTCAAGAAGATTTCCTTCGCGTTCGATTTCGCAAAGATGGTGTCTTAAAAGAGCCCTTTCCGCCGCTACCTAAAAAGATTATTCCAGCGGTCTGTGCTCGTTTCAAAATTATTGCTGAGCTAGACATTGCCGAGCGTCGCTTGCCTCAAGACGGCAGAATTCGTCGGGTATTTCAAGACCGTAAGGTAGATTTCCGGGTGAGTACGCTGCCCAGCCGCTATGGCGAAAAGGTAGTGCTGCGAATTTTGGACAACTCATCAACTCAGCTAGGCTTAGGCGCGCTGATTACTGATGACGAGACGCTCCATATCGTTCAAGAAATGGCCAAAAAGCCGTTTGGACTTATTTTGGTGACTGGCCCGACGGGTTCGGGTAAAACCACTACGCTGTACTCCGTACTTTCTGAGCGCAACGATCCTGGCGTTAACATTAGTACGGCTGAAGACCCGATTGAATACGCCTTGCCAGGAATTACTCAGGTGCAGGTGATTCGAGAGAAAGGCATGAACTTTGCCTCTATTTTAAGGGCCTTCTTAAGGCAGGATCCAGACGTGATTCTGGTGGGTGAAACCCGTGACCCTGAGACGGCTAAAACAGCCATTGAAGCGGCGTTAACAGGTCACCTCGTATTGACCACCCTGCACACTAACGATGCCGCAGGCGCAGTTTCCAGGCTCGCTGAAATGGGCGTTGAGCCTTTTCAGGTGTCGAGTTCTTTGCTTGGCGTACTGGCTCAGCGGCTGGTTCGTCGCGTCTGTCAGGAATGCCGTATCGGCTATAAGCCCACTCCGGAGGAACTAGCGCGATTTGGGTTAACGGCCTCTAATGACTATGAAATGACGTTGTATAAGGCCAATGACATACCCGCTGAGCAAATTAACGGGATGAAAGAGGCTGGCACGCTTTGCGAGAAATGCCAGGGCAATGGTTACAAGGGTCGAGTTGGGGTGTATGAAGTGATGCGAGTGACCGAGCGGTTACAACAGCTCATTTCAGACGGCGCACCGACTGAGCAGCTGAAAGAGGCGGCTGTTGAAGAGGGCATGAATACCCTGCTGGCTTACAGCTTGAACTTGGTCAAGGAAGGGCATACCACTCTAGACGAAGTAGAGCGTGTGACCTTTACCGACAAGGGTCTTGAGTCTGAGCTTAAAGCTAGGCGTAAAAGCGTTCTTTCCTGTACGACCTGTAACGCTGAGCTACATCATGACTGGCTTGACTGCCCTTACTGTCTGACGCCGCGCTACAAAGACTAGCGCTGTGTTTTTTCCTATTTGAACAGTACACCCATTTATTAGAAGGAACATTTCATGGAATTAATGATTGAAGATCTGATGGAAGAAGTGATTGAGCGAGGCGGCTCTGACCTTCATTTGTCCACTGGACTACCGCCTTACATTCGGATTAGCGGTCATCTGACGGCGACGGATCATCCTCCCATGCCCGCAGACCAGTGCCAGCGACTAATCTTCAGTATGCTGAACAACTCGCAGCGCAAAATTCTGGAGCAGACCTGGGAGCTAGACTGTTCATACGGTGTGCGAGGACTGGCCAGATTTAGAGTGAACGTATACAAGGATCGAGGCACCTATGCCGCTTGTCTGCGGGCGCTGAGTTCTAAGATTCCGAGTATGGATGTGCTGTGCCTGCCGCCGATTGTGACTGAGCTATCGGAGAAGCCTCGGGGCTTAGTACTGGTGACTGGCCCGACCGGTTCGGGTAAGACAACAACGCTGGCATCAATGATCAACAACATTAATTTGACTCGGGCGGAGCATATTTTAACGGTAGAAGACCCGATTGAATTTGTGTATGAGCCGATTAAGAGCCTGATTCACCAGCGCCAGGTGGGTGAAGATACGAAGAGCTTCTCTAATGCCTTGAGAGGTGCATTGCGCGAAGACCCGGATGTGATTCTGGTGGGTGAGATGCGTGACCTTGAAACGATTTCTTTGGCAATTTCGGCGGCAGAAACAGGGCACCTAGTGTTTGGAACGCTACACACTAGCTCTGCAGCGCAAACCGTAGATAGAATCGTGGATGTGTTTCCGCCTATGCAGCACCAGCAAATTAGAGTACAGCTTTCTAACTCGCTGGTAGCGGTGCTTAGTCAAACACTGGTGTCAAAGGCAAATCCTAAGCCGGGTGAGTTTGGCCGGGTGATGGCGCAGGAAATTATGGTGGTGACGCCGGGTATTTCTAACATGATTCGTGAGGGTAAGACGGCCAGCAATTCCAAATTCCAACTTACAGACGTACATTTTGCCTCAACGAGGAACGAAGTTACTGGGTTGCAGCCGTTCAGACCTGCTAGTCGAGTTTGACCATGATCAGAAGCGAACGGTAGATCAAGGGTTTTGAGTGT
>JBGTGK010000310.1:0-5966 GCA_041746795.1 Phormidesmis sp.
TTCGCCACCACCGAAGTCGTCCCCGATCCCAAAAACGGATCAAACACCACGTCGCCAGGATTAGAACTCGCCAAAATCATCTTTGCCACCAGCTTCTCAGGCTTTTGCGTTGGATGATCCGTATTCTCAGGCATCGACCAAAACGGCACCGAAATATCCGTCCATAGGTTAGAGGGATGGGTCGCTCGAAACTTGCCTTGCTTTGTATCCTGCCAATCCTTCGGTTGACCCGCGCTATTGCGATAAGGCGCTAGCACTCGTCGCTGAAGCTTCACCGCTTCTATGTTAAAGGTGTAGCGATCGCCCACCGTGCCAAACCAAATATCCTCAGAAGCATTCTTCCAGTTGCGCTTAGCGCCTCGCCCCTTCTCTCGCTCCCAGGTGATGCGATTACGCACCTGAAAATGCTCAGCAAATATTTGATAAATAGCATTCGACGACTGCCAATCGCAGCACATATATATAGAGGCATTTGGTTTTAGCAGGCGAGGAAGCAGAGGCACCCAAGTAGCGAGCCATTCCTGATAGGCAGCAGCAGACCGGGCTTTAAAAGCGACGCCATTAAAATCTTTGCTGCGGTTGTAAGGCGGATCGACAATGAGCAAGTCCACAAATTTGTTCGGTAGCTGGGGCAGCGCTTCGAACAAACTCTGATGAATCGTGCAGTCTAAAATATCCGATACCGCCTGCGGTTTCTTTAGCGTCAGCAGCTGAGAGGCATAGCGCTGAATCTCCGCCTCACTTAAGGTCAACGTGCGATTGTTCGGCGCTCGATTCGATGCTTTTAGCTGCGGCAAACGCTCCCAAAGCTCCATAACACAGGTCACCGATAGCTTACCAGATGTCCCACGTCCTCCCCAGCAAACGCCAGGTTTGCAAACGAACCTGCAAACCGAACCTCAGCAATGACAGCCACACCCCTTAGAATAGAAAGACGTATTTTCAAGTTCATCACCCCTTCAGTCCTATGTTTGAAGCCCTCTCAGAACAGTTTGAATCCGCCTGGAAAAAGCTCCGAGGCCAGGACAAAATCTCGGAGGCAAATATCACGGAGGCGCTGCGAGAAGTCCGCCGTGCCCTACTAGAAGCCGACGCCAATCTGGATGTCGTCAAAGGCTTCGTTGCCGACGTCAAAGAAAAAGCTCAGGGCGCAGGCGTTGTCTCCGGCGTACGGCCCGACCAGCAGTTCATCAAAATCGTTTACGACGAGCTGGTCGAAACGATGGGCGACACCAACGTACCCCTGGCCGACAGCGCAAACAAGCCAACCGTTGTCCTCATGGCCGGATTGCAGGGTACGGGTAAAACCACCGCCACCGCTAAGCTAGCCTTACACCTGCGCAAGCAAAACCGCAGCGCCCTGCTCGTCGCCACAGACGTTTACCGCCCAGCGGCCATCGATCAGCTGCTCACCCTGGGTAAGCAAATCGACGTGCCTGTGTTTGAAATTGGCGCAGATGCGAATCCGGTGGAAATTGCGCGGCAGGGCTTGGCTAAGGCCAAGGAAGACGGCGTTGATACCGTGATTATCGACACGGCAGGCCGACTGCAAATTGACAAAGACATGATGGCTGAGCTGGCTCAAATCAAAGAGGTCACTCAGCCGGATGAAGTGCTGCTGGTCGTCGATGCGATGACCGGGCAAGAAGCCGCTACGCTCACCCGCACGTTTCACGACGAAATTGGGATTACGGGCGCTATTCTTACCAAAATGGACGGCGACTCGCGGGGTGGCGCGGCGCTGTCGGTGCGCCGTATCTCTGGTCAGCCGATTAAATTTATTGGCGTAGGCGAAAAAGTAGAAGCCCTACAGCCGTTTTACCCCGACCGGATGGCGTCTCGCATTTTGGGCATGGGTGACGTGCTGACCCTGGTAGAAAAGGCTCAAGAAGAAGTTGACATTGCCGATGCAGAGAAGCTACAGGAAAAAATCCTGTCGGCCAAATTCGACTTTAATGATTTCCTTAAGCAAACGCGCCTGATGAAAAATATGGGGTCACTTGCGGGAATCATGAAGATGATACCTGGAATGGGCAATAAGCTCTCATCGGATCAGCTCCAGCAGGGAGAGCAGCAGCTCAAGCGCTGTGAAGCCATGATTAGTTCCATGACTATGGAAGAGCGAAAAGATCCTGAGGTGCTGGCAGGTTCGCCTAGCCGTCGGCGGCGGGTGGCGAAAGGTGCGGGCTACGCCGAGAAAGACATCAGCAAGCTGGTGAGTGACTTTCAAAGAATGCGCGGCCTAATGCAGCAAATGGGTCAGGGCAACATGGGTTTGCCAGGATTTGATGGGGGCTTTCCAGGCATGGGCGGCATGGGCGGCAACCCGATGGGCGGCGGCAATCCAATGGGCGGCGGCGCAAGACCAGGATGGCGGGGTGCCTCTAGCGGCAGTAAGAAAAAGAAAAAACCTAAAAAACGGAAGGGATTTGGTTCCCTATAAATACAAGCGATGAACAAGCTTCTGCATGTCGGCCTTCAAACTGGATTAACCTTAGCAAGCGTTTGGATAGGACTCACCGCCACCGCCACCGCCCTTCCCGGTCAATCAGTTGCTGAAGCAGAAGCTTGGATGCAGGCACATCCTACGCTGCGGGCCACTCCTAACGAAAGGCTTTCTGTACGGCGTAATGATACCCCTGCCCGTCGCTATACGTTTAATGGCTCCATTTATGGCCCTGGTGGTGGAACGGGAGAGAGCCTGCTGGCACGCAGAAATTCTGGGCAGCTGACGGTGGTGCGCTCTGAGAAGTTTACGCTGGTGGATACGATTAGCGGTGTAAGCGTTGACCGATTGGAGGATGCCCTGCGGACGCTGTACGGGGCTGAGGTGTATGCAGACTATCGGCGATCGCAGGCCGTCATTGTATACTCACCCGGTCGCCCCGAAGATCGCGGCACCCAACGAGCCTCCCGCGCCCAAGTAACCGAAGGCGACCTGTACGCATACATCATCGAAGTAATCCCCAATCCTGACGGCACCGTTAACACCGGTACTGTTTCAGTCATGCTAAAAGAAGACGTTCCTGCACTGAGAACAGCGCTGCGGAACCGAGAGATTGAAAGAAGAGAATTTGAGGAGCCGACTGCTGGGCCAGCCGCAGCGCCGCCACAGATATTGCCTACCGCAGTTAAACCAAAGACAGCGCCAGAATAGTAGTACCCTCCTCAAATCTACGGATTATTTTTAAGCCATCTAGCGACCCATCATTGAGATGGGCAAATTAGCTACAGGCGAACAGGTAGCAGATTGGTGCGCCGCAGTTTTTTGGGATAGAGGCAAAGCATCGGTGAAAGTGCAGCATCCGGTACGAGATTGTTGGCTGGCTGTGAATCTTTCAGGCTTAGCGCCGGGGATGGGGCAGTGCTATGACCAGCAGTGGACAAAGGGGCTGATCATCATGAGCGTCTTTTTTAGCCTGGTGATTCACGCACTGTGGTCATTGTTGGCGGCTGAGGGAAATACAGAGCGGGCTTTTTGGCTGTTAGGGATGGCGGCTCTTGTATATCTGTTGAATCTTTGGGATGCGTTTGCAACAGCAGGCCAGCCGCTGCACCCGCTGGGCGATAAGCGGCGAGGTAGAGACCTGTGGTATGGCGTTTTTCTGTCGCAAATTTTGCCAGGATTAGGTCATTTATATTTGAACAAGGCAGTCACAGGCGGCATATTTTTAGCGGTAGGCATCAGCCTTTCTATGCTGGCGAACTATCAGCCGATACTGCTGCCGCTGGCCTGCACGGTTTGGTCTATGGCGGGATACCATGCCTACCGAAGTACGCCTCTGAGCCCAGGGCGAGATCAGAGCCGATCGGGGCAGATGCTGATGGTGGTCGTGATCGTGGGCCTGTTGCTGCGCTTGAGCATTGGTAGCCTGCCGATGTGGATTGACCGCTCGGTGATGCAGTGCATTGTGCCGAGTGAGTCGATGGTACCGACGTTGCAGGTGGGCGATCGCATCTTCGTCAGCCGCGACTCAAGCTATCAGCCAAAAACAGGAGAGATTGTTGTATTTAAAGTGCCGCTCAAGGCCATTGAGATAGTTGGAGCAGCGCCAGATTCTTTGTTCGTAAAGCGAATTATAGGACTGCCTGGACAGCAGGTTGAAGTTCGTGACGCTCAAGTGTGGATCAATCAGGTTCCTTTAGAAGAAAGCTACCTTACTGTACAAATGGACTATCAGTGGGGGCCTGAGATTGTGCCGAATGATGCGTATTTTATGCTGGGTGACAATCGTAATGAGAGTGCAGATTCTCACGTATGGGGATTTTTGCCGAAGGCGGATTTGGTGGGTGAGGCCTATAAGATTTATTGGCCTGCGGGGAGAGTGCGATCGCTAAGGCGTTGACTTGTCAAATCGCTTCAGCGTTGAAGGTTAGGAGCTTTCACAAGCTGACGCTTACACAGGCGATACCAGCTATGCAGTGGACTGACTAAGCTAGCGACGTACAGCATCAGTTCACTGGCAGTCACAGTGTCGGTCACCACCTGATGACGGTAGCGCAGCACATGGCGCAGAATTTTTTTAACATCGTTGAGCGCGTAAGGCAGCACCATAAAGGGGCGCTTCCACGGGACAAAGCTCAGCATCCTGGTGTGATAGCGACTTAGCCCAATGCCCCGACACAGCGTAACTAAGTACTTGCGAGTCAGCCGGTGATCCGGAATATCGTGATACATCAGCATGTGAGCGTTGTACCACACGGGCCAGCCCGCCTGCTGAATGCGCAGCACGACTTCCAAGTCTTCACCGGCTTCTCTTTCGCCAAACTTTTCAGCAAGCGTCCGCTCTTCGGGGATATTGTCTAACCATGCCTGTCGTCGAACGACCAAGCCAGCCCCTGGCGGCAACACCTTCGCTTCGGGCTTATACAGGATGGGGCGATCGCCTCGCTCTGTTAGGGCAAGCAAAGCTGCAATGCGCTCGAAGTTAGCAGGTGGCGTGGTAGAAAACTTGCCGCGAATGCGACTGCCAAACACACCCACGTTAGGATTTTGCCGACCAAAGCGATAGGCCGAGCGCACCCAGTTAATCCAGGGAAGATTATCGTCATCCAAATAGCCGATCAGCGGGCTGTTGGCTACCTTAGTACCGTGGTGACGAGCATACCCAGCCCCTTGCCGTGCTTCAAACTCATAGCGAAATGGAACAGCTTTAGGCCAGCTGGCTTGGTAGCGCTGTATCACTTCTTTGGTATCGTCTGTGCTGTTGTTATCAACGACAATTACTTCCCAAACAAAATTGCTGACACCTATCTGGCAGCGCAGGCGGTCAAGCACCGCGCCAATCCGCCGTGCTCCGTTGTAAGTAGCGATTACAACTGTAAAGTCTAGGGCAACACACTTAGGAAACAGCCGCTGGGAAACGGGCCTGAGCCCTTGAAGTCTTTGAAGCCGCTGTACAGAAGGTAGGGCCACTGTCGATTGAGGCGAATGGGGGCGGTCTATTCGTGAAAGGGCAGTCATTAGCTATAACAATTTGGGCTTTAACCTTTAGGGTACCTAATTATAAAGGCTAAAACCTAATCCATAGGGGTTGATAGGCTGACGTCATTCTTTGATCGCTGGATTTATAGTGACCACTTGGCTCCCATGCCAGAACTGGGGCTGGTGTTTGATGGCGATATTGCAAGAGATGAGGCAGGTAATGCTCTGGTGGGCAAAGATAGCGCTGACTTTATAATGGTCACCTAAAATCTTAGACTCTTTCCCTTCTCTAAGAGAGTCTAGTGCAGGTATCTCGCCTTAAGTGAATCTAGTATCGACACAGCTTACGTGAGTCGATACTAGATTCACTTACAGTAAGTATCCTTCCAACTACCACCAAACCCATCGTTTGATCGCGTTCAATCAGACAGTTTTAAGTAGTGAAAGTGTTTGGCTCTAAAACTGTAGCGATAGATACATTATATCTTAGGAGAGAGATGGTTTAGCGCCTGTGCCGATTATTGTAGGGAGACAGCAGTGA
>JBGTGK010000311.1:0-6554 GCA_041746795.1 Phormidesmis sp.
CCTATTTCTTTTTACTAGGTGGATTCAGCGCGTTGTCTAACACTTCACGCGCCGATTCAGCCTCGTCCTTGGCATCGCGGTAGCGCAGGTTCGACTGGGCAAAAGTCTTCAGCGTCTTAAAGCCGCTGTTGAGTTCTTCAATCTGTTCCTCTTCAATCACCTCGTCAGTGAAGAGTAAATCGATTAACTCTCTGACTTTTAAAGCCTCTTCGCGCGAGCCCTGCACTTTTACCTTGAGTTTGGATAGATTGCTAAGCGTTTGCACAGCCTCTACCACCTCATTTTCTTCGTCGGTCGGGTCGTTCTTCGGCTCTTTCACTTCGATAAAGTCCTTAGGGTTGAAGCCATCGTCGAGTTCGGTGGGGAGTTTGTCATCATCCATAAGAGCCATTAGCTGATCCATGGCCTTTTCACGGGCTTTGTTAGAATCGCGACCAGGGACATCAATCAAAACTTCGGGACTTTGAGCAAGCGTATATTGAACCATGATATTAGAAGGTACATTAGTACTGTTGATTGTATACTGACTACGCCTTTTTCTACGACTTTTTGTGACTCTATGCAACCTATTGACCAAAGCCTATTATTTAGGGAGTCTCTAGGATCTGACCACTTCTGTAAAATAAATAAGCGTCATTACATACGGATGGCGTGCGCTAAGTCACATGCCTAGGCTAGGGAGGTCTGTGAGACTGTAAGGATAATACAGATAGTAGATAGTCACTAGGATTCTTTGTGCTATGAGAGCTTCCAGAAAACTGCTAGGGCTTGCTGCGCTGTGCTGGGTGGGGCTGAGTTTGATAGATGTGTCTAAATTTTCAGCACGGGCTGATGCGTTAGGGCAGCCCGCCTCAGAAGGCTCCGGTAATCTTTTTGAAGAAAAGGCTCCGGCGAATTCTACAGTAGAACCCCAAATAGAACCCCAGACGGATTCTGTAGCGGCGAGGTTGCAGCAGGCAGCGGATCTGGCGAGGCAGGCGGAGGTGATGACGCAACGAGCAGCGCTGGCGGCGGATTGGGACGCGGTGGTGGCGCAGTGGTTGCAGGCGATCGCACTCACCCAGTCCATTCCACCCGAAAGCCCCTCCCGCATTGTCGCCCAACGCCAAATGCGCGGCTATTTGGAGCATCTGCTAGCGGCTCAGCAGCGCGCCGAGCAGTCAAGTCCATCCTCTGGGTTACCCAGCTTAGGGAGTGATGTATTCAACGATCAGCTAGCAGGCTATCTTTCATATGTGGCGACGGTCGGCACGCCGGATATTTTAATTGTGGGTAGCTCTAGGGCTTTGCAGGGCATCGATCCGCAGGTGATGCAGCAGTCTTTGCAGACCGCAGGCCACGAGGTGAGGATATTTAACTTCAGCGTAAACGGGGCGACCGCGCAGGTGATAAATTTTATGCTGAGCGACTTGCTGCCAAAGCCGCTGCCTGCTGTGATTGTGTGGGGCGATGGGTCGCGGGCTTTTAACGACGGGCGGCGCGATCGCACCTGGGAAAGTCTCACCGCTTCCCCTGGCTATCAAGCAATCCGCGCCGCCACGCCACCAGCCGCTTTACCCTCACAAACGCTAATAGCGCCCTCAGTTTCTTTAGCCACTTCCTTAGTGAGGGCGAATAGAGTGAGTGCGCAATCGCCAAAGCCCTCAGAAAAGTTCAATGCGCTTGGGTTCTTGACAGTCGGCGACAGGTTTGTCCCACAAACTTACTACCAGCAGTTCCCGCAGGTGAACGGTCGCTACGATGGAGCCTACGCTCCTTTCCATCTGTACGGGGCGCAAACAACCGCGCTGGCTGCACTGTCCGGGTTAGCTAAAAATCAGAACTCACGGCTGATTTTTGTGAACCTGCCTTTGAGCGGCAGCTATTTAGATGACGACCGGCTGTACTACGAGGGACAGTTTCAGAAGTTTTTGCAGGCCGAGAGCCGGGCGCTGGGATTTGGCGTGGTAGATCTGCTTACCCAGTGGCGAGACAATCCGGCGCTGTTTGCCGATCCAAGCCACATTAATCAGGATGGGGCGGCGGCGATCGCAGCCCAGCTAGCCCAAAATCCTACGGTGCTTTCTGCACTAGGCAATCAACCCACCGCCGAGCAATCTATCGTTGAGCAATCTACAGTTAAGCAACCCGCCGTTGAGCAACCTACAGTCGCGCAACCTACCGACATAGAAAATGACGGGCATCCGGTTGAGACCCCAGCCCAATAGCGCTGCCTCTCAATAAATTGTCTAAATTGCCAAAAGTGTTGCATAGAACACAGCTATAGGATTTTGAAGTCCTTATATTACATTTAATCCTTCAGTCATCAAAGCGCTACTCCAACGCTGCGTGTCATCTACACCGACTGACTGAAGAAAACCTCTAGCTAAGTAGTCTCTTAGCCTTTTTAAATTCTCCCGTTTATATTTAACCTTTAATCATTCATGGAACCCTCGGGCCTGGCTTTGTCAGGCTCTTTTTTTTGCTCGATATTCTTTTTTTGCCTAATGTTTTTGCCCAATGATAGTGCGATGCCGAGGGCTATTAAAGACAATCTGCGGTTTGCTGAACCCAGCGCTTTGAAAAGCTTCAGACATATCTAACGCACAATACTGATCCAAATAAGGCTCGGTGCTTTTCAGCAAAGTGAGAATGTAGGGCGGCATTTTGCTGTACGCTTCGCTTTGAGGATTCATGTCCATAATTGCCAGATAGCCACCCGGACGAACTAGCCGGTAAGCTTCAGCCAAAATGTCTTGGGCAGCGCTAGTCGGCAGCTCATGAAAGACCAGACAGGCAGACACCAGCTCAGCACTGCTGTCGGGCAGGCCGGTATCTTCGGCAGCAGCGTGAACCCACCGAATAGAGGGCTTGTTTTGGTCGACCTGCTGCGCTTCGGCGTGCCGGGCAACCGTCAAAAAGTAAGCAGAGAGGTCTACGCCAATGAGCTGCGCAGCGGGAAAAGTCTCTTGCAGAGCAAACGTGCTGCGGCCCGCGCTCGCACCCATGTCAATAATGCTGTGCGGGGCGCTCGGCAACGTCTCTTTCAATATCTGGTGATAGCTCTGGCGCAGACTTGCATCGCCCGTGATCCCAGCTCGCTCGTCCCCTTCTGGCCAAATGCGAGCATGAACTGCCCTGGCCGCAACATCGACTTCCATCGCCGGGAGCCAGCCTAAGTTACCTTCATCGTAGGCATGAAAGCTCGTAGTGTAGTAAGCAGGATAAGTGACGGTGGGATTTGCGATCGCTCTCAGCTCCTCCTCCCACACCGAACTCACCCCGTGCTCCTCCTCTCTTGCTGCCAACGCCTTCACCTCATCTCGCCAATAAATCCCCAATCCCTCCGCTCGATCCATCATCATGTTCCGGGCCTTGCTCTTAGCGAAGTTAGCCAGCGGCTTAATCGAAAGCAAGCCATTGACGAGTGAAGAAGCGACTGCATTCATAGGTAAAGAATCCGGCAAAAACAATTAAAAGAACCGCAAAATTGCGAGGAAAAGCTAATCTAAAAATACCCCTTAGCTCACCCCCTTTAGCTGCTTTCTCACTTTAATTAATATGGCAAACCTCTACTCAACGCTGTTCGATCAAGCCGACCGAAAGCCCTTCGAGCTACCCGGCGCTTACCCGCACTACAACCCCGATCGGCCTGGACAAGTAGAACATATTGCCTTAGACCTGGCTTTTGACATTCCCAACAAGTCCTACAGCGGCACCTGTAAAGTCCGCATTGCGCCCGTTACCAGCGGCCTCACCAGCCTGACCATGGATGCTGTGGACTTAAAAATTGAAGGCGTCAAAGTTGGCAATACCAAGCAAACCTTTGACTACGACGGCGAGCAGCTACGGATATCGCTCAAAAATCCTACTGAGTACGGCAAGCCATTCACACTCACTATTGACTACGCCAACGAAAATCCACAGCGCGGCATTTACTTCGTTGGCCCCGACGAGCACTATCCCAACAAGCCCACCCAGGTATGGACTCAGGGCGAAGATGAAGACTCGCGGTTCTGGTTTCCCTGCTTTGACTATCCCGGTCAGCTGGCTACGTCAGAAATTCGAGCAAAAGTGCCCAAAAAGTTCATGGTTGTCTCTAACGGTGAGCTAATCAGCACTGAGACCGAAGGCAACGACAAAATTTACCACTGGAAGCTAGATCAGGTGCATCCCAGCTACCTGATGACGCTGGCAATTGGTGCTTTTGATGAGATTAAAGACGAGTGGAACGGTAAGCCTGTCAGCTACTACTTTGAGAAAGGGCGCAAGGCTGAAGCTAAGCTCACGATGGGCAAAACGCCGCAGATGATGGCCACGCTGAGCCGGTGGTTTGGCTACGACTATCCGTTTTCTAACTACGATCAGGTGTGCGTGAGCGACTTCATCTTTGGCGGCATGGAGAACACCACCACGACCCTCCTTACCGACCGCTGCATGATTGACAAGCGGGCAGCTTTGGATAACGAGCGAGCTGAAACGCTGGTAGCTCACGAGCTAGCGCATCAGTGGTTTGGTGATTTGGTGGTGATTAATCACTGGTCGCAGGCCTGGGTAAAGGAAGGCGCGGCCACTTATTCAGAAGTGCTGTGGGTAGAAGAAACGCTGGGCACTGAAGAGGCGCTGTACTATCACCTCAACCATGCGCGGGCCTACCTAAGTGAGGATAAGAGCCGCTACCGTCGTCCGCTGGTGACGCACATCTATCGCGAAGCCATTGAGCTATACGACCGACACATTTATGAAAAAGGATCTTGTGTGTATCACATGATTCGGATGGAGGTGGGCGACGAATTGTTTACGCGATCGCTCAGTACCCTGCTCACCGACAACGCCCATCGCACCGTCGAAACCATCGACCTGCTTCGCGCTATAGACAAAGCCACGGGCCGAAATCTGCGCTTTTTGTTTGACCAGTACGTGTATAGAGGCGGGCACCCCGAATACAAAATTGGCTATAGCTGGGATGGAGAGAGCAGCCTAGCGAAGCTAACGATTACTCAAACCCAAGTAGAAGGCGGCAAGTCTCAGGTGCAGGAAGGTTTGTTTGATCTGAAGGTGCCGATTGGCTTTGGCTACACCAACGCAGGGAGAGAGACGGAAGTTAAAACGGTGAAGGTTCGCATTCACGAGCGGGAGCAGGCGCTGTATTTTCCATTAGAGAAAAAGCCTGACTTCATTAGCTTCGATGTAGGCAATCACCTGCTAAAAACAGTAGAGCTAACCTATCCTATTGCTGAACTCAAGGCACAGCTAGCCTACGATCCTGACCCAATTTCTCGTCTGTATGCGGCTGAAGCCCTGGCGAAAAAAGGCAGCTTGGAAGCCGTTGCTGCTTTAGAAGAGTCGTTAGTGAAAGATGCTTTTTGGGCCGTCCGTGCAGAGGTGGCTGAGCAGTTAGGGTCTGTGCAGCTTACTCAGGCAGAAGTGGCTTTGATCCAAGGACTCAAAGATAAGCACCCTAAAGTTCGTCGGGCGGTGGTAGCCGCGCTGGGCGACGTGAAAACGGCGGCGAGCTATAAGACGCTCAAAGGCGTTGTTGATCAGGGTGATGAGAGCTATTACGTGGAGGCAACGGCGGCTAGGTCGATTGGTAAAATTGGCTCGGCTACGATCGATGGCAAGGAGAGAGAGAAGAAGACGCTGAAGCTGTTGGATACGGTGCTTAAAGAGCGTGAGGGTTGGAATGAAGTGGTGAGGAGTGGGGCGATCGCAGGTCTTTCTCAATTCAAATCATCTGAAGCTGCCTTAGACCTGCTGCTGCCCTATACCGAGCTAGGCGTTCCCCAAGCCCTTCGCCTAGTCGCAATTAGCTCCCTCGGCGCAATCTCCCTGGGTCAAGAAAAGCTGGCCGTAGAGCGCATTTTAGACCGACTCGAAGCGCTTTCACGAGAAGACTTTTTCCTCACTCAGGTGGCGACTGTCGGCGCTTTAGCAAAGATGGAAGTGCGAGGGGCAATTAAGATTTTGCGCGGTTTGGCCGAGCATAGTCCTGACGGTCGGGTGAAGCGGCGAGCGGATGAGGCGGCGCAAAAGGTGCAGAAAAAGATTGGGGCTACTCAGGCGATCGCCGACCTGCGCCAGGAACTCGACGAGGTAAAAAACACCAACAAAGACCTCAAGAGCCGCCTAGAAAGTTTGGAGGCTAAAGCGAAATAATCAAACATCAGCAGGATAACTCCTGTCAGATAGCTACCTTGGCTGTCCTACTCTATCTTCGTTTTAAATAAGGAAGTTCGTGACCAATTCCTACAGGATCTATCTTGATGTTTGCTGTCTCAATCGTCCGCTCGATGATTGGCAGCAAGATAGAGTGCGGATCGAAGGAGAAGCGATAGTGTCAATCCTTGATCAGGTTCGAGATGAAAAATGGAGGCTAGTGACTAGCGAAGCTGTCGAAGCCGAACTAGAGCGCCTACCGAATCCTGACAAGCTAGCTACCTAAATTTAGGCCAAACAAGGGGCAGCGTGCCGTAGGGAAAAAGGCTGCAAGCCTTGCCAAAAGAGGAAAAGTGGTGAACGCTTGATAAAAGCAAAAACTACCAGCGTTTATCACAATGAATACATTAGAGTCT
>JBGTGK010000312.1:0-4033 GCA_041746795.1 Phormidesmis sp.
GACGCTCGCGCCAGCAATGACGATTTGCTCAACCTGCTCAACAATGTGAAAATTCCGGTGGTAATGCTCTCTAGCGAGATGCGCATCCGCCGGTTCACCCCGAGCGCTCAGCAGATCTTTAACCTGATTCCATCCGACTTAGGCAGGCCCATCAGCGATATTCGAGTAGATATTGACCTGCCTGAGCTAGAGGCGCTAATCGCAGAGGTGATTGGCACCCTCGAAATGCAGGATCGCGAGGTGCAAAGCAACGATGGCCGCTGGCATCAGCTGCGGATTCGCCCCTATCGCACGGCTAACAACGTGATTGATGGCGCGGTGATTGCCCTTATTGATATTGACGATATTAAACAGACGCAGGCGCAGCTAGAGAAGTCGCGCCTGTATGCCGAGCGCATTGTTGAAACGGTGCGCGAGCCCCTAGTGGTGCTGAGCGGGTCGCTGCAAGTGGTGACGGCTAATCGGGCCTTTTATGAAACTTTTGTAATGTCTGCGGCTGAAACGGAAGGGCGATCGCTCTTTGAGCTGGGCAAAGGTGAATGGAATATCCCTGAACTGCGAACCGCACTGCTGAGCAACCATGAACAGAACCATGAAAAAATAGAAGACTTTGAAATTAATCAACGCTTTGAGCAAATCGGCCGTAGAACCCTGCTGCTAACCGCGCGGGAAATTGAGCGAAGCACCGAAGATAAAATGATTTTGCTCTCGATTGAAGACATTACCGAGCGCAAGCAGGCCGAAGCTGAGCGCGTCCAACTCGCCCAGGCCCAAGCTGCTCGCCAAGAAGCCGAAGCCGCCAACACCAGCAAAGACGAATTTCTCTCGGTGCTCTCTCACGAGCTGCGCACCCCGCTCAACGCTATCTTGGGCTGGACGAGCATTCTGATGAAGTCGCCATCCGACCCCACACTGCTTAACCGGGCGCTAGCCAGCATCGACCGCAGCGCCCGCACCCAAACTCGAATTATCGAAGACCTGCTAGAAGTCTCACGAATTATTCAAGGTCAGCTAGAGCTGCGGCAGGCATCGGTAGATTTGAGCGATCTGGTCAGTAACGCTGTAGAAAGTATGCTGCCTGCCGCTGAGAAAGCAAATATTCAGCTGGTGGCGACGATTAGTGATTCCCCCGGCTACTTTTATTTTGATCCTGACCGGCTACGGCAGGTTTTTAGCAATGTCCTTTCTAATGCCATTAAGTTCACCCCTCCTGGCGGGCAGGTCAGCACTGAGCTTATCTATAGTGGCCATCAGGCACACATCCGAATTGTTGACACAGGTGAGGGCATTGCGCCTGAATTTTTACCGCATGTATTCGATCGGTTCCGTCAGGCAAACAGCGCAAATACTCGGCAGTACGGCGGCTTGGGCTTGGGCCTAGCAATTGTTAAAACCTTTGTTGAGGCCCATGATGGCACGATTCACATCAGCAGCCCTGGAATTGGGGCAGGCACCACGCTCACCATGACGCTGCCGCTGATTGAGACGATTCCGCCGATCGCAACCGCCACCCGGCTGCCGGACGGAGACGATTTGCTGACGGGCCTGCGCATTTTGATTGTAGAGGACAATATCGACAATCTAGAGATTTTGATGATGATGTTGGAGGTGCGGGGCGCGGTCGTGATTCCGGCTACCTCTGTGGCAGAGGCCATGAATAAGCTGGTTGAAGAAGACGTTATCGACCTGCTGCTGAGTAATATTAGCCTGCCCGGTGAGGACGGATTTGATTTGATTCGTCAGATTAGGGCTTCTGATGAGTATGGTGAGCTGCCTGCGATCGCCATTACGGGCTATGCCGCCATCAGCGACACCGAAAGCATCTTTCACGCTGGATTTCAGCACCATCTTACCAAGCCGGTTGAGCTAGATGAGCTAATGGCCGCCATTGTGGATTTGGTGGCTTAGATCAGCTTCGGTCAATGAGCGTAAGCTGATCGTGAGTTTTATGTTAGGCTGCCCGTCTAGAACCGTCTGGGATTGTCGAAAAAGGTTGGTAAAGTAATACAGCCCCAAAACTTCGAGTTAATGTAGGTAAACACTACTGCCTACGTCGCGCTGCGCCTGCCTATGTTTTTGCATTCAGTTTTAAAAGAGGTCTTTGCCACCTTTAATAGTGTGTACAGCGGCTGGATTCTATGGAATTTGTTCTTGGCGGCGGTGCCTTTGTTTCTAAGCTTTTTGCTGTTTTGGCGTGAAAGCCTATCCAAAACGAAACTAAGGATCGCTTTTGCCGCGATCGCCGCGATTGGCGTGGTAGGGCTGTGGCCGAGGTTGCCGCGCGTGATGCACGCGCAAATGCACCTGTTAGGGGCGATTTTGGAGGGCGATCGCGCCACTCAACTAAAAGTCATCTGGTGGCTAATTTTAGGAATTATCTCGGTGGCGATGAGCGTCTTCCTATTTAAGCGAGAGAAAAGCAGGCGTAGTGCGCTGTGGTGGCTGGGCCTAGTCGCTTTTATTGCCTTTTTGCCTAATGCGCCCTATGTGCTCACCGATATTATTCATCTGATTAAAGGGATAGGTTCGGGCGGGCTGCAAGTGTGGGTGATTGCGCTAGTGTTGATTCCGCTGCATGCGATCGCTATCCTGCTCAGCTTCGAAGCCTACACCCTTTCGCTCATTAACCAGGCCTACTACCTCAAGAAAAAAGGCAACGAGCGCTTCATTTTACCCACCGAACTTCTCATTCACGCGCTCAGCGCCATCGGCATTTATTTAGGGCGTTTCATTCGGTTAAATAGCTGGGACTTAGCCACCGACCCAACCAGCGTCCTAGTGACCACTCTCAACACGCTTACCACGAAGCGTCCGGCAGCCGTCGTATTCGTCACGTTTATCATCCTAACGGTGCTGTACTGGATTATGAAGCAGTTGACGCTAGGCATTAAGCTACGCATTTACTACAGCAAGCAGGGCATTGATGCACTCGATTTGTAAAGGGTCTGCCTAGCTTTCACCTCCATTTAGCTGCCTTATTTCATCACTTATTTCATCAATAGTGAGTCCGGTCATTTGGCTGATTTCTTCTATAGATAGCTTATCTAAAAGATTACGCGCGATTCTGATTTTTTCTTCTCTCTGGCCTTCCATTTTGCCTTCCGCTTTGCCTTCTGCCTTCCCTTCCATGCGGCCTAGCAAAACGGCGTTTCGACTATCGTGAATTTTCATTGCCTGCCGATCGATAGCTTCCATTTCTTCTCGGGTAAGTCGGCTTTCACGCGCAATTTCAAATGCATCGTGAATCGCAGCTTCTTGATCTAAGCTCGCTGGCACAGATTCTAAACGGTTGGCTTCTTTTAAAAAGTAGAGCCACTTGTCAGTTAGCGTAACTAGCTCGTCAATTCCTTTTTTAAACTTAGGCAATTCTGCAAAAACCAGCTCAATATCGCTGCTGTAGTCGGTTGAGTCGCTTTTATCCTTCATGCCATAGCGGGAGACGACCTGATCGGTATGCTCGAACATTTCAAAATCAGTGATGGTGAGCGCAATCACCGGATCGAGCAGGGTATAGCCCTGACCTATTTTGAGCTGATTTGAAAAAGATTTGGCAGCGTTGTAAAGGACTCGCTGTTTGAAGCCTAAGATGTTGAGCACCTGCATTTCAATAATGACTTTCTGGCCATCGTTGAGTTCGGCTTTTACATCCAGATAGGAGTCCTTTAAACCTTCTATGCGAGGAGCTTGATAGGGATCAAGAATGGTCAAATCTCGAATGGTGGGTTCGCCTTCGTATAAAAGACCGTTGAGAAAGCTGATCAGGATGTTTTTGCTTTGGGGTGATCCAAAGATTTTTTTAAAGGCGAAGTCAATTTTAGGACTGATGAAGGGGAACATCAACGGCGGGCTCCGGGCGGGCTTTGGGCGGGCTTTAAGAGACGGGATATGGACTATCTTAAAGCATGACTAAGCCCTGGCGAATGCTAACTGCGACGGCTTCTGTGCGGCTAGCAACGCCTAGCTTTGAAAAAATAGCGCTGATGTGAAACTTTACGGTGTGCTCTGAAATGTTGCAGACTTTGGCGATCGCCTT
>JBGTGK010000313.1:0-10729 GCA_041746795.1 Phormidesmis sp.
GCTTTTCTTGCAGGTTACAGCGTTCGATGGCTGAGGTGACACGAGTGGAGCGATCGCCCGCCGAAACCCCCTTAATTCGCGCCACAAAATTCAAAAAACCTTCCACCGTCATCTCCGGGTACAAAGGCGGCGTCTCCGGCAGATAGCCAATGCTTTGCCGCACCGCCATCGAATCGGTGTGAACGTCCTTCCCAGCAATCCGAGCAGTGCCCTCACTCGCCGGTAAATAGCCCGTTAAAATTCGCATAGTCGTGGTTTTACCCGCGCCATTTGGCCCCAAAAAACCTAAAATTTCGCCCTGCTCTACCTTAAAAGACACATCCTTAATCGCTGCCGTAGATACATAGGTTTTGCTAAGCTGATCGACTTCAATCATGTCACCAGAGCCTAAACTAGAAACGAGCCCTCGCTGAAATAGCATCATCAGATAGCATCAGCAGAACTCTAGGCGTTGGATTTTACCACTCATAGGCCCGGTTAATATTAATTGCGGGGGCCGATCAAAAAAGTGGCAGGCCGTTTGTAAACATTTCTCCTTTAGTTTTAAAACCTTGGCTAAGCAAAAATTTCCTCACCTCCTGGGTTCAAAGTGGACAGCCCAGCAAGAAACGCTTGGCTGGCGGCACTTCCAAGTGGTCAATCGTAAAAACCAGGGGCCGTGGGTCTTTGCTGAACTAGTAGCTACCTGCGACACCGAAGCTCGACTTTGGCTAAACGCAAAGGCTTTGAAAAACCGGCAGCTATGGGCAGCGGGCTGGCAGACGCGTGATGAGATCAAAGTGAGATCAGAGGCGCTGTAATAGAATAGAAAATATCTTCAGTGAAGCGGATGTCATGTCTTTTTCTTCGACCCCATCAGACGAACCGCCGACCGATCTGCCGAACGATGCCAACCTGATGAAAACTATCCTGCCGCCTTTACTGGAAGATTTTCAGCATTGGTTTGCTAGCACCCTCGAAATGATGGCGACTAGAGACGTGAGCTTTTTAACGGCTGAGCAACAGCAGAATTTGCTTGGCCGGGTACAGTTAGCTCAAAAGCAGGTCAGCGCCTCCCAGGTACTCTCATCGGCAACCGACAGTCAGGCCGGGATTGAAATGCCTGTGGTGATGGCTTGGCATAAGCTGGTGCATGAATGTTGGGGAGTTTCCCTCAGATCGCGCCAGGAAGAAAAAGCTAAAAGAGAACTTAATAAAGCAGAACGTAAAGCAGAACAGACCCAAAACGAGACGGCCAGAAATGAGATAATCAGAGAAGAATGATCTTAAAGCGTCTGATATAAAATTCCTGTGCGAGAATAGAAAGACGCCGCGTTTGGTTTTTGTCTCTTTCTAGAGGCACCGCCAGCCGCCTCGACATAGCTCCCCCCCAAGACCCATGCTTCACCTGCTTTACATCATTGCCTTTACAGTTTTAGCGGTTATTGCTGTTTCTAATATGCTCAGCAACCTAGTGAAGCTGGGCACCGAGGCCCGCCAGCCTGTTCGGCCACGGCGCGACCCTAACCGGCCCATTCCCCACCCCGAGCTGCTAGATGACAGCGGCGACGTTATTAACGAGCCCTTACTGGTCATGCGTTCTATCTCTATCAAAGATGCTAGAGATCAGTTAGACGCTATCTACGAAGCTTCTGCTGGAAGCGGCGACGACACCAAAGACAGCTAGCATTTTCTATGACCATCCGTAATTACTCTGAGCCTTCTGGTGATGAACACTCGCAGGGTTCTGCTCGACCCAATCGAATTTTAACCCTCATTCATAAAGAAACAACGGTGCCTGGCCTCGTCGGCAAAAAGCTCAATGAGCTAGGGTACGAGCTGGATATTTGCGCACCTATTTTAGGGGAGTCTCTGCCTGACGACCTGGAAAACTATGCGGCAGTGCTGGTATTTGGCGGGCCGATGAGTGCTAATGACAACGAGCCTTACCTGCATAAGGAGCTGGCTTGGATTCGGCAGGTGCTAGAGGCAGGCCTACCCTACTTCGGTATTTGCCTGGGCGCGCAAATGCTCGCGAAGGTGTTGGGCGCAAACGTACAGACTCACGGCGAAGCCGTCGAAGAGATTGGCTACTATCCGGTGTATGCCACCGCCGCAGGAGAGGCTCTTTTTCCGCCCTATATGAAGATGTATCAGTGGCATAAGGACGGGTTTGAGCTGCCGGAGGATGCAGTGCTGCTGGCTAGGGGAGATGACTTTCCCAATCAGGCTTTTCGGTGGGGCAATAATGCCTATGGCGTTCAGTTTCACCCTGAGATGACCGCTGAAATGGTGGACTTTTGGACGACGCAAGGCGCTGATTTATTGGGCGCGGCTAATGCCCAAAGCCGTACGGAGCAGTTAGCTGGGTACCTTCACTACGGCGCTGCGGTAGAAGAGTGGTTAGAAACTTTCTTAAAGAATTGGCTTGCAAGTACAGACTAGCCAGCATGATTGAAGGGTTGTCGTAGCGGAAGTAGAAAGCAGCCTATGTGGCCTTTTAATCAGTCAGGCAGACGAGTCCGTTGGGGATTGAACTGGAGCGTTTTGTTTGCGATCGCGCTCTCCTTTGCCCTGCTATTCCAAGCCTGTGGTAGCGGCGGTGACGCTTACAACAGCAGCCCATCGGGCCAAAATACCGACCAGAGCGCCGAAACTTCCGCTGAGTCTGCCAAGGATAATCCAGATGGGCTCAACGCACTGGACAAAGAACATAGCGGCGACACCCCAACCCCGACCCCAGCGGCTATGGTCGAGCCCGCTGTTCCCGTTATCGAGCAGGCGGTGACCTACGCCACCGTAAATGGTCAGACCGTCACGGGCTACCTGGCACAGCCTAAAACACCCGCTAGCGAGAATTTACCTGCCATCATTGCCATTCACGAATGGCGGGGGCTTAACGACAACATCAAAGCCATGACTCGTCGCCTGGCGGGAGAAGGCTATACCGCCCTTGCGGTAGACCTTTACGGCGGGAAAGTGGCGACCACACCTGAGCAGGCGAAGGATCTCATGCGCTCGGTGATGGATACGCCTGGGTCAGCTCAGGACAACCTGACTCAGGCTACGCAGTTTTTAAAGGGCGAGCACAATGCGCCTAAGCTGGGCGTGATTGGCTGGTGCTTTGGTGGCGGCTGGTCTTTGCGCAGCGGGCTGTTGCTGCCAAACTTGAGTGCGATCGCCATCTATTACGGCGAACTCATCCTTCAGCCCGAAGCCTTAGACGGCCTTCGCGCCCCTATCATCGGCTTTTTCGGGGAAGACGACAGCTCCATTCCCGTTCAGGATGTCGAAAACTTTAAGTCAGCCTTGAAAGGCTTAGGCAAGCCCGCTGATATCAATCTTTATCCGGGTGTGGGCCACGCCTTTGCCAATCCGTCTGGTAAAAACTACAATGCCGCCGCCGCTGAGGATGCGTGGAAGAAGACGACTGCGTTTTTTGCGGCCCAGCTTAAGGGCAGCTAGCTCGTCTTTTAGCCCGCTTTTTGGAAGGTTCAGTAAGAAACTCTTTGTTTAGAAATTTCTGTCGGAGATCTTCTATCTAATTTTTTGAATCTTTTGTTGTTGCGCTAGCGGGAGCTTTTAGCGGTAGTAGAACTTATAGTTTTTTGCTAAGTGCTTGTAAATCAATAAGCTCATGACTCTGAAAGGCCGTAATTGTCCAGCCTGACGGACTATAAGGCCAAACCCTGAGGTTGATTTTTTACAGCTCCTTAGGCTACAAAACAAGTTCAAGCAAAAGGGCTGGCTGGCAACAGGAGAAGCCACGCCGCTGCCTGATGCTATCGGCTGCGAAAACTTTAGCTGCGAATAAAAAGAAAGATCGTTCAAACGTTCTTAATCACCCGACAGGGATTACCTACGGCAACGACATTACTGGGAATATCCTTCGTCACCACGCTGCCTGCGCTAATAGTGACATTTGAGCCGATGGTAACGCCAGGACACACAATCACACCGCCGCCAATCCAAACGTTATCGCCAATAGAAACTGGCGCAGCTAATTCTTCACCCGTCAGCCTTATTGCTGGGTCGGTGGGATGATATGCCGTGTAAATTTGGACTTTGGTGCCGATCAGAACGTCGTTGCCTAAATGCACCGTGTTGCAGTCGAGGATGGTGCAGTCGTAGTTGATGAATAGGCGATCACCCGCAAAAATATAACAGCCATAATCGCAGTAAAAAGGTGGCCTGATCACAAAATTAGACCCTATCCCTCCAAGCAGGCTGCTCATAATAGCCTTTCGCTGATCGATCTCATCCGGCAGTGAAAAATTATGAGCATGAAGCAGCTGACGAGCAGCCATGTGCATTGTAGTGAGTTCATCGTCAGCGGCCAAATATAGCTCGCCAGCCAGCATCTTTTCTCTTTCGGTTTTTTCTGGGTTTTTTTCTGGGGTTTTCTCGAGGGGCATTAGTCTCAACTCTCATGCGGCAAAACCGCAGCGGAAACAGCTTTATTAATTGTAATCATAGGAAGAACTTAGAGATAACTTGAGCAAGGAAGCCTGCCTATATTTCCTACCTCGTTAAGCAATGCCTTGCTTCTTTTATCAAAACTAGAAAGAATGCATTTTAGACGACACGCGAGAATAGAAGAAACGCAGTATAAAGGTTGCGCAGAGTTTTTCTGCTGGCTCCATTTGCTTTCCTATGCTGCGGGATAGAAGTCTCGCAACGAGAGTTCTCATGCCTGTCGATATCGCGTTTTCACTTAATCGGACGCTCCAGATTCCCCTGCTGGTCGTGATTAATTCCATTCTTAAAAATGTGTCTAGGCCTCAGTCTAGCGGCCTGCTTAATAACCTGACAAATACCTTTGAGCCGCTAAGGTTCAACATTCTTGTACCACCGGGCGATCGCGCCTTTTTCCAAGAACAAATCGACGCTGTTTTTTTGTCCCAGTACGGCCAAATCGCTATCTTTCGAGTGCGTGAGTTCACCCCACCTGACTTTCTCAAGCATTATTTAGACAGCAAATTTCAAGAAAAGCGTCCCGACCGCCGCGTGTCAAGGTATATGCAATACGCTCGATTTTTTCTGAAGCCGCTTTTCCCCGATGTGGGTAGGGTGATTTATCTTGATGGCGATACGCTGGTACTAGGAGATATCCGCGAACTTTTTGCCCTGGGCGCACAGCTCACGCCAGAGAAATATCTAGCCGCTGTGCCGCAGCTATTTCCAGCCATGTTTTACTTCAGCAATCCCTTCAAAATGTGGGGCGACCTGCGTCAGTTCAAAAGTACTTTTAACAGCGGGGTTTTGCTTACCGACCTTTCCTTTTGGAATGAGCAAATCTACGACCAGCTGCGGCACTACTTTGCGATTGATGCCAACAGCCACTACAGACTGTACAACCTGGGCGACGAAACCGTTTTCAACCTGATGTTTAAGCAAACGTATCTGCCGCTTGACCAAACGTGGAACTGCTGGGGTTACGGTCAACCTCACTGGCTGGCCACCCTGCTCAGGCTGAGATGCAATTTACAAAAGGTGAACATCATTCACTGGAGTGGGGGGCATCATAAGCCTTGGCAGAGCGACCGCATCACCTACTCGTCCCTGTGGCGCAGCTATTTGCCTGAGAACCTATCAAAAACATCGCCCGCCGTACAGTGCCAGCCCCAAAAGCGATCGCGCCCCAATAAATTGGCCGATGACCTGGCTCAGCCACGCCGATAAAGCACAGTCCACCGGCCTATGGTTTCGCGTTGCGGGTAGGCTTGCAGCATCCATGCCCGGCTCTGAGGCACACTATCGGGCGTAGTCCCGTGAACGACTAGCACGGAAGGAGCCTGTACCAGCCTTTCTAAATAGCGCTCTGAGTTTGGCTGACTAGGATAAATCCAAAACTGCTTCCACCGAGCGCCTCTTTTACCGTCTGACTGAAACTGAGTTTCGCGATCAATGCCGTAGCCTTCACTGTCATCGCTGATCGTAATGATGTCGCGATCTAAATTAAAGGCGAGTGACGGCAGCAGCTTACCGTACACCATGACCGGCTCATCTTGCAGCCCTTGGGCTTGAATAAATCGGGCGAGGGGCCGGGTGCCGCCAATTAGCAGCTCGTTGGCACCGATGAAATAGCCGCTGTAGAGTGCGATCGCCAGCAGCGAAGACAAAGCCATTAGCCCTAGCCGCAGGTTAGAAGCCTGTAAGAATCGGCAAACCAAAACGGGTGCTAACAGCAGCAGCAGGGCCGAGAGCGCCATGGGCAGGGTCGCCTCGATATTTACGCCTGAGCGCTGAGCAATGATGGGGCCAAGGAGTGCGATCGCCCCAAACACCCCATAAAAAACAAAAAACACCTGGGTCAACCGCTTTAGATCTGAGCGCACGATGTTCGAGAGCAGGCAGGCAAACACCAGCGCTATGCCTGGATACAGCGGCAGCAAATACAGCATTAGCTTAGAGCTAGAAAGCGCGAAAATCACCAGTGGCAACGCTATCCAGTACAGCGAAATTTGCCGCACGTCAGCCAGCTTAAATACCTTGTACCGAGCGGAAAACAGGCTGGTGACAAACAACACCCCCCACGGCAGCGTAGTCGTTACCAAAACCAGAGGATAGTACCAGTCAGGCTTTGCCCTGTGAAAGGCCTGATCGTCAGAAACCCGTGCCAGTATTTGCCGACCAATAAAGTAGTCAGTGAGTCCGGGTACCTGCTGAGTCACATACACATACCATGAGAGCCCAATCCCCACACATAGCACCAGCGCTACTAGCAAATGCTTAATCGGCACGCGGTAGTTCGCCTTGCGGGCCAGCATCAAATATCCCCAATAAAAAAAAGGCACCACAAAAATCGCAGGCCCTTTGGTCAAAAAACCCACTCCAATCGTCACGGCGCTACCGTAAATGCCCCATACCCGCCTTTTGCAGTAGTACACATTCATACAGTAGATAACTGCGAGAACAAGCGTCGTTAAAAAGCTGTCGGTAGTGAGATTACGCGCTCCTAACAGGGTCAGTGGCAAGGAGAGATAAATGACGGCAGCCAGCAGAGACCTCTGTGAGTCTTTGGCCGGATCTTGGAGCTTGTCTTGGGTCTGGCCTTGGGTCTGATTTTTAGCCCGAGTGCTCAAGAGCTGCTGACTAATGAGATAGACCAGTCCGCCCTGAGCAACCATAGACAGCTGAAGGAAAAACCGAGCGCCAAAGGCGTTTACTCCAAATATCTGAAAGCCTATTCCCGTTAGCCAAAATGCAACAGGTGGCTTGTGGTAGTGATAAATGTTGAGCAGCGTGGGATGAAACAGGTCGCCAGATCGAAACATCTCACGGCTAATTTCAGCGTATCTGGCTTCGCTAGCTTCAAGCACTCCCCAGCTATTGAGATTGAAAAGCAGGGCGACTAGCGTAATTGCCAGCACCCCGTAAATGTAGTGGTCTTTTTTCATAAAGCCTAGAATAGCTCAGGATTGATTTAGCTGAGGAAGCTTCGCCCTTTTCGGCAGCAGAGCAAAGGTATACCGCACGGATGGTGGGCTGGAGAGGCTCTGTAGGCTTAAATAAATATTATCTAGTGACTGACGAGGTTTTTTTCGATGGCTGGAATGAATCAGCTTAAGACGCTGCTACTGCTGGTATTACTGAGTGGATTAATCGTGCTGACCGGCTATTTGCTGGTGGGGGATGAACAGGGCTTGTACTATGGAATAGGCTTTGCGGCTGTGAGCAGTTTTGGTTCCTGGTACTATTCTGACCAGGCGGCGCTGTCTGCCTTTAAAGCTAAGCCTACGCCGCGTGAGCAGGCTCCTGAGCTGTATGAGCGCATTGAGAAGCTGAGCGATCGCGCTGGCCTGCCTAATCCTAAGCTCTACATTGTGCCTTCAAAGTCTCCTAATGCCTTTGCCACCGGGCGCGATCCTAATCATGCTGCGATCGCCCTAACCGAAGGCATCATCGAGCTATTACCTGCCGATGAGCTAGACGCGGTAATTGCCCACGAGCTGACCCACGTCCGCAATCGAGACACTCTTACCCAGGCAGTGGCTAGCACCCTAGCCGGGTCACTGACCTATCTAGGCCGCATCCTAACCTTGGGGGCACTGTACTTTCCCGTGGCGCGGGTGGGACGACGAGGTAGTAACCCGATTGCGATTTTATTTTTGCTATTAGTTGGCCCCTTGAGCGCCGGACTGCTGCGCATGGCGATCTCTAGAACCCGAGAGTATGCCGCTGACGCCGGAGCCGCAGAGATTACTCAGAACCCTCTAGCGCTGGTGCGTGCCCTTGAAAAGCTAGAGGCAATGGGCCAAGAAAATCCTATCCACGGTAATCCTGCCTTTGCCCCGCTGTTTATCATCAATCCTCTTTCTAAGGAAGGCCTGATGAAGCTATTTATGACCCATCCGCCGACCGAGGATCGCGTCGAGCGCCTGAGGGAAATGGCAGAGGCGCTGGCAGGAAATGCTGACATCTCTGTAGAAACTTCTCAAGCATTGAGTCCTACTGCTTGAGCTGACTTTCGCTGAGTGCATAGATGCGATCGCAGGTCTGCAAAAATGAAAGATGCTGCTTTTTGAGATCATGCCGGTGCCAATTACGGCTGATTTAAGCACTCCTGCCATAAAACTGAATTCCTCTAGGGTAAGTCGCGGTGAGTCACTATATTGTCAATTAAGGTGATTGAGACAACGAGCATCACCTACACCTGTCAACAGAAGCAGAGAGCAAAAAATAGTTCCGGACATATCGGATCTTTCAGGCAGACTTCAAGGAGAATCGAATACTGCTAGAGATTTTTGCTATAAAATGCTTTTGCCGTGCTGTTTAGGTATTTGCACTGCCGCCGGAACTTTTGAGAGAATAAGATGTGCTTGTATATATTTTGACTGGCTGGTTAATTATGGCTGGTAAAGCCCATGAAACTTGAAGACGTAAGGCTGTTAATTGTAGTTGAGCAGGCAGACTACCGGGAGTATTTGGCTGACGTGTGGTCAATCCCACTGACGGATAAGCCACCTGACGGCCTGAGCCTAGCAGATTTACACATGCTGCGGGCGGCGGCTGACTGGCGATCGCAGGCTCAAGAGGTGGCTATTTTCTCGACCCACTCAGCCGAAAACTACAGCAGCATCACGCCTTTAGGCATTCGACTGATGGGTAGCGGCGTAGCTGGCAATGGCCAAAGCAGTCAAAAAAACACGGTTCGGCCAGTCGCTGACTTTTGCCCCACGCACATCGTGATATGCACACCTGCTCCTGCCATCCTCCGCTGGGCAAATCGCAACCGCATCCCCAGCGTTGTCCTACTTTCCGACTGGCAAGAACCCCTGGGCTGGAGAGCCCGCTGGCAGCATACCCAGCTGATCAAACAGCTCAATCACAGCAGCGTTAACTGGGTTGGCAGTCACGGCGTAGCGGCCTGCAAAATTTTAGTAGCCATCGGCATTAGCCCTAGCAAGCTCATTCCTTGGGAGTGGCCCCCGCCTAAGCCACCCCAACAGTATCTACCCAAACAGCTCAGCTACGACCAAGACACCCTTGAGCTTATCTACGCAGGCTCCATTCACGAGGCTGCTGGCGTCAGCGATTTGCTCCTAGCGCTAAGCATTATGCATGAGCAGGGTAATTCTGTTCGGCTAAAGCTAGTGTACGAAGCCGCCGATAACCAAAAGCAGACCCAAGATAACCCGATGCCCGAGGTTACGCCGAGCGAACTAACCGAAGATACCCTGATGAGGGATAGCGCCTGGAAAGACGATATGTTTAGCAGGCTGCTGGCAGGCGAATCGCTTCAATTTGAGGCCATTGACGATAATTTACGCGGAGAGCTAGCCGGAAGATCCACCCCCCAGCGCGCGAATCTCTTCCCATCCCCCAGCTACCTAAGCTATCAAAAAGGTTATCGAGGCGGCGACGCCAGCGCATCCGAACTAGCCTTCACATCTGAGCTAGACAGCTTTGAGCTAGACAGTGACCTGTTGACACTGCAAGCACAGGTTTATCAGCTTAATCTATCTGAATGCGTCACCTTCATGGCTGCGCCCTCCGCCGAACAGCTTTTAGAGGATATCAGAGCCGCTGATCTGATGGTCATTCCTGGCTACAGCCCGCCTAGCCATAGCCACGACTGGCCACCCCCGGCGTCTCTCGGGCAACCTATCCAAAGCATATATTTAGCGATGGCCGCACGCACGCCGATCGTAGCCTCCGACCATTTCTGCTTTGAGGAGCATCTACTGCACGGGGTGAATGCCATGATTTTCCCCATCGGCAACGCTCGTTCAATGGTTCACCGAATTGAGCGGGTCATGAGCCAGCCTCAGCTATATGCTCAGATCTCAGAAGCGCTAGAAACCGCCCTTCATACCCTCAAAGTGCCAGCCCAGTGGGCTGAGCTAATCGACTACTGGCTCAACTCAGAACCTTCCAACATATCCGCTGGCATAGACAATCATCAGCGGCTGTGCAATTGGGCGTTTTCGTCAGGACGCTACCACAGGCCATAGGGCAAGCGAAGTACTGGATTAATCGCTGGCGACAAAAGCCTGCTACGTTAATTGAGTATAAGGAGTGAGTCTTTAAGTAGGTAAGGTAGTTTCCTTCAAATAAAATACCGTCTAAGCGGGACGGATGAGAATATCCCACTTTGGCAAGGTGGGACTGCGTTCTAGTCGCTGCTCGATAGGGCGCATCTCTTTTTTGGTCAAAGCGATGCCCTTTGAATACATCGACTGATTCAACTCAATCGCAGGATGAGCGCCTTTCCAGGTCATACTCTGCGCCCAGCCCAGCATGGTTG
>JBGTGK010000314.1:0-20174 GCA_041746795.1 Phormidesmis sp.
TCTGCTTCAACGCACAGGGACAACTGATTGAAATTCGTCTAAATGCTGCTGATACCCTTGTCAGACCTTGGATTCAGGGATTATCTCAACTGCTGAAGTTAGAGCATGTTGCCGTTTATTTGGGCAAAACTTAGGTATGTATGAAGAACGTCACCAACAGCTTTGATTTTCTGAAGAAATGCAGGAGCTTGAATGTTTGACGCCTGCTGAATTTGTTGAGAAATATTTGAGAGTTTGATGGCGAGCAATGAAAAGCTCAGCGACTGGTGGGGTGATCGCTGAGCTTTTCATTTGGATTATTTGAGATAGGCTTACCGTGATTTTGAGCTGCAAAAGCCTCAACCCAACCTACATGAGCTTTTTCTTGATGAAGGCGAGAATCTTGTTGTTCTGGGCTTTGAGGGCGGCGACGTCCTTGGTAAGTGCATCAATCTGCTTTTGCAGGGCAGCAATTTCAACGGATGAATCAATGCCGGTAAGCGTGCTACCGGCGATAGAAGCAGCAGACTGCGGGCGAGCTTTGCGGGCTTTTACCATTGCGCCTTTAATGGCACCGATTAACTCTTTTTGCTCAAAGGGCTTTTCAATGAATTCAAAGAATTCGAAGGGCTCTTTAATTTTCTCGGTGAGTTCTTCGCGACGGCCTGACATCATGACCAGCGGAATGCTTTGAAAAGCCGGTTCTGATTGAATTTCTTGAAACACTTCAAAGCCACTCATGCGAGGCAGCAAAAAGTCCAGCATGATCAGGTTAGGCTTTTGGGCGCGAATGGCTTCGATGCCTTCAATGCCATCTTTGGCTTCGATTACTTCAAAGTTGCCCTTCGGCAGCATGTCTCTGACGCGGGCTCGAATGACTCGGCTGTCATCGATGACTAAAATTTTATGGCTGGCCACGACGGACTCCTTTGACTGGCAAGATGAAGAAAGATTCACGCCTTTTGCATAACGCTTATCTTGTAGGTAGACGCTTGGTTTAAAGTTGCCCAAATTGCAGGGATGAGCGAACAAGGAAAAGCGGGAAGTGATGAGTGATACAAAGCCTCTAGCCATCTGCTCTAGTGGTTTGCTCTCCTGGTTTTCACTGTGGTTTGCGTTATGGTTTGCACCCTGGTTTGCGCTGTAAACTGAAAACAATTCAGCACTGACGCCTCCTTTCTTATGTCTATTACTTCTGAGCAGCCGCTTAAAACGCCCCGATCTCGACCTGAAATTATCGCGATGCCCGCATGGCTAAAGCGACCGATTGGCAGGGCTAGCGAGCTGTCGGCTGTGCAAAAGGTGATTAAGCAAAGGCAGATTCATACAATTTGTGAGGAGGGCCGCTGCCCTAATCGGGGGGAGTGCTACGCCAACCAAACGGCGACTTTTTTGCTGATGGGGCCAACCTGTACAAGGAGCTGCGCTTTTTGTCAGGTGGACAAGGGGCACTCACCGATGCCGCTAGATGAGGAGGAACCGCAAAAGGTGGCTGAGTCGGTGGCGCTGTTGGGGCTGCGCTACGTGGTGCTTACGGCGGTGGCCCGAGATGATTTGGCGGATGGGGGCGCGGGGTGGTTTGTGCAAACGATGGCGGCGATTCGAGCGAGTAACCCGCAGACGCAGATTGAGGTGCTAACGCCTGATTTTTGGAGTGGGCTGGATTCACAAAGGCAGCAAAAGGAACGGGTAGAGACGGTGGTGAGGGCAAAACCGGCTTGCTTTAACCACAACGTGGAGACGGTGAAGCGGCTGCAAGAGCCAGTGAGAAGGGGGGCGAGGTATGAGCGATCGCTCCAAGTCCTCCGCTACGTAAAAGCCGCTGACCCTTCAGTACCCACCAAATCTGGCCTGATGGTGGGCCATGGGGAAACGCAGGCGGAACTTGTGGAAGCAATGGCGGACTTGCGGGCGGCGGGGTGCGATCGCCTCACCATCGGTCAATACATGCGGCCCTCACTAGCACATTTGCCCGTGCAAAAATACTGGACGCCTGAAGAATTTGATGAGCTAGGCACCATTGCGAAGGCCATGGGATTTGCCCATGTGCGGTCTGGTCCGCTGGTGCGTAGCTCTTATCATGCGGGTGAAGAGCCGTAAGCTAGCGCAAATTACAGGGGAGATTGAGTAGGAGACTGAGTAGGAAATTGAGCGTTGAGATCGCGCCATTCATGGACAGCGAAGGGCGGGACGACAAGTTGGGCTGTGCTGCCATTGGCCAGAGGAATCTCTACCTGTAAAGGGATGTCGCCTGCGAGGTCGGCTATGACTTTGGTGACGTCGTATTGAGCGGCGTTTTCGGGTAGCGATTGGGTCTGAGGATCTAGGGCCGGTTGGGCCTGCCATTGGGTGCTAGAACCTGTGGCAATTCTCAGAGACTTTTGTGAATTTGGCGCTACCACGCCAGGAAAACCAACGAGGCGAAGGTAAAGGCCCTCTAGCTCGTTTGACTGATAGCGTTTAAATAGGATGACCTGCCAGGATCGGTCGTTTCTATCGCGCAGGCTTTGCTTGGAGCGAAAAGTGGTTTGCCCAGGCCGTTCGTTGTAGATATGAATTGAGGCCAGGGTAGCCGCAGGCGATAGCGTCAAAGCAGGTAGCGCTATCAGTAAAAAAAGCCAAACGGTGACCAGGCTTTTGGCGATTTGCTGAGTGAATGAGCCTCGATTGAAAACAGACCTGACTCGAAGCCACAGCGAAAAATAAGCAAACCAGCGCTGAATCATTAATCCATAAAAAAAGAGGGTTGCCTTTAGTGTACAGCCCTCTTTATCAGTCAATTTATGAGAGACAAGTCAATTTATCTAGGGACGGCGCTATAACTGTCTCATGCGGTCTAGCACGGCCCGGTAGCCGTCGGCCTTGCCGTCCAAAAGATAGCGATCGGCGGCTGTTTGCAGATCGCTTTGGGCGGCAGAGCTGTCGCCCATGGCAATGAGTGAGAGGCCTCTGTAGTAGTAAACGTCAGCGCTGGCGGCAGGATTTTGGCGAATGATGTGAGAGAAGTCCTGATAGGCGTTTTGGGCGTCGCCTGACTCGTATAGGGCTCGGCCTCTGGCGGCGTAGACCTCATTGTTGTTGTTGTTTAGCTCAATGGCGTAGGTGTAATCGGAAATGGCCGCAGGCAGGTTACCGTAAATGGCGTAGGCGTCGGCGCGACCTTTGTAAATGCCTTCGTCAATTGGGTTGAGACTGACAGCGCTATCGAAGTCGGCGATCGCCTCAGGCAAGTTGTTGTTGTTTAGTCGGGCTTTGGCACGCTGCTCGTAGGCTGCGCTGGAGTAAACGTCTAGCTCAATGACGCGGTTGAAGTCAGCGATCGCAGCCATGCTGTTACCCTGAGCGCTGTAAAGACTGCCCCTTGCCATATAAGCTTCTACAGAGTTGGGCTGACGGGTGAGCACTTTATTGATATCGGCTAGCGCATCGCTAGGACGCCCCAAGGCAGAATATACGTAGCTGCGGTTGTATAGCACTTCAGTGCTGTCAGGGTTGATACTCAGCGCCTTGTTGAGATCGGACAGGGCCGCAGAGAAGGTGCCTAAGCGGTAATAAGCCACGCCTCGGTTGTGGTAAGCAGCGGCGTACTTATCGCTGTTTTTGATGGCGGTCGTGAGCTGGGCGATCGCTGCGTCATACTGTCCTAACTCAATCAGGGCAGCGCCACGATGCGCATGAGCAGGCGCGTATAAAGGATCAAGGCTGAGCGCACTGTCGTAGCTAACTAAGGAACCTTCATAGTCACCAGCTGCTGCCTCTGCTAAACCGAGATAGTCGTAGGCTTCTTTGTAATTGGGGTTGAGAGCAATGGCCTGCTCGAAGTTTTCTAGGGCAGCAGCGAGTTCACCCTTTTCGTAGAAAAGTGCGCCCTTAGAAAAGTAAGCCAGCGCATAGTCTGGGCGGACGGTGGTGGCCGTTACATAGTCAGCCATGGCCGCTGCCGAATCGTTGAGTTCGAGGTGAGTGGCGGCTCTAAAAACGTAGGCTTCAGCATAGTCTGGGTTGGCGGCGATCGCGGCATCGAAGTCGGCGATCGCTAGCGCGTAGTTACCCTTTTGATAGCTGCGAACGCCCCGGTTGTAGGACTCCACCGCAGGCGAGACAACCGCAGAAGGCGCAGAAGGCGCAGAAGGCACAGAAGGCGCAGAAGGCGCAGAAGGCATCCCTGGTGTCTCTGCGGCCTCACCCATGTTAGGCAGTACCGGAGGTGTTTCTGGAAACTCTCTTTGAAGATCCAGAAAAGGCGGCATTTGGGGAACTTCAGCCCTGTTCGAGTCAGCCCTGTTCGAGTCAGGAATGGGCTCTACGTCAATATTTGAATCTAATACCGGCAAAATCGCGGCATTAGACTTCTCAACGCTAAGGGTTGAGGGGCCAGCGTAGCCGTTAGCCTGGGCAGAAAGCGTGCCTGCTGAGCCAACGAGGAGGCCGCTGAGGAGCGTAGTGATACTTAAAACCGTTAGGCCGCTGCGATTCATGACTCTCTTTACCAAAACGTTTGCTTGCGATCGCCAAACATGGCTAGCGCAGTAGGAACTCGTGATTGAACTGAACAGTCATAGACTTCCCATTTCGGCTAAAAAACGTATTGACAGAAGCAGATTATCCTTGTAGGCAGGCCTTTCACTGAAAACCATGCTGAGGACAACTGAGCCAAGGACAAAGGGATGGATCAGACCGTTTTGTAAGCTGGCGATCGCCAACACAACCTCAAACCTAATGGTGCCGCTCGCGGGCCTGATAGACACCGCTTTTTTAGGCCATTTAGAAGACATTCGCTATCTCAACGGGGTAGCTTTGGCAACGATTATTTTCAACGTGATTTACTGGAGCTTCAATTTTTTTCGGATGGGTACGACCGGGCCGACAGCTCAAGCGCTTGGGCTCTCTGAAAAAAGTGGCGACCAAACTGAAGTGTGGCTAATCGTCGTGAGAAATTCGCTGCTGGCGCTAGGCACCGGACTCATTGTGCTGTTGCTCAAAGCACCGATTGCCGCCGCTGGTTTTTCACTGTTGCAGGCGGGGCCAGCGGTGAGAGCCGCCGCGATGGATTTTTACAACGGACAGATTATAGATGCACCGGCTGTGCTGGTGAACTTTGTGCTGCTGGGCTGGCTGCTGGGTCGCAAGCAGGGACGGCAGGTGGTTGTGCTCGCGGTTGTTGGCAACTTCAGCAATATTTCTTTAGACTACTGGTTCATTCGGGTATTGGGCTGGGGTAGCTACGGCGCAGGGCTAGCCACCGCGCTCAGTCAATATTTAACGCTGTTCACCGCGCTGGCTTTAATTTTGGCGAGCGGCGTGCCCTGGCAGCTATGGCCCGAGATTAAGTCTCGGCTGTGGAAGTTAGCTGCGCTCAAAAGCTTATTTGGCCTGAACCTCGACATTTTGATTCGCACGTTTGCCCTGGTGATATCCATGTCGCTGTTTACCAACTTCAGCTCGGGGATGGGGGATACCGTCTTAGGTGTCAATACGCTGCTGCTTCAGGTCGTGCTGATGGCGGCTTATTTCATGGATGGAATTGCGCTAGCAGTGGAAAGCTATGCGGGCAGCTTTTATGGGCGCAGGGCGTTTGCAGATTTGTACTGGCTGCTGATGTTGGGCGCGGTAGGAAGTGTGGCTTTGGGGTTGGCGATCGCACTCACTCTGCTGATCTGGCCGACGCCCTTTTTTAGCCTGCTCACCAGCCACAGCATTTTGCTCAATCAGGTGCCCAAGTACGTAGTCTGGCTGATTCCTGTTCTGGGTTTTGGGGCGATCGCGTTCACCTTAGACGGCTATTTTTTGGGCCTCACCGCCGGACGAACCCTACGTAATGCGACCCTCGTCGCCGCCCTGGTTGGCTTTTTACCGCTGGCCTTAACCGCACATTGGCTAGAGAGCCCTCATCTGCTGTGGCTAGCGTTAGCAGGGCTGATGATCACCAGGGCCGCTACGCTATCACAGCAAGTGCTGCCAACGCTCCAAAGTAAAGAAACATAAAGCGTTTCTGATTTTAACGGCCATAAAAAAACGATGACTGCACGGCTAGTCATCGTTTAGGTAGGTAATAAGCTGAGCTTACTTGCGGATATCTTTAGCCATGTTGCGGAACATATCCATATCGCCAGACTTAGCCGTTCGGTTAGGCCGCACAGACTTTGGCACACTCGAATTGAAACCAGCCGAGCCAGCGTTGTTATCGCTCACCGCAGCCTGAGTCAGCGGGGAAAAAAGGCCCGCATTGCTGTCTACAACACCTGCCTTGTCAGCCGAAATCTGTCGCACGCTTTCAAAGTGCTTTTCTTGGCCCTTCTTTTTAGCAAAGGTGCGTCTGACCATTTTGCTAGAGCGCATGTAGTCAATATCACCAAAGCTTTTAGAGTCATCATCGTTCAGGTAATAGGCCTGCTTACCTTTGCTGTCATCTTTGGGCGCGCTCTTACCAAAAACAAATTCGAAAATTCCCATTGTTCTCCTAACTAATCACTAAAATGAATCATGCATATAAGTAATATTAACTTTTATTTTCTTTATTAGAAAGAAATTTCAGTAGAAATTTGGAGAAGTTATGTAACTTCAATCCAAAAGTTATAACTTCAATCCAAAAGTTGTATAGTCGCTCGATCACAGAGGTCGCAGGCCTCGCACCCCTATGGCAAGTATTGCGCTTGGGAAAACCGAGTTACAGCTGGCGTTGATAGTCTTCGAGCAAATCGATTAGGTTAACCTGACACTGCATAGGTAGCAGCTCCGCTAGGGGTAGCGTTTGCCGCCCGCCGCCTAGCTTGACGGGAATGTCTTGCAGCACCTTTACAACCGCATCTTCGGAGATGTTATTGGCGGTTACCATGGGCAAAAGCTTTTCGGCTAGGGGAGTGTGCAGCTTGGCAACGCCTAAATATAGATGCCACTTGGCGATATCCATATAGATGTTTTCGCCGATTTCAGCGGCGAGTGCTTCTAGCATTTCGGTCGAGTTTGCTGAGGTCATGGCGGATTTTTCCTTGATTTATAGGGTTTTGATATTTGCTTTGGGCAGCTATTTGCCGACGTCCAGTTTTTTGGGTGAGTAGTCGGCGATCGCAAAAATATACAGGGAATGAACGGACAAAATGCCTAGCATAGTAAACGTAACGGTTTTGGCAAGCGGTAGGGAACCCGGATTGACCGTGTTAAAAAACCAGATGACGGAGTTTACTAAGGAGAACCCAGCGACGTGAACCGCAAAGTTAATGCGGTCTTCTAGCTTGCGCAGAGGAGGATCATTGGCAGGATCGGGTTTGCGGGGCCAGCGAGGAGGCATAAGGAAAGGCAGAGAAGTGACTTACCTATTGTATAAGGAATGACCTAATCGTGAGGATCGCTTTGCCAGTGGCCGGACTTGCCGCCGATTTTTTCGAGCAGCTGAATATTGCCAATCTGCATCGTTTTTTCGAGTGCTTTGGCCATGTCATACAGCGTTAGTGCCGCTATAGAAACTGCGGTTAGGGCTTCCATTTCTACGCCCGTTTCGGACTTGGTTTTGACGGTGGCCTGAATGCGATAGCCTGGTAAGTCAGCATCGGGCTCTAATGTGACCTCAATTTTTTTAAGCGGTAAAGGGTGGCACAGCGGTATTAGCAGCGCGGTTTGCTTAGCGGCCATAATGCCTGCGAGCCTAGCCGTGCCGATGACGTCGCCTTTGGGGGCATTGCCTGCCTGAATCGCGGCTAAGGTAGCAGGCTGCATAGTGACCGTGCCAGTGGCGGTAGCCTGCCGAACGGTGGTGTCTTTAGCGGAGACATCGACCATCTGGGCCTGACCTTGACTGTCTAGATGAGTGAGCGCAGAAATTGGGTCGGAATTACTCATGAAAAAGTCGCTATTTTGTTGAGCTGTACGTCCGGGTGCTGTGCTAATATTAAAGCCCCGTGAGGGAACTGTGTGGGCCTGTAGCTCAGTGGACTAGAGCACGTGGCTACGGACTACGGTGTCGGGAGTTCGAATCTCTCCAGGCTCGCTTAAAAAGGGCGCTGTACATTTTTTGTACAGCGCCCTTTTTGTATTTGATGGTTGCTGAGGTGGCGCGATCTCAGTGAGTCTTCAAACAGGTTTGGCCTGACCCAGGCGATCGCTCTAAATATTGCCAGATATTATATTGCCAGATATTGTCAGTTCCAAAAATATTCACAGCTTTTTCATGAAGAACCTCACACGCTTTACGGAGTAAACGAGGGGTCTGACCTATAAAAAGGTATCTCAAGAAATGTTGATGTTTAAATGTAGGGGCTACCTTCTCGGTTGAATACTTTGATTTAGGGCTGTGTTAAGCACAGCAAGCAAAAAAATGAAAATGAAACTGGTTGCTGTGGGGATTGCGATCGCATCGGGCCTCATCCCGCTTAAGGCAATGGCCGCTTCCTATGAAGGGCTCAACGTCTTCGGGGACAGTCTGGTAGATTCAGGAAATTTATATAACTTGACCAGCGCCTTTTCATTTCTGGGCGTTCCTGCCCTACCGTTCAGCCCACCCTATGCCCAAAAACTATCAAATGGGCCAATCTGGATTGACGATTTGGGTCAATCTTTAGGCCTATCGCCTACGTTGAGTACTCAGCTCGTACTTAACCCCACTGCGCCACTGCCCACTCAAGGGATTAACTTTGCCTTCGCCGGAGCACTGTCTTCAAATCAAAACGTCTTAAAAGATGACATTCGTCCCCTAGCCAGCCTTTTACCAGGATTTCAAGATCAGGTTGATGAATTTGCGATCTTCTCAGCCATTGTCCCTCCTAACCCCAACGCTCTCAACGTAGTTTGGGTGGGTGGTAATGACTATAACGAAGCCTTTTTTAACCCAGCCTCTTTAGGAAGCTTGCCGCTTGAACAGCTCCCTAACTTTGTTACCGATAACATCATTGACAGGCTCACGCAGCTAAGCAGCCTGGGAGCCAAAAAGTTTTTAGTGGTCAATCTACCTTCGTTAGGAGAATCTCCTTTTGCTGACTTGTTAGATACCCAAACTCCCCAAGACATCTCTTCTCTCCTCAACCAGCTAACAGCAACTCACAATAAGCTGTTGGCGGACAAACTAAGCACCTTTGGACAGAGCCATACCGATACAGATGTCACTGAGCTTGACGTCAACACTTTGTTTGCAAGCATACTAGCAAACCCAGGCACGTTTGGGCTGACTAACGTAACAGACCCTTGCCTAACCAACGTCAAGGATATCTGCGACAACCCCGATCAGTATTTGTTCTGGGATAACGTTCACCCCACCACAGCCGCCTATCATCTCGTGAGCGACCTTGCCCTGGCATCCCTTAATAGCGAAGAACCCCCTATAGAATCCCCCACTAGCGTGCCAGAGCCTGCCTCTGTTGCGGCAATTTTCATCATGGGAGCGGTCGGTTCTAGAACCCTAGCAAAGCGTAGACGACTAAAAGCAACGGCTTGAACGGATAGCTTTAGCTCAGCACTGCCGAATACAAAAGGGCGAATACAAAAGGGCGATCACCTGGGCTACGCGTTGTACTGTTTAATCTGCAACCTTTATGAACAGGTCAGTTGGATAGGCAGTTTCATCACAAACTGAGTGCCTTTCCCCTCGCGGGAGAAGCACTCTAGGTAGCCCTGATGGGTTTCAACAACAGTTTGGTAGCAAGTAGATAAGCCTAGTCCTGTCCCTTGACCCACCGGCTTAGTGGTGAAAAAGGGATCGAATATTTTAGATTTGTTTTTTTCAGGAATCCCGATCCCGTTGTCTAACATTTGAACAATTACATAGTCCCCCAAAATTTTGGTGCGAATGGTGATAGCTGGCGACAGTGTACCTGGTGGCAACGCTGTGCATTGAGTTGCATGATCCATAAGCGCATCCACAGCGTTAACAGCGTCTATAATCTCTGAAGCAGGATCTGGATAGGCCGTTTGAAAGTGGCCTATTAGGTCAAGCAGATCTTGAAATGCCTCACGGGTGGGCTGCAAATTGCCATGGATAAAGTTGACAGGGTTATTAATTTCGTGGGCAATACCCGCCACGGTTTGACCCAGGCTCGACATTTTTTCACTCTGGATGAGCTGTGCCTGGGTTTGCTTTAGCTGTTGTAGCGTTTGCTTTATTAGTTGGGCTTGCTCCTGAGAGGCTTTGTTGGATTGTTGCAAGCCCTGTTCAAATTGTTTACTCTGGCTAATGTCTCTAAAAACGGCGACTGCGCCAGTGAGTTGACCTTCGGACTTGAGCGGCCTAGCGTTGACGCTAAGCCACTGGCTTTGGCGGGTGTTTTTTCGGACAACTTGCATTTGGGCCGATTCTATACCTTCGCCCCGAATCGCCCTGGCTAAAGGGAGTTCTTCGATCGGATAGGCGCTAACACCATCGGCCTCAAAAATCTCGCAGGTTTTTGTCCAATGATGGTAATGATCTAAAGATTCGCCGTTGAGCAAGCGTCTCGCCGCAGGATTGCTAAATATGGGCTGACCTGCCCTATCAACGACCACGACAGCATCCCCCATGCTATCTAGAATGGTTTGCAGGGTCTGCAACGTGGACTGAGCGTGCTCTAACTGATGGGCGTGATCTTGCAGTTTTTGAAGGGCACCTTGCAAGCGCTGCTCGTGTTCAATCGCGGATTGCTCATAAAGCTGTAGCAACTCTTCTAATGTAGCTACCTGCGCTTGCAGCTCTATAACTTTTTCTGTATCCTCTTCTGAAGGGCGCACCTCTTCTGAAGGATGGTTAGTTTTCAGTTTCCTACTCTGCATCATATGTCGCGTAAGAACCATATAGGCATATTGAAAACAGCTGCTATCAAACGGTCTGGAGTGGCCTAAAGAGATGACCTCGATCAAAAGGAAGGATGGCCATTTTGATGCTGAGGGGTAGCGTTTTTAACAGTTGGGCTGTTGTTGCTGGAATCTCAACCTTAGAAAACAAAATAATGGTGAATAGATTGCCCGAAGGCAGCATTCCCCCAAAGCCAATGACTGATTTGATGCCAAACGGCTCAACGAATTCGGTTTGAGCAGGGATGACCTCACTGACTGCTGCAATTGGAATATAAAACACATTGCAGGTTTTTTGCTCTAGCTCTATCAAGAGCTTTGGATCAGGCGCTAACGCACAGCTAATATCGAGGCCAAAGCTTTTGATAAGCTGTGAAATCATTGGAATTTGGCTGACGGCTTGTTCACTCGTGAGCGGAATGGCTTGATGGCCTTGAGAGGCTTGGCGATCACACCATTCAACCTTGTCGCCCAAGCTCGATAGCAGAGTCAAGCATTTGACCTTGGCGGGAAGGGGAGCATCTGAAGTCTGAATCTGAGCCTGCAAGCTAGTCGGCAGATTACTGTAGGAATGTGTTTTTAAAAAAACGGATAAGTGCGCAGGCAGATTTCTTGGTAGCAGAGTCTACGAAATTTTGGTGGAGATATTGCACGCAGCGAGAAGCAACCGTTTCCAAACTGTCGGCTTCTTTGCCAAAGCTCCGAAGTGCAACACCAATATCTGTGACGTTCTGTAACGTTAGCTAGGTTAAGCCATACATCGAACAGTGACCCTTACGTTCACTCCTCTAGATTGCCCAGAGTCTAAGCAAACAGCTACTAGCAGGCCTCTAATCCTCTTGCTGAGAAGACCACCCACCATCGTCGTCTTCTCTAGTGACCTCTTCCTCAGGTGGGCTGCTAAAGCTCTGACTCCCTGCCCCTCGGCTACTACCTACTGTCTGGCTATCTGACATATCGGTACTCGGAGCGCTGGCAGGCTTACTAAAAGGCTCAACCGTAGGGAGTTCTGCTGCTGCTGTCGAAGAAGGCTCAGGCACAGATGTTGAGACAGCGTTGATAGGGGTGCTAGTAGGGGCTGGCTTAATCGCGTTAGCGGTTCGTTCGATGGCGGGCATTTCTTGAGGATCGATGCCTAGCTGCTCGCGAGCTTGGTCGAGTAGGTAAGCAATCCCGGTGCGTCCCGTATCGAGAAGGCTTTTGCCTTTTTCGGCTACAGATTTAGAGTCGGTAGGTACGCTAATCTCATCGCTCGACTGCTCTATCCACTCGCGAATACTCTTGCCTGCTCGTACTGAGGTGTCGCTAAACCAAGCGCCAAACACAAACACAGAGCAAATAACCAGCCAAATCAGCTGAGCAAACTCTTTGAGGATGGTGCCGGTCAAATTGAGAGCCTTTTGATAAGTCTCAGCAGTTTCGTCAGCAAATAGGAGATCCCAAAGCTCGGATGCCTGTACTTGAATACGATCCATAAGTCTAACAGCGGTAATTTAACAGTTGAGCAACGTGGTAGTAGCCTTATTTAAGCTCAAAAAAATAGGTCTGACAAATGAGCAAAAGTGCTGCTTTATAAGATTTAAATTGTATCGGTAAGAGGTGAGGGTCTGTATCTATCTAAAAGCAGCTTACTAGCTATCTAAAGATAGGTTGTTCCTTTAGGCTCCCCAAACCTTTTGTAAGACGGTTTCTGGCTGGATGTCTGCAACTTTGCTCGTGCTAGAGGCAATGCCTAAGAACCGAGTTTCCTCACTTTGCACAGGTGGCAGCATTTCTTCGGGCTTGTTTTTACCAAAGAGGGCCAGCGTAAATACCTTGAGGGCTACCGCTAGCTGCATGATATGGCTATCGGGGCTAAGCACCAAATCGGCTCCGGCAATGATGGCAGCGGCCTGACCTAAATTAGTGGCAGTCGCAATGATGAGGTCTGTGTTTGCTTGCTTGAGAAGGTTTACCTGCGCTGTGCTGTCGTTGGTTTGCAGTAGCACGACGGGAAGCTTTGGCTGCTTTTTGCGAAAGTCTTTGATCAGCGCTTGCCAGCCCTTGATCGGATAGCTAGCCGAGCCGTCGCCTTTGCCGGTAGCCGGGCCGGGGTACATCAGGACGTAGCCACCCTTTAAATTGAGGCGATCGCGCAGCGCATTGGCCCAGGCAATATCCCCTTCTGGCACGTTAATCGCAGGCAGCGGCGTTGGCCCGTCAATGTTCAGGGCGCTTAGTAAGTCGTGATAGCGATCGGCCTGATATTCGGTTTGCTGCTGCGATTTGTCGGGGACGGTAGCCGTATACAGCCAGGGCGTACGGGTGCTGCTGTACGTAATGCGAGCCGGTACGCCGCTGAGCCACAGCAGAAAGCCAGTGTCCCACTTGGGGCTGGTAGAGATAGCGACTTCGTACTCGCGATCGCGAATCAGCCCCAGCAGATTTGCCCAGTCAGCAGGACTTTTGGCCCCTGAAAAAGCGAACGGTAAAATGGTATCAACGATTTTTGAGACTCGATAGGCTGCCGCCGCCTCAGGCTCAGCAACAACCGCAATTTCAGCGTTGGGGTAGGCCTGCTTGATATCTTCTAAGGCGGGGAAAAACAAAAGCTGATCGCTGATGCCACCCGGAACTAGGGCCAATATACGCATACGGGTTACGGTTTCGTATTTTTATCCGTTCATATTCTAGGGGACGCTGGCTTGCTTAGCTCGGTTCCATAGGAAATAAAACCAAAATCGCAGTGATAAGTGTTCATCGCTACCGCTGAAGTGCAAATATATAAGGAGGCAACGATATATTTGCGATGAAACATGCTTACCCCTGTGCATCTCCTAATTCCGGCTGCTGGCGTTGGGCGTCGCATGGGCTCAGATCGCAATAAGCTTTTGATGCCCTTGCTAGAGCGGCCTATTTTGGCTTGGACAATAGAAGCGGCCACTGCGGCTGCCTGCATTCAGTGGATTGGCATCATCTGTCAGCCGGTGGACAGGCCTGAGATTGAGCAAATAGTAGATGCCCTAGCTCAGCAAATGGGGCGATCCTTGCCAGTGGCCTTTATTCAAGGCGGCGATACCCGGCAGGCTTCTGTGTTCAACGGCTTGCAGGCGCTGCCCGAGGATGCAAGCCACGTCCTCATTCACGATGGTGCCCGCTGTTTAGCCACGCCAGCCCTCTTTAACCGCTGCGCCGAAGCTGCCCTAAAAGCCCAGGGCTTTATCGCCGCAGTGCCCGTAAAAGACACTATCAAGCAGGTAGATGCTCAGCGCCTGATTGCGCATACCCCCGATCGCGCTCAGCTATGGGCCGCGCAAACGCCCCAGGGATTTGAAGTGGCGCTGTTAAAGCAGTGTCATGCTAAAGGGCAGCAGCAGAACTGGCAGGTAACAGATGATGCAGCCCTGCTAGAAAAATGCGGCGTGCCGGTGAGCATTGTAGAAGGGGAAGAGACGAATTTGAAGGTGACAACGCCAGTGGATTTAGCGATCGCTCAGTTCATCCTTCAACAGCGCCCTTCGGCCATTCAGACATCAAGCAGACATTAAAAATTCTCCTGACGCGATCGGTCAGGAGAATTTTTAATCAGTTCGTTTTTTTAGCTAATGAGTCAAAGCCTAAAGGTCGCCGCCTCGAAGCGCCAGCAAAAAGACGACCGCAGGGCCAGCAATAACGACCAGCGCCAGCATGGTGAGCTGCCCAATCAAAACAAAATCGATATTACTCAGAAAAGCAAAGGGGTTGCCCAAACTTAAAGCTAAAAGAGCCATTTATCCTCCGAACAGTTCCAACCGAACCACATTAAAACAATCATGTACTTAAGCAGCATTGTACCTGTCGGGGGCAGGTGGAATTAGACATTGTTTACAAAATTCTAAGGTAGGATGGACACCGCCCACAAAACCTGCCACAAAACCTGCTGCTATGTGAAACCAGATGGCGGCACAAAATCCGATGGCTATGCAAATCAAGATGGCGGCTGGCGGTGTAATGTCGTAATGTGGGCAGTGCCCACCCTACCCGGAAATATGCCCGGAAATATGATGGCTACCTGGCAGTGCGTTAAAAACTGCGGTGCCTGCTGCCAGCTCGATCCAGCAGACCGCCCTGATCTTTCCGACTATCTTTCACCCGCCGAGCTAGCTCTGTACCTGAGTATGGTCGGCAAAGACGGCTGGTGCATCAACTATGATCAAGCCGAGCGCAACTGCCGCATCTACGACAAGCGTCCCTCCTTCTGCCGGGTTCAGCCAGACACCTTTAAGCAGCTGTATAACATTGAGCCCGCCGAAATGAATGACTTTGCCATTGAGTGCTGCGAACAGCAAATTACTGGCATCTATGGGAATCGGAGTGATGAAATGGAGCGGTTTTATGAGGCAGTAGGAATAGAGAGCGTTGTGATAGATTTGACGCCAGAGGTGCCCTCTGATGATGCTTCTGAAGGCTAACGGAATGCCTGCCGAGCCGCTGATGATGACACTCGGTGTTGCGCTTGTTAGCGGCTTTACGGATAATGAAAAAAATATGAAATTGCTTTACCTGTGATTGTTCCTAAGCCCATCTCGCCAAAATCAGCGCCTTCTAGCGACACAGGTGCCTTTTGGGGCGTTTTCCTATCCACGTTTATTACTATCTTTTTGGCAGAGCTAGGTGATAAAACTCAAGTGGCAACCCTTTTGCTGAGCGCACAGTCTCAGTCGCCTTTTGTGGTGTTTTTGGGGGCAGGGCTAGCCTTGATCGCAACTAGCTTAATCGGCGTTTTGCTAGGTCAGTGGCTATCTAAGCGCGTGTCGGAAGAGACCTTAGATAACTGCGCTGGAATTTTACTACTGGTGATTATGATCGGTCTGATTGGCGATGTTGTTGGGCATTGAATTTATGGACTTTCAGCTTTTAGTCGTTAGCTTTATCACCGTTTTAATCTCAGAGCTGGGAGACAAGAGTCAGCTAGCTGCGATCGCCCTCAGTGGATCGTCCTCGTCGCCCAAAGCTGTTTTCTTAGGATCGGCCAGTGCCCTATTGTTCGCCTCACTGCTCAGCGTACTGCTCGGCGAGAGCACCGCGATTTTTCTGCCCGAAAAAGTTATTAAAGGCATCGCGGCCATTGGCTTTGGACTATTAGCCGTTAAGCTGCTGTGGCCCGAAGAGCGCGAACCGCCCGACGCTTGAGCGCATACTGAGCAAATACTGAGCAAAAGGGACTACCGGGAAAGTTAACTATGCAAAAGTCAATAGGGCAGATTGGACGGCAGTGGTTAACTGTGGCAGCAGTGCTGATGGCGATCGCCATCAACGGTCTTTCAAACATGTATCCGCCAGCAGGCAAAAACACGGGCGAAGTCTCCAACACTATTCTGGGCGGCGTGCTGATTACCCCGGCTGGCTACGCCTTTGCGATTTGGGGGCTGATTTACATTGGGCTAATCGCCTACAGCATTTATCAGGTATTGCCCGCTCAGCGGCACGACGCCATCCTGGCAAAAGTCTCCTGGGGTGTAATTGGCGCTTGTGCGTGCCAGATCATCTGGCTGTATGTGTTTTTGACCTTTCACTTTTGGTGGTCGGTACTTTTCATGCTGGGCATTGGGGTGTGCTTGGCCTTTGCCTATGTGCAAACGCGCTTGGCCCGCCCGACCCGCAAAGTGCGCTGGCTGCTTCAGGCCCCGATTAGCGTTTACTTTGGCTGGATTACAATAGCCGCTGTCGTGAATGTTTCGGGCGCCCTGCTGGTCAGCTTTGTCGGCCCAGGGGAAACTAGCCTGTCTACGGTTAGCGCAGGATCTACGCTGGTGATGATGGGAATTAGCGCCGCGATCACGGCGTTAGTAGCGCTTAAATATGACGATGCGACTTATCCGGCGGTGGCGGTGTGGGCCTTGAGTGCGATCGCCGTTCGTCAGGCTGGCATAGCGGCGATCGCCTTTATGGGAATCGGGCTGTCGGTGGGCCTATGCGTGGTGATCGCGCGAATTATCAGGTCGCGCCGTGGATAGTTTTAACCCACCTTAGCTGTTTGGGTCGCACCGAAATTCGCATGGCCATAGTGGCAATAATCAGCACCCAGTGCAGCATATACAGGGTGCCTCGAAAGGTTTGAACAGCAGCGCTCCACGCAGAAGCCTGCTCGGTTCGGCGAATGGTGGTGAACATGCCCCATAGGGATAGCGCTATGCCCAAAAGGGTAATTGGGCCAAACACCGGCAGCCGGTGGCAAACGAGGGCGATCGCCACATCGGGCAGCACGACCGCAGGCATCATGTACTGAATCACCCAAAAGACCGCCATGTCAATCGACTTTTGCCAGCCCAAGCGGTTTTTAACCAGCTGCCGCCAGTAGTCCAAATAGCGCTGAAAGCCGCCTTCTGCCCAGCGGTTGCGCTGATGCCAAAGGGCTGTGGCTGTAGTGACGCCCTCTTCTTCCACTGGGGGCGCAAACAGCAGGCCAACGTCCCACTGGTGCAGGTGAAGCTGAATGGTAAGGTCTAAATCATCTGTAATGGTTTCCTCGTTCCAGCCGCCGCACTGGGCAATGGCAATGCGCCGCACAAACTGACCGTTGCCGCGCAGCTCGCCAATGCCGCCGATGGCAATGCGCCGCTCCTGCATATAGCTATCTAAGGCCATTTCAGCCTTTTGCCCGCGTGTCCAAAAGTTAGCGCCTGCGTTGGCGATCGCCTTACGCACCTGCACCGCCCCCGTCTGGCGATCGCTAAACATCGGCACCACATGACGCAGCAAATCGGTCGGCACATGAGCATCCGCATCGAATACCGCTAGCAAATCGCCCCTCGTTTTAGTCCACACTAAGTTCAGAGCGCCCGATTTACCGCCGGTTGCATCTGGGCCACGATGAATGACGTTGAGCCGGGGATATTGCTGAGCGAGTGCATCTAATATTTGAGGCGTTTGGTCAGTGCTGTAGTCATCGACAATCCACAGATCGTAGCGAGTAGAAGGATAGTCAATCCGCAGTAAAGATTCGACTAGCTGACCGATGACCTGCGCTTCGTTTTTTGCGGCGACTAAGAAAGAAACGTAGGGCCAGTCCGTCTCATTTTGAGCCTCATTTTGAAGGATTTGGCCCTGGCTAGAAGGGAGCGCCTCGGGGACTGCCAAGGGATCAGCTAGCACTACGCGAAGCGCATGAACGATCATTAGCGCGGTGATCGCTAGCACAAAACCATGGCCCCAGGCCACGCTGTGCAGCAAAAACGTGATGACCCAAAGGGCAATGAGTGCGATCGCTGCCTTTAGCCGTCGTCCGGCATATCCCTTGAACAGCTCAGCATTGAAGGCTAAGTCTGCCTCTCTGGCCAGCTCGACGGCTAGCTCATGGGCCAGTTCGTTAGCTAGGTCAGGAGCAGCGGATTCAGCGAAATCTGACATACGTATTTTTGTTTAGATCCCGTAACAAATATTTCTTAATTTAACCATATCCTCCCGATGCTCTGTAGGGCTCTTCGGCTCCTGCCCAGATGAAAGCTAGCTGACGCTGGGCTGATGGTCAACTTCTACAGCCCTCGGGAATGATTAAACCAAATAGGGTCGTTTCATCCCAAGTTCCATAGCTGCTATGTCTCTTCAATCTATCAAGCCTGCTACTAAGCCCGAAGCAAGCGTTTACCTGCCCTACTACCAGGGCAAAAAGCGCAACGCCCTGCCCTATGCCATCGGCCTTTACAAAAACGGCAACATCGAAGGCGAACGCACCATTGAGGGCACCGATAGCATTCCTTTCTTAGCCACCTGGAATGTTTCTATGCTGCCCGCCGACCTGACCCGCTGCCGTATGCAGTTCGACGGCGACGCGGAACTCACCTACGAAATCACCATGGCCACCTTCGAATTCGTAGACTTTTTAATCACGGTGGTAGTTGCCATGAACCAGGACAAAACACCCGACTTCGATCAAGGCTTTTACCGCAAGCTACTGCGAATGGACGAATAATCTCCTCCCCCATGCTCCCTTTCACCCTTTCACATCTATTAGCTACTGTGAAGAGCCCTCTGACCTAAGGAAAATCCCAATCTAGGCCAGCTCTTTCTGCTGTACGGCCATTTTCCTAACGCGGCTGTAAGTGAACGTGGCAGAATGAGTGGGTGGTTTAGGTTTAACTATTTGAGTAGGCTAGCTGCTTGGGTGGAAGCCTTGATATAGCATTGATAAGGAGTTGAGGCGTGAGCCAATCATCTGATCGCTCGTCCAAGCATTTGCTCATTGGGTCTATTGAGTCGTATAGCGGTAAGTCGGCGACTGTGTTGGGCCTAGCGATGCAGATGCGATCGCAGGGTCTAGATGTCGCTTACGCCAAGCCTATCGGTACCTGCCCCAGTGAGAGCGCAAATGAGAGCGCAAATGAGGCCACCAATCAGGCCGATGGAGAAATCGGCAATGCAATAGATGAAGACGTTCGCTTTATTACCAGAACCCTTGAGCTAAGAGCAGACAGAGTAAGGCCTACGCTGTTTTTACTGGATGAAAAAACGATTACGCACCAGCTTTCCAAAGAAAAGCTAATAGATCCTCTAGAGGTTAAAGCCGCTCTCGAAAGCAAAGGGGAGGACATTTTACTGATTGAGGGGCCGGGTGATTTAGAAGAGGGTGCTCTGTTTGGCTTGTCTTTGCCGGATATGGCGAAGATGAGCGGGGCTTCGGTGATTTTGGTAGCCCGCTATCGTTCGGCGCTGGTGGTCGATAAGCTGCTGGTCGCCAAGGAAAAGCTGGGAGATAGGCTGCTGGGCGTTGTGATTAACGACGTACCCGATGATCTCATTAAAGACGTGATGAAGCCGGTAAAAGAGTACCTTGAGCGGCATGACATTGCGGTGTTCGGCATTTTGCCCCGGACGGCAATCATGCGCAGCGTTAGCGTCGGAGCCCTGGTACATCACCTGAAGGCCGATATTCTCAATAGCCCTGAGCGAATCGATCAAATTATGGTTGAAGAGATTTCGATTGGCGCGATGAATGCTAATTCGGCGCTGCGCTATTTTAACCGGGCGCACAATATGGTGGTGGTGACGGGGGGCGATCGCTTCGACATCCAAATGGCTGCCCTCGAAAGCTCTACCCAGTGCCTCGTCCTCACCGGCAGACTCGCGCCTCGCGCCGACATTTTAGAACGCGCTCAGGATTTGGAAGTGCCTATTCTCTCAGTAGACTTAGACACGCTAACCACGGTAGAAATGATCGATCAAGCGTTTGACCAAGTGCGCTTACACGAGCCCATTAAAGTAGAGTGCATCGATCACCTGATGACGCAGCACTTTGACATAGAACGCATGATGAAGGCGTTAGGCTTAAGCCCAGCTTGAGATAGACTGCCTGGCGTGAGGATTAAAACGTATTATCCTTTAGACTATCTGGCTACGAGGTATCACATGAATTCGCCGGTTTGGCCTGGTTCTGCTGCTAGTTTCGCCGCTTCTAAAACTGACGCTTCTCAGGCAGATGCTTCCCA
>JBGTGK010000315.1:0-4836 GCA_041746795.1 Phormidesmis sp.
GCTCCGCCGCGAACTTATCAGATGGAGTAGCTGCCGATTGAGAAAGCTTCGCCCTCGCTCGAATATTCGTCTCTAACTCGGTGTACCACGATTTTGAACTAGCGACTTCATCTAGGCTACTTTCTGCTGAGTTGCCAAAACTAGAGGCGATCGCACCAGGCTGGATTGTCACAACCTGAATATTGAAAGGTGCAAGCTCCATACGCATTACTTCAGACAGACTGTGAAGGGCAGCTTTGGAGGCGCAATAAGCACCTGCAAAAGGAGTTGGCACGAGGCCTGAGATACTGCCTATATTGACAATTAGTCCCGATCCCTGCTCCTTCATTGATGGGGCAACTTGCTGTGCTAAACATAAAGGCGCAAAAGTATTGGTTTGAAACTGCTGCTGAAGCTTGTCTTGATCGATATCAATCAAGGGGCCAAATTGCCCAAACCCTGCATTGTTGACTAAAACATCAATTTTGCCTTCGGCTGCAAGAACTGAGTGAATAACCTTCTTTACAGCTCGTTGGTTGTTAACGTCTAAATCCATTACAGTCATTCCTGCTGCCTGCAATTCCTTGAGCTGCTCTACTTGCCGAGCAGTTGATACCACGCGATAGCCTTTGCTCTGAAAAGCCCAGCAGAGAGCGTTGCCAATGCCCGACGAGCAACCTGTGATCAAAACACCTGGTGAGGCCATAGGAATTGGGCAAAACGACGTTCGACTATGTATCAATCATTGTAGAGAGGCGAGTGCAGATAACTTGAGTTGAAAAGCCTTAGCTTTCTGAGATTATTTCACTGAGCAGGAGACTGCTCTCACTCTCTTTCCCCCCTGCCCTTGTCCTGACCCTCACCGTATGACCTTAAGTAGCCTTTGCTGAAGATAGTGAAAGAATTTAGCTAAAAAAGCTTAGAAAAAATGCGCAATGCAGAGCAACTTCAGCGGCCATTAGCTCAATCACTATCAGTTGCGGTTGTCTCTTGAAAACAGCTATTAATCGATAACGGGGGCTTGGGGTCAGATAATTTTTCCTTCCAATAGATCGTCGTATGATGTCATGCGACATGACTAGAGCAATCTCATCGGTTAGGCTGCACCAGTCGTATGACGTTATGCGACACAATCGAAGTGAGCTGGACTTTCAAGCTGTATCACTAGACTGCTGCTGAATATAGAAATTCTCAATCAGGCAAGGCACAGCAAACATCAAAATAACCAAAGAACAGAAAATATAATAGCCTGTCACGCAGTAGAAATCTGCAAAATAACCAATACGCTTTCAACCCCCACGCTTATGCGTCAGATCAAGCACATTTAATCGCTCATGCGAGAAGCCGCCTTGTTTGCTGCATAGAAAATAGTCGGACGAGAAATAGATTAATAAATTCGTCATATATTGATATACGACGATTGACATTTTCGCAAAGCGTCGTATATTGATATTCGACAAGTATGAAGGGTTGTTTATGTCTAAGCAGCAGATCATTCTCGCGATTCTGGCGAATGCTGGAGGTGTTGGCAAGACAACGATTGCTGTGCATTTGGCCTATGCCCTCGCGGATAAAGGCATTTCTGTAGGACTTATAGATCTCGACCCACAGAGGGCTCTTGACGTATTCTGTGGCCTGCCTCCAGTGGACTATGACAAGTCAGTGGTCAAAGTTTTATCAAAGGGATACCAGGGTAGCTGGCCTTTTATTCCAGCATGGGACAGCGAAAAAGTTGAAGTTTGCCAGGGACATCCTGCTATGTCTCAACTAGCGGATGAACTGGTAGTTCGCCGTAGAGGAGAATATGCTCTATCCGATAAGTTGAAATCATCTCCGACTGCCCATGATGTAGTCATCTTGGATTGCCCTGCCACTTTAGGGAAAATTTGCGAAAATGCGGTTGCTGCTAGTACGCATGTGTTAATTCCAATTCAGCTAGAAATGAAATCAATTTCTGGCGTAGCCGATTTAGTACAGTGGCTCTTAGGAATCACTAAAGAGTTGCAGCTCGATCCTGCGCCCCCAATATTAGGGCTAGTTCCTAGCCTTTATAGTAAGTCGAAAAGTATTCACCGGCAGTATTTACAACAATTGCCTGAGGTTGCTGAGCAACTCCACGTCAACCTCTATCCTGAGGTTCGGGATTCTTCTGAGTTTAAGAATGCCAGTGCTTTGGGACTGCCTTTGCAGAAACATCGACCTAATCACGCAGCCTGCGAGGACTTTCTAGTTCTGGCGGATGATGTAGCCGCACTTTCGAGGAGTCGTTAAATGCCAAAGAAGTTACCGAGTCTAGTAGGGCGTTTTGATAAAGCGCTCACTGCAACTGATCATGCCCGAGAAATATCAATCCTTCAGTCAGAAATTGAAGATCTCCGAAAATCTCAATCACCTGAGCTTGAGGAGCAGTTAGAGGTTCTCAGAACGCAGCTTAAAGCTCAGTCGGGAGAGCAAGATATCTCAGTAGCATTGATAGATCCTAATTCTTCACAGCCTCGGCAGACGATCCCAGTGTTGAGTGTTCAAACCTTGGCGAGAACGCTTGATAAAGATGGGCAAATTACGCCTATTATTCTGATTCCTCAGGGCGATCGCTACCTACTTTGGGATGGTCAACGCCGTTGGGAAGCCGCTAAGTACCTGGAATGGGAAACTATTCGCGCTGTGATTGCGCCGATGCCCAAAGACCTGCATCGGAAAGCCTTGCTGACGTTTGTTCACCACGAGGATCTAAACCCCCTAGACAAGGCAGAAGCAGTTGTCAAAGAAGTGTCTACTACCTCAGGTCTAGAGGAAGAACTCATACCAGTGCTGCTATCAACTGTCCTAAGACGGTTGGAGCGGCAAGAGCAGGTTCATCGCCTTCAAGGTCTTGTGAGCGATACTCAATCGCAGCAGCAGAAAATTATCGGTCAGTTGGGTCTTCATGCTAACGAAGAGAAAATTCTGCTGTCTCTACTGGAATTAGCACTTAATCCGCCATCGGTTAGATCGAACCTGATGCCGATGCTATCGCTACCCTTGGATCTGAAATCAGCTATTCGTGAGAGGGGGCTAAAAGGAGCGCATGCTTTAGCACTAGCCATCTTGTCTGATAAAAATTTGAAGATCCCTGAGCAGCAAGCTCGGAAAGAAAGATTAGAGGCAACCGATCAAGTTTTAGACGAGCAGCTTACAGTTGCTAAGACTCGCGAACTTGTGAGGAAAGTAAAAGCGAAGTTCGTTGAAGCCGACACCTCTCCTTCAAAAGCTATTAAGTCAACGTCTCAGCGACTTCAAAAACTAACGCATACCGCACTTCAATCTGCAACTCGTGAGGATCTTGAAAAGCTTCAGCGAGTATTGAAGTCGAAGCTGTCTGAAGTAGAAACACTGCTCCAGTAGACCTTCTAGGTTGTCTGGCCGCGTAAGAAATTCTAGCTCTGCCCTGGTGAACTCATGTCTGACAACTTAACCTTCCTTTCTTCAGACAGCTACGAACGCTTGTTGTCTGGATTAAAGAAGCGAATAAAAGCCGCCAACGTTCGCGCGGCTATCTCTGTAAATGCTGAGCTGATTGCGCTCTATTGGCAGATTGGAAAAGAAATCCTAACAAAGCAGGAGGAAGAAGGATGGGGAACGAAGGTCATTGACCGGCTATCCCACGACCTAAAGCGGGAATTTCCAGGCACTAGCGGATTTTCTCAAACAAATCTCAAATATATGAAGACCTTTGCGGAGTCCTGGCCCGATTGGTCAATTGGTCAACAGTTGGTTGACCAAATTCCGTGGAGTCACAATATGGTCATTCTTCAGCAAGTAAAAGGGCTGGATGCTCGTCTTTGGTATATACAAAAAACCATCGAGAATGGTTGGAGCCGAAACGTTCTAATACTCCAAATCGAGAGCGAGCTTTATGAGCGTCAAGGAGGTGCCCTGAGCAACTTCGAGCAGCATCTGCCGCCCTCCCAATCGGATCTAGCTCAGCAGCTTGTCAAAGATCCCTATAACCTGGAGTTTTTCTCGCTGCCTGAGAAAGCCGTCGAGCGAGATTTAGAGAGAGCCTTAGTCACCCACATTCAGGAATTTCTACTGGAGCTAGGTGTAGGATTTGCCTTTGTAGGTAGCCAATATCGGCTAGAAGTTGGCGGCGAAGAGTTTTTCATTGATATGCTTTTCTACCACTTGCAACTGCGCTGCTATGTCGTGATTGACTTAAAGATGGGCGCATTTAAGCCTGAGTTTTCAGGCAAAATGAACTTCTACATCAACGCAGTAGATGATCTGCTTCGTCATACGGACGATCAGCCTACTATTGGCATCATTCTATGTAAATCTAAGAATAAAGCGATCGCGGAGTATTCTTTGCGCCAAACAGAGGCTCCGCTGGCGATCGCAACTCATAAATTGCCGCCGCCTCTGAAAAATAAAATGCCAAGTCCGGAAGTGCTAGAGAAGGAAATGGATGTTGCTGTAAAACGGCTGAAGGAGGATAAACAAAATCAGGAATGAAGCAATAGCTGAGTGATCGCACTTTCCAAAAGACGTGATAGGCGGTCACCATCGTTAGATTGATCTGCCAAAGCCCAACTAATTGCCAGTATTGGGCTTATGCTAAGACTCCAACTAAAAATGAACTATCGCGAAAGGACTGGGCTGTGTCGATGCTAGTCTAGGAAACTTTTCTAAACGAGCCGGTTCAGCGGCAGGAGCAGCCGGAGCAGCGGCAGAAGAATCGGGCTAAGAAGCGTGACCGGGGGATGGAATTGTAGCGGAGGGGCGATCTCACAGCGCGTGCTATGGGAGGTGCGATCAGATGCAGAGTGTTATCTACTCTCTGCCCCAGTAAACCTTGATTGCAGGTGTTCAAAGGCTGTA
>JBGTGK010000316.1:0-3186 GCA_041746795.1 Phormidesmis sp.
AATAAGTTTATTTCAATCTATCTGACGGACTGCGGCTTGTGCCTCACATTTGTGCCAGTTAACACTATAAAACATTAAAAAGATAAACAAGGAACAGGTGATAAGGCTTCGCTAAAGTTGTCACACTCTAGCTGGAGGTGACGTATGAAAAGATAGATATTTATATTTTCATACGCAACAGCTAGGAAAATGTCATTCGCAGGCTTAAAGATAAAGAGCTATTCAAATAAAGAGTTATTCAAATAAGTAGATAGGTCTAGTTACACCGAAGATAGAGCTAGGCTCACTGCATTGCCCTCGTCACCACCTTGGGGCTCCAAAACAAGACGTAGCGAACCCTTGCCGCGCTAGCAATCGAGAACTTTGCTCTGCGTCCGTACTTTCCCAAAGTGGGGCTGGAGCTGTTGACAAGTCCAGCCTGGTCTTGATTTTACTGCTATCAGCTTTGTTTTTAGGTGAACCGCTGAGCGTAAAGGCTGTTGCCAGAACGGTTTTGATATTAGCCGGGACGCTGGTATTAATCTGCTAGGAGAAAAAGGTTGTGAAAAACAAAGCGCGACAGATAGGTAAATACTCACCTGCCACGCCCTGTTCTAGAGAATCCTTTGATACTGACAGTCCTCGGCTTTTTCCTTGACTTTATTAGCAGGAGAAAATACACCTGAAGACAGCAAAATCGAGAAGATTAAGAGGGTCTTTGAGTGGCCTAAAGCAGGTATCATGCTTGCTTAGATAGCGGAGCGTGTTTGCAGTTGCTAAGAAAGTATTTACTTCATCATCAAGTAGCGCTATGGCTGCTGGTTTGGTTTGTGATCGCGCTCTCCATTCGTCTGACTCACCTCACCGCAGCTTCTCTTTGGATGGACGAAGTGGCTACCATTCTTTTCAGCTTGGGCAACGCGTCTCAGATGATTCCACTCAACGAAGTGATTAGCGTTGAGCAACTCCTGCGGCCTCTGCAAGTAACCCCTAGTGCTACGGCAGTGGATGTCGTTAAAAACCTGCTGGCTGAGGATAATCATCCACCTACTTATTTCGTCATTGCTCATGCCTGGATGCAGCTCTTTCATCGTCCTGATGGCTACGCTTCTGTGTGGGGCGCGCGATCGCTTTCAGCCATTATCGGGGCGCTGGGCGTGCCGGTTATCTATCTACTTGCCTGGGCAACTTTTCAAAACCGTGTTACTGGTCTACTTTGCGCAGCGCTCATCGCCGTCTCTCCTTTAGATGTATTTCTGTCGCAAGAAGCCCGCCACTACACCTTAGCTATCCTGATGGTAATGGCTTCATTGGCTTGCTTTGCGTGGTCTATGCAGGCCTTAAAGCAAAAGAGAGAAGTTCGCTGGACAACAGCGCTGAGCTGGATTCTCATCAATGCACTGAGTTTATCGGTACATTACTTCTGTGGTCTTACCATTTTGGCCGAAGCCCTGGCGCTGCTCTGGGTGCTCATTCAACAATGTCGATCTGACGGCTTTGCGTGGAGACAGAGGCACTGGACAAGGATTTATACTGTGGCGATCGGAACCTTTGCTAGCGCAGCCATCTGGATACCCGTTTTGCTGAACTTTTACGGTAGTCCGCAGTCTAGCTTCTTACGATCTGGCGCATCGAACTGGCAGCACTGGATAAATCCGATTGTTCAGTCTCTGGCAGGCTGGCTCTATACAATGCTCTCTCCTATGACCAACGGCGATGGCAGGCTGGCTGTGACGGCTATTGTCATAAGCTGCCTTTTTTTGCTGGCCGTTTATGCACCCTGGCTGATTAAAAACATCAGGCGGTCTTTGCGCTTTCAGCTCCGCCAAACCAGCAGACAAACTGGTATTCAATCAATGGCTAGCTTCTTTCTTGCAGCCAATATTTTATTTCTCTGCATCTGCTACGGTTTGGGTTTTGACATCACGCGCGGACACCGCTACAGCTTTGCCTTTTTCCCTAGCCTGTTAGTATTAGCTGGCGCTGGGCTAACGCCTTTTTGGCAAGCTAGCATCGGCACGATTTCCGAGCCTCCATATAGAGATACTCTGAAACCTGCCGAAACCACCCAAATTTCTGAGCAGCCCCATCGACAAAAGAAACTTTTTGACCGGGTAAAACTTCCTTTTGTCGAGCGATTTATCAGCGGAAGATCCTTTGTTATCACCGTTGTATTCATTAGTTTTATAGGCTCACAGGTAATTGTCAACAACGTTTCTAGCTTAAAGTTCTACAAAGCAAATAAATTTGTTAATTTAGTGCAGTCAGAATCAGTTTATCCAGTCATCGTTGGCACTGAAACAACTATTACAGAAAAACCATTGGTCATTGGCACTGAAATTATGTCAGTAGGCTGGGAGGTAAAGCAACAGTTGGAGAAGAACACGGCTTCTCAGCGCTGGTCAGAACCGCCCCAATTCGTGATCGCCGAGAATAACGCGGCTAGGGGGTTAAATTCGCAAACTCAGCTCGTCCGAAGCCTATCGAGTCTTTTACAACCGTTCGATCTGTGGCTGCTAGGTATGTCACCTGATTTAACAGATATATCTTGTGCTGTGCATAGAGGTGGCAATAAAGGCTCTTTCAGCTACACCCACTATATTTGTAAAAGTCTGTAGGCTCAAGAAGTAGAGATATATTTGACACAGAGATAGAGATTAGTGAAACAATCGTGAGAAAGACCTATGAAAAATACTATTCGGTCTTCTATGTCGCCGAGGCAATGTAGGGCACCTTTTGAGTAGATGGGAATTGAACCGTTTGTTGAGGCTCTGAAAGTGTGAGTCGCTAGGATTGACTTTAAACGCTCTGAGTCTTCGCCTAGAGGCCAAAAGGAAGATAAGAAAAAAGCAGATTTAGCGAAAAGGCTCCCAAGCTGCCGTTCGGGGTGCTCTGCTAGAGAAAGGAGATTGTGTAAAATCATGGCGTTAGGGTTAGGTTGTTGCACCGCCGTATTCCAACAGCTTATGACAAACTGGATCGAGCGTCGATGTCCAGCCAATGATGCCGCCTTGAGCCCGCAGCATTTCGAGGGTAGCCTGCTTGAACTTGGAAAAGTAGCTGGCAGTCAGCAGTTCCAAATTCCAAGATACAGACATTCTGGGATGGCGCGAGCCGTCTTTCAGTCATGAGTCAGTGGCGAGTCAAGAAGTATTGCTACAAATAGGTTTGGTCGGTTTGGACTGATCCAGCATGAAATCTAGCAAG
>JBGTGK010000317.1:0-12646 GCA_041746795.1 Phormidesmis sp.
CGCTGCTGTATGCCTCTGCCTATGGCAATACCGCTGTTTTGGCCAATGCGATCGCTCAGGGCCTAATCCAAGCAGACGTTGCAGTTGAGCTAATTAACTGTGAATCGACCGATGCGGCTGAGATGGCTGAGAGGGTGAGCACCTGCGACGGCTTTATTATCGGCTCGCCTACCCTTGAATTTCTATTTATGCAGGATAGCGCTGATAAAAAGGCCGCTAAAATTGGGTTGCTTTCGATTTGGTGCCATATTAAATGTCGTTAGATGACAGGTCAGCGTCTTCTCTGTTTTTTGCCAATCGGACGGTGGTGATTGCGACTATGCATCGTAAAGAGCAGGCGATCGCCCCGCTCCTATCGGCTGCTTTAGGCGTAAAAACGCGAGTGCCTGAGCACTTTGATACCGACGCTCTTGGCACCTTCACCCGCGAGGTTGATCGCCCTGCCGATCAGCTCACCACCGCTCGCCTGAAAGCAGAGGCCGCTCTGGATTTAACGGGTGAGACGTTAGCGATCGCCAGTGAGGGCAGCTTTGGCCCACATCCCCAGATTCCTTTTGTGGCGTGCGATCGCGAGCTTGTGCTGCTGTGTGATCGCACCTATTCACTAGAGATTATCGGCGAGCACATCTCTACCGAAACCAACTATCGCAGCCAAACTATTCATAGCGTTGCAGAAGCCTTGACCTTTGCCCAGGCGGTGGGCTTTCCAGAGCACGGCATTATTGTGATGCCTTTTGCCGATCGCAATTCTAAAGAGGCGGTAGTGAAAGGAATTACGACAGTCGCCGCTTTAAAAGATGCTGTCGCCAGGGTTTTGAGCCTGTCTGCGGAGCGCAAAGCTCATATTGAAACAGACATGCGCGCGCTCTACAATCCGACGAGAATGAAGGCGATCGCGCAAGCTACCCAGGATCTTATTCAAAAAATTCAGCAGCTCTGCCCTCAGTGTCATTTCCCAGGGTTTAGCATTGTGCAGCGTCGTCCTGGCTTAGCCTGCCAGCTTTGTGGCTCACCTACTTTACTGACCCTATCTGTCCTTTATCGCTGTCAGCACTGCCAGTTTCAACAGAGCCAGTCTTTCCCCGACGCCATCCAATTTGCCGATCCTATGCGCTGCTTTTACTGCAATCCTTGAAATATGGCGGTGAGAACTTCCCTAAAATAGGCACAATACGATTGGCGCAAACTGCTTTCCCCTAAGTATCATTAGGCGGTTCCGCCTGAAGCAGCTAGTGAAATCGTAATTATGGAAAAAGATAGAATACCCGAACTTGACCTTCTGCGGGGAGCTGCCATTATGCTGGTGGTGCTTGCGCATACGGCTGACTACATCGGAGACAACCCATTTTTGGCCTACGGTAAGCACGCTTTTATTGCCGTTGGGCTAGGTGCTTTTGCTTTCATCACAGGCTATGGCCTTGAACATGCTTGGTTGAGAAAGAAAGAGTTTTCGCTAAGGCGCTATGTTCAACGTCGCGTGTGGCGAGTGTATGTCCCCTATCTGTTTGCGCTGGCAGTATTTTTACTTGTGTTTGGCATTTTTGATATACATCGCTCGCTGCCTTTCAGAACGCTCTCAGTTAATACGGTTATCCATATTTTTGGTTTTCAGGGACTGTTTTCGCCGAGGTTTTCTCAGATTTTCACCCTTTGGTACATTGGCTTGTTGCTGCCGATGTACGCAGTCTTTCCGCTGCTGATTCGGAGGGATCAAGCTCAGTACTTAATCCGCTCTGCGCTCCTCATCCTAGCCGCTGCTGTCATGGTTCGCTATGCCTTCAATATCATAGACATTCGATTCTTTGCCTTTTTACCTATTTTTCTTGCAGGCATCGTCGCCAGACAAGCCGGACTCCTTTCTCCCCTGCTTAAAAAACGGTGGGGAATTGTCTCGCTAGTCGGCTTTGTATCACTCTATATCGTTTACATGCAGGTATGGGGAGGGGCCGTGATTTATGACACCTGGAAAGGCGACAACACAGCATTCTTTATACTGCCTATTTTAACAACGTTTCTTTTAATTGCTTTTGCACTGGTCTGTAGCTTGTGCTTAATGCGCTTTGTGATTCGGACGCCACAGCTTTGGTGGGTAGTGAGCGGGCTTGAGTTCATAGCTGCCGGGGCTTATTTTATCTATCTGTTTCACCGCCCTATTTTTGCGGTTCACACCTGGTTTTTTAAAGACTTACTAGCACTGCCGCCAGCTTACATTACCCTTCTGTTTCCCTTGATAGTTGTAGCAGTAGTAGTCACCTGTTATCTCGCAGAAAAAGCCTATGTCGAACGAATATACAAGCCGCGATGTAGGTAAAGAATACAAACTATACGAATTTTCACAAGAGGTCGCTGCAAATCCCAGGCGCTGCTTTTACTGAAAACCATTGAAAATGGTAGGTTGAAGCATTGTGAATATGAGCAAGGCAAACAAAGATGACGGCAGGACTATCTCAGGCGTGGCAGCGGCTGCAAAATGGCTCGGATATTCGAGGGGTGGCGATCGCAGGAGTAGCGGGCGAGTCGGTGAATTTGACGCCGGAGATAGCTTTCTTGTTAGGCCAGGCGTTTGTGAGCTGGCTGGCCGATAAGCTAGGAAAATCTACGGGCGATCTGGTCGTCTCGGTAGGGCGTGATAGCCGGATTTCGGGGCCTGCGCTGATGGCGGGACTTGCTGAAGGGATGATGGCGATGGGGGCGAAGGTGTATGACTTTGCGATCGCCTCCACTCCAGCGATGTTCATGAGCACCGTCACCGCAGGCTATAGCTGCGATGGAGCCATTATGCTCACTGCCAGCCATCTGCCCTTTAATCGCAACGGGCTCAAGTTTTTTACCGCGCAGGGCGGCTTAAACAAACCTGATATTACTGCTATTTTGTCACTGGCAGGTGAAAACAATTTTTCGACAGCGGTGAACAAGGGAGAAATAGAAGCGCGAGACTTTATCTCGGTGTACTGCAACGGATTAGTGCAACAGATTCGCAGGTCAGTGAATCACGCACAAAGCTATGAACAGCCCTTGAAGGGATTACACATTGTTGTAGATGCGGGCAACGGAGCCGGTGGATTTTATGCGGGTAAAGTGCTGGAGCCTTTGGGTGCTGATACGACTGGTAGCCAATTTTTAGACCCTGATGGAACTTTCCCAAACCATATTCCTAACCCTGAAAACGAAGCGGCGATGGCTGCGATTCGGCAGGCTGTGCTGCACAATCATGCTGACTTCGGCATTATTTTTGATACGGACGTAGACCGTTCGGCGGCGGTAGACTCGCAGGGTAACGAGCTTAATCGCAATCGGCTAATTGCGCTAATTTCGGCGGTGGTGCTGCGCGAGCATCCGGGCTCTACTATCGTGACCGACTCGATTACCTCTGATGGGTTGGCGACGTTTATTACGGGTTTGGGCGGCGTGCATCACCGGTTTAAGCGCGGCTATAAAAACGTGATTAATGAGTCGGTGCGGCTCAATGAAGCAGGGCAAGCGTCTTGGCTGGCAATTGAAACGTCGGGCCACGGTGCGATGAAGGAGAATTATTTTCTGGATGATGGGGCTTATCTGGTGAGTAAGCTGCTGGGGGAGCTGGCGATCGCAAAACAGTCTGGCAAAGTGTTAACTGACCTGATTGCTGCGCTCAAAGAACCCACAGAAAGTGAGGAGTATCGGCTGAAAATTTTAGCTGAAGACTTTCAAACACGGGGAAATTCGGTAATTGAGTCGCTGCAAAAGTTTGCGGCTCAGCAGGCTGACTGGCAAATGGTGCCCAACAACTATGAGGGTATTCGAGTAGCCTGCAATGCACTCGAGGAAGACGGTTGGTTCTTGCTACGGCTATCGCTGCACGATCCGGTGCTACCCTTGAATATTGAATCTAATGTGGCAGGCGGCGTAGAGATGATCAAGCGGCGACTGGGCAAGTTTTTTGAAGGTGACAAGTCTATTCAAGGTGAGATATCAAGGTGAGATAGACATTTTGGCGCTTATGAGCTAATTGCAACGTTAAATGAGCTGACGCTGCGCTAATTGTCTTCTTGCTCTGTTCTATGCTCTAAGTTTTCCTGCAAAATATTGAGCACCACCTGCGGATCGGTAGACTGTTGCATCTCGTTGGCCTCCCAGTCATAGCGGTTTTGCACGTCTGGCAGGTCTGTGCGTAGTTCTTCTAACAGCTTGATGACTTTGGCAATTTTCTGTTCGTTCAGCAGGTTGACTTGGAGCATGAGGTGCGATCGCTGCTCCGAAATTTTGTTTTGCTGGCTCTGACGCACCAGCACGCCTGTGGCAATCAGCAGCGAAGCCACGTCAATGCCCTGCTCTTGAAAGCTAAACAGCGGTAAATCTAAACCGACTAGCCCTGCTTCTGCCATTCGACTGTAGACCCACCACGACGCAAACACCATCAGCTGAAAGTACAGAAAACGAGAGCGGCCACAGGCATCTGCCACCTTTGCCAAAATTCGCTCGTGCAACGGCACATTGCGTTCTTGATTAGCTTGCAGGCCAATCACCTTCTCAATATTTTCAACTACCAGATCCGGCAGCGGATATTTCTCACCGTTGACAAAAATCGAGCCGCGATGGTGCGGCTGCTTCAAAGTATCGTCTTTAGGAACTGCGCTCATCCTCATACCGTAACTTAATATTAGATCTGTCTATCGTAGTCTTTGAGCTGATAGAAATATCAAGGTTGTTGATTATGTTGTGGTTAGCTATGCTGCCTTTAGAAAGCGTTTTTTTTTGCCCCTCTGCCTTGCCTCTAATGAGTACCAGGAGTACCAGAGCTGGCACCAAAGCAGTAGATGATGCTTTTAGTAAGTTTTAATCTATGCCCCTAATCCATGTCCCTAAGGCTAACTCCACATGACCGTAAAACTGAGCCAGTGTTCATCTGTATCCCGATATCAAAAGCTGGTTTGGTTTTGGAGCTTAGGGCTGGTTCAGGTGGCGATCGCCCTCTCCCCTACCTTCGCCAAACCCAGCTACGCAGCTGATCGCATCACGTTTTCACTAGGCGCTAATATCGAGCGATCCATCTCAGTGGACTCATTAGAAATCTATGCAAAAGAAGGCCGCATTACCCCAGAACTAGCGCCCTATATCGGCTATATAAAGAAGAGCAGCCCCGATGCCTTGGCAAGAGTGCGTGGTTTGCTTTTGCAGCGTGCCAATTTGGACGTAACGACCGTAGATCGGTTGGCTTACTCACCCCAGGGTGAATGCTTGCTAGAACAGGCCAATAAGGCCTTTCATACGGGCGCTAGACTGCCAGCAGGGCAAGGTTTGCGGGGTGCAGCCATTGTCGCGGCAGCGGATCAAAACGAAGGGCTGACCCTGCTCAATGTCATTCGTCGCTTCCCAACGCCCGTGCTGCGAGTGGATCTTCGGCAGGGGCTGGCGTTCGCCAATCAGGCTAATGCTGTGTTCAGCCAACTTAGTTCAGCCGGTTTAGCTGATTCAGCTGGTGCAGTCGGTGCCGGTGCAGTCCAAAATGCGGGGCAAGCTGTGCCTTGTCCGGCTCAGCCTATGCCTAAGTAGACAGAGGCAATGTGCTTAGCAGAAATTTCTGATTTATGTCATACCGTATCTGGATCTACGCCGAGCGATCTCAACCGCTCAGCCAGCCGAGCCGCTTTTTGCTGAGCCTCCCTGGCAGCTTCTTCTGGTGTTGGAACCAGCACATCCGCCGCCGTAAAAAATCGCAGCTTGGTTTCGTGAATACCTAAATGCAAATTCAGCTGTCGGCTCCACAAATGACCTGCGTTGTTTGCAGGGATGGTCTCGTATTCACCGGCTACTAGCACAAATCCAGCAAACTCTAGCGTATTTGGGTCGAACCAAAAATATTCGGGCGTCCGAAACGTATTCTGATAGAGCTTCTTTTTAGTGGTGCGATCTACCTTGGCGGTACTATCTGATAAAATTTCGACAATCAAGTTAGGATACTTGCCGTCTTCTTCCCACACCGTCCAGCTTTTTCGAGAACGCTGCTCCGTATCTAGCACTAAGAAGAAGTCAGGCCCTCTAAAATCTTGAGACTTAATTTGCTTTGGGCTGAAGTACACCGTCAGGTTACCAGAGGCAAAAAAGTCAGTTCTGTCTTGCCAGAGCCACTCCAGGCTAACGAGCAGCAGCAGAATTTGACGCAGGTGAAGGTCGCTTTCCAAGGGAGGTTCATTGCTGTAAAGGTTGGTTGGCGGCAGGGTAATATCTACCGGCTTAGCAGCGCTAGTGGGCTCAATATCTTTAGCTAGTACCATAGCAAACCACGATAGTTTTGCGAGAACTGAACTATATTCTAAGCCTTTGCCTCGGAAAGAGCGGTGCGGGCCATGGCAGCGATCGCCTGATCGGTCGCTTTCGGTAGCTGATAATACTTGCCGCCAGCCACCTTGGCCATCTCCTTACCAAAGCCCGTAGAAACAAACTTTCGCTCAGTATCAATAATCAACATCTGGTAGCCTGTGGCGCGAATGTTGGCGGCAATCTCTAGCAGCTCAGCCTTAATATCTGGCTTTTCTTCATTCTCACCGGGCTCGTCGCCTAAAGAGCGAGAGAGTGAAACATTTCCTCTGCCGTCGGTGATAGCGACAATGGCAACACTGCCGACATCACCCGATTTTTGGGCATTGGTGCCGACGCGAAGGGCCTGCATTAGGCCATGTGCTAAAGGGGAGCCGCCGCCACAGGCCATAGTCTCTAGCCTGCGCTTGGCTGCTGTGATAGATCGGGTGGGCGGTAACAGCACTTCGGCCTGTTCGCCCCTAAAAGGAATAAGAGCAACCTGATCGCGGTTTTGGTAGGCGTCGGTAAGCAGGCTGAGGACGGCACCTTTGGCGTTTTGCATACGGTTGAGGGCCATGGAGCCGGAGGCGTCTACGACAAAGATGATTAGCGATCCGGCTTTGCGAGCTAGGCGCTTGGCGCGGATGTCGCCTTGTTCGACGATGACTTTGCGATTGGGTTGGCGATCGCGCCGCGCCTTCTGATAAGGAGCCGCCGCCCGCAAGGTCGCATCTACCGCAATTCGGCGAGCCTGACCGGGGGGAATAAAGGGCTTGATGTATCGGCCTCGTTCATCAGAGAAAATGATGCTATTTTTCCCTGAGGTACCCTGCTTACTCTTGCTTTCGGCAAAGCTTAGTAAGGAAGCGTCTAAAACAACGCCTTCGGCGTCAAACACAAACTCTTCGGGAATAGAAGGCGGCGTTTCAGGCTGTTCTTCAGATTCTTCATTGTCATCCTCATCATCAGAATCATCCTCTGTACTGTCGTCAGAGTCTTCTTGTTGTTGATCTTGCGGTGGCGGGGGTGGCGGGGGCTGTTGCTGTTCATCCTCAGTTGGTGGAATCGCGCTAGAGCGAGGCACAATCACCAGCTCTACGGCGCTGCGCAAATCGTCGGCGGTGACCGTGATGCGGCCATCTAGGGCAGCGCAGGCTTTGGCGACACGCACGGCGAACAGTTCGGCGCGGTGGCCCATTACGCCACCACGTATGGCTTCGGTGACCAGATAGCTGATTTGATCGGTGGTGATGGTAACGTCTTTTAGCCACTCTCGGGCTAGAATAATCTGAGTTTTTAGCGAGTCTATTTCTTCTTCGTATTCGGCTAGAAAAGGGGTCGGATCGTTGGCAAAGCGGTTGACCTGATCGACTGCGCTAATCCGGTCTTCTAAGGAGAGAAGCGTGTCGGCGGAGAGGGCGATCGCAATTCGATCCAACAGATGCTCTCGCAGGTTTCCCTCTTCGGGATTGTAGGTAGCCACCATCAGCGGCCTGCAAGGGTGCTGAAAGCTAATGCCTTCTCGCTCAATTTGGTTGCGCCCTTCAGTTAGGGTAGAAAGCAACAGATTGCTAATTTGGCTATCTAACAGGTTGACTTCATCAATGTATAAAACGCCCCGGTGCGCTTCGGCCAGCAGTCCCGGCTGAAAAACGCTTTCTCCCGTACTAATAGATTTGGCCACGTCTACTGAGCCGAGCAGCCGATCTTCGGTAACGCCCAACGGGATTTGGATGAAGGGAGATTTGATTACCTTGGTCGGCAGATCTTCAGCTGGGGTATCAGCGGCGAAGCGGTCTGCGGTTTCGTCGTCCCATTCGCTGGGCTTGGTGGGGTCACAGTTGGTTGAGCCCTCAATAATTTCGATGGGGGGCAGCAGTTCGTAGAGCGATCGCGCCAGCACTGATTTTGCAGTACCTCTACGTCCGGCAATCACCACCCCGCCCAGCTCAGGATCTACCGCTGAAAGCAGCAGCGCGAACTTAATCGCATCCTGACCTACTACGGCCATGAGAGGAAAGCTAGCAGGGGTGTTGATGGTGAGAAGCGTAGACATGAGGCAAGAGAGTTGCAAAAGGGGGCTATAAAGAATCGTAAACAAAGCAGCTCCTATCCTGCGGGAGAAGAGCTGCTCAGTTCAATAGCTGGCTGATAAATTGACTAATAACTATACTAATTGCGAATTGTGAATGGCCTACGGATAACGCCTACAGACGACTTAGGACAGCTGGCGACCGCTTGTACTGCCGGGGATAATCGGAACTTCGACCGCCTCGCGGAAGCCTGCTCCTTCCTCACTGTCATCAAACTGAATGGGCAGTACGCCAATCACGTTTTCGTGGGGCCGAGGAATAATCACCCAGGTTTCTAATACGCCACCAGGCGCATTTTGGGCGGCTTCTACGCCTGCCTCCATAGCGGCTTTTACTTCTGAAACGCTGCCTCGAATGTTAATGCAAAACCGGGCGCTCCCGGCCCGGATATATGTAACTAGGGTCACTCGACCCGCTTTCACCATGGCGTCTGCGGCGGCTAATACGGGAGGAAATCCCTTTGTCTCAAGTGATCCAACTGCCTGTCCCATCTATGTTCTCCTAACGTGAATAGAAGTCAGCCAATGTCACTCATTGACCCAGTGAACTCCATTATTGATTGTACGGGAGAAGGGGGACGCTCTTTTATTTGCAATCCATATGCGTCATCTATTTTTTTTTGACTACTCTTTTTGACTACTCTATGAACGGCAGCGATTCTTCGGTATAGTCCAGCTCTAGCGTTGTCAGCACGTTTTGAGTCGGGTTGGGAATCAGGGTGTGTGCATAGGCACCGTCACCGTAGCAGGCGTTGGCCGCTTTCAGCCCAGCTTCTAGGGCGGCTTTAGCTTCGGCGTTGGGGCCACGGACAACGACATACTGATGGCCGCTGTCCGCCGGGGCGATTTTAATCAGGGTGACGCGGCCTGCTTTGACCAGGGCGTCGGCGGCGGCGAGGGCGGCGGGGAATCCGTGGGTTTCGATGGTGACGACGGCGATGGGCATGGGAGGGTGAGGGGGTGAAGGGGAGAGAGGATGAAGAGGTGAGGAGTGGTGTGATTATACTTTAATGCCGCTGGGGTGCGATCGCGTCGCAATTACCCGATCGCAGCCCGACTCTGGATAGGCCCAAGCGTAGTAGCTCTCTTTAGGATTGCCCCAGCACAGCAGCAGGTATAGCTCACTGCGAGTGGCTTCTACGTCTGCCCATTCAGCTTTTTCTATTAGAGTATCTACCTTTTCAATGTCTGTGGGTTCGGGTGGATTGCTCGCTCGCCAAAGCTTCAAGTGGGGAATGGACTCGCGCCAGAAGGCGATGACGGCACCTTTGGCTGCGCCGAGGCGGAGTTTGTCTTCGGCGGTGGCAGTGAGCTGAGGGTGAATTTCGGGGAAGCGGACGGTGCGACCTTGGAAGCTGCATTCGCGCCAGACGATGCCGGAGACGCCTTCGGCTAGCTGATACTGGTGAATTTGGTCGCGGAAGTCCTGGAAGGCGTAGATTTGGCTGAGCTTTTGGGGGCCAATGGCGCGGGTAATGACGGGGTTGTCTAGGCGGCGATCGCTGTTGAGCAGGAGGCGATCGCCCCTGACCGCCGCCTTCATTTCTGCATCGAGAATGTCTAGTAGCTGCGCGGTGGTATAAGCCATAGCTCGCCAGGGTCTCATGAAGTTGCAGCAGGTTCTAGTCAAATAACCGGTCAAGTAACCTTGATGTGATTCTATCAAGGATTAGAAAAGACGCTATGAAAAACGAGAAAGAGCCTCTGTGAGCAGCGCGTAAAAGCCCTCGGCATCGACCGTTTCTACGACCTGAACGGCAGATTGAATGGTAGAGCTGTTGCGATCGCCATACCAGCCCACAACCGTGCGACCCAAGGTATGCTCTGCCGCTGTTTCAACTGCAATATCGACCGTGCGCGTCGTAAAAAGTTGGGGTTGTAGTAAATAGGCTATGACGCACGGATCGTGCAAGGGGCCACCGGGTAGGCCGTAGCGCTCTAAGTCACTTTGGCCGTAAAAAGAGAGCATTCCAGCGGCGGCACTGCTGACCGGATTGCCAAGGGCTCGGATGGTTTCTAAGCGTTCTGGCGTGGTGAGGACTTGATGGGTCGTGTCCAGCGTGATGAGCGTGGTAGGAATGCCTGCGGTGAGGACAACGTGAGCCGCGTGCGGATCGACGTAAATGTTGAATTCAGCGGACGGGGTGATGTTGCCCTGGCCCATCGTGCCGCCCATAATCACGAGCTGCTCAATATATTCGGCGATTTGGGGGCACTGAATCAGGGCAACGGCCAGGTTGGTGAGCGGGCCAAGTGCGGCGATGGTGATAGGCGCTGAGGCACTAAGAAGCTGCTCAATGAGATAGCTGACCGCGTGTGGTGAGGATTGACCTGCCGTTAATACAGGCGACGGCTCTGGTAGATCTGCGCCCTGAAGGCCAGTTGCGCCATGAATATCTTCGGCGGTGGCTAGGGGGCGCAGCAGGGGGCGCGGACAGCCAGCGAATACAGGCACGTCGGGTCGGCTAGCTAGGGCGCAGATTTTGCGGGCGTTGCTGTAGGTAAGGGAGAGAGGGACATTGCCTGCAACGGTGGTGATGCCCAAGATGGGGAGGTTGGTGCCGAAGGCTAGGAGGAGGGCGATCGCGTCATCCACCCCCGGATCGCAGTCAACGATAATGCCGTTTGTGATTGCAGATGTCATTACAGAACTTTGATCACGATTAAAGGGGGGCAATTGTACGCTAGCTTAGTATCCATATTAGAACTGTGCATGAAGGCAGACCCATTTTACGTTTTGGCATTTTTAGCACTGGTGTGATGACTCGACATTCTTTAAACGATCGTCTGCGGCTACCGCTAGCCAAAAAAACAGCCAGAAAGGCGCTATTTTCTGGTTTGCTCACTAGCCTATTGGTAGTGGCAGGCTGTTCGGGAAGTAAGCTAGGCAATTCGGTTGGCAAAAGCCTGGAGCCCGATCCTCAGCTAGCTGAACAGGCTCCTGTAGAAGGCAATAAAACACCCGAGGCAGCTTCACCAACGCCAGCTTCTGCTACCGATAATAAAACGCAAGGCACCACCAAGCCAGCCGCTGAAACCCCCAAGGTAAAGGCTGGAGACTATACCGACTTAGAAAAAGCACCTGACGAGATTCAGCCTTATCTAGTTGACCTGATTGATTTAGACCTGCTCAAGGTTCGCCCACCCAAGGCTCAGCCTGCCAGCGAATCTAACGGTAGCAGTACTGAAGGTGCCAATAAAGCCAAGCCAACTACCCCAGCGAATCCAGATGAATTTCGGCCCAATCAGGCCATCACCCGTCGAGAATATGCCCGCTGGCTGCTGGCGGTCAATAACCGCTTTTACGCAGGCCAGAGCAATCGCAAAGTTCGCCCTGGGGTGACAAGTAGCACGCCCGTTTTCAAGGACTTGTCCACCAGCGACCCAGACTTCTCAGCCGTTCAAGGACTCGCTGAGGCGGGCATTATTCCTAGCCCGCTCACCGGCAGCAGCACGACGCTGACCTTTCGTCCCAATGCCTCCCTGACTCGTCAAGATTTGCTGCTGTGGAAAGTGCCGCTAGATACTCGGCAGCCGCTACCACAGGCGACACCTGCCGCTGTGCAGGAAGCCTGGGGCTTTCAGGATGCCGCTAAGGTCGAGCCTCGCGCCTTGCAGTCGGTGCTGGCCGACTATCAAAACGGCGACTTTGCCAACATTCGGCGGGCCTTTGGCTACACGACGCTTTTTCAGCCGACTAAGGCCGCAACCAGGGCTGAGGCAGCAGCGGTACTGTGGCGATTTGGCAATTCTACCGAAGGCATTACCGCAGCAGAGGTGTTGGGTACGGCGACTGGTTCACAGCAGGAACCTGAGGCCAATAACGGTGTCCAAAGCGGTGGCCAAAACAGCGGTCAGAATAACAGTCAAAACGGCACCCAAAACGGCGGCTAACAGTCAACATTCCACAGCCCTACCCCTCCATCGCCGGACACCCCCGCAGCGCCCGATCTAGCGCCTGACGTTTGATCGGCTTACTCAGGTAATCATTCATCCCCGCCGCAAAGCAGCGCTGCTGCTCGCAGGTCATGGTATAGCGCTGCGGCTCTGAGAAAAATTCACAGGCAGCCTGGCTGGGTGTAGCCATGATTAGCCAGGTGATTACGCCCAAGACAAGCATCGCGATCGCACCCACTACCTAACGTCAGTTCGGGATAAGGATAGCGATAAAAAAGAAGGACAGGTACGCTGAGATTACCAAAATCAACCAGCCCTGTCCTTCATTATGTCTAGCTTAGAAGAACTCTTTTGCCACGTCGATGACTTTTGCCAAGT
>JBGTGK010000318.1:0-6324 GCA_041746795.1 Phormidesmis sp.
ACCACGTCTAGCCTTGAGCGCTCTGTTGCCTTGAGATCGGGCAATGTTTCCTGCCATTCCATGAAAAAATCGGGTTCATCACTCAGCGACAGCCCCAGCTTTTGTTCCACCTGTCGAAAGGTCGTGATGTGTTCTGAAATAGCCAGGATTCGAGTCATTCTCGCGCTAGGTGCAATGATGGCAGCTATGACTATTCTATGACTGGGACAAGATTTTATCGTCTAGTGAAAAATCAACCTCTGCTTTGTTGAGATTGTTGACTAAGTAGTCGTTTTCAAATGAGTCTTTTAGACCTTCAATGAGGCTGAATTGAGGTTGCCAGTTCAATTCAGCTTTGGCTTTTGAGATGTCGGTGAAGAAGTGCTGGACGCGCATAGGGAAAGCTTTCTTTTTGCCGAAGTCGAATTGGGTGGAGTCGTAGTGGACAATTTTGATGGCGTTGAGATCTTTGCCGATGGGTGTGGCGCAGGCTCTAGCAAGGCCGTCAAAAGTAACAGCTTTATCGCCAGAAATATTGTAGATTTGGCCGATGGCTTGCTGATTGCCCAGAACAGCAACCATTGCACGGGCGAGATCTTCGCAGTGACCCAGTTGGGTAAAGGCCATGCCGCTGCCGGGAATGGGGATGGGGCGATTGCGCACCAGCCGATCAAAAAACCATTCCTCTAGCGGATTGTAATTTTGAGGGCCATATATGTAGACGGGGCGGATGGCTGTGAAGGGGACGCCTTGCGCCTTGAGATAGTCTTCAGTGTGGAACTTGCCCTGATGACGACTGTTTGGATCTACCGGGTCGCCTTCTTGGTGAGGCATTTGGTCGCTTTTGGCATAGACGCCTGCTGAACTGACATAGATGAAATGCTTGAGCTTACCTTGAAATATATCTATCAAAGGCTGAGTGTCAGCGAGTTCGCGTCCGTTGTTGTCGAAAATGGCGTCAAAAGATTGGTTAGATAAGGCAGCTTTGAGAGCTTTGGGGTTAGTGCGATCGCACACAATCGTCTCTAACCCCTCAACCGGCGCAGGATGATTCCTCCGATTCAGCAGCACTACATCATGCCCTGCTGCCACAAGCTGCCGAGTGAGATAGACCCCAATAAACCGCGTTCCACCGATGACTAAAATTCGCACTACCCATTTCCTGATCTTTTATACAAACGAGTTTATCTTCCTACTTGAATAATAAATTGCTTAACACTAATAGCTGAAAAGGTCATTTAGAGTAATTTGTCAATATCAATAGTTTTAATTTATGTAAACGACGAGCAGAAGTAATCACTCATTTTGAAAAACCGCGAGTCAGTGACTTCTCTCTCGATAAATTATGTCAATTTGTGTCGCATAAAGCCGTTGAACCCCATGGCATAGAGGTTTTCTGGTACAACTTTAAAGTCAAAGAGAAAATTGATTAGGTTGTGTAGAAAAGTTTCATTACCTCAATTCAATTCCTTTGTAAATGTTTCTTTTCATTAAGAAATCTATTGCTTTGCAAAGTTAAAAGACGTTTCACCTTTTAGGAGTTCACCGCGCATGTTCACTCAAGTCCGGCCCACTGTCAGACATGTTGTCCCTAAAAAATTGGGCGATCGCTTTCTGGTTAAGGTGGTCTATGTCGTACTCGAGCCTCAGTATCAAAGCTCTTTGTCGGCGGCGGTGCGTTCAATTAATGAAAATAATTCTCGGATTGCTGTAGAAATTAGCGGCTACCTGATTGAGGAGCTGCGCAGTGAAGAGAACTTTGAAGCATTTAAGCGCGATATTGCGGAAGCCAATATTTTTATTGGCTCACTGATTTTTGTAGAAGACCTAGCGGAGAAGGTGGAAGCGGCAGTGAAGCCTCATCGCGATCACTTAAACGCGGCTGTCGTATTCCCCTCCATGCCTCAGGTCATGCGCCTCAACAAGCTGGGCAGCTTCAACATGTCTCAGCTTGGCCAGTCGAAGAGCGTGATTGGCGAGTTCATGAAAAAGCGCCGCAAGCAGCAGGGCAGCGGCTTTGAAGATGCCATGCTAAAGCTGTTGCGGACGCTGCCTAAGGTGCTGAAGTATTTGCCGGTAGAAAAAGCCCAGGACGCTCGCAACTTTATGCTGAGCTTTCAGTATTGGCTCGGCGGCTCAGCAGAGAACCTAGAAAACTTTTTGCTGATGCTGGCTGATAAATACGTGCTGCCCGAAAGCTTCGAGGGAACGCCTGAAGCCGCAGCGCTGAGCTACGAGCAGCCGGTTACTTTCCTAGATATTGGGATCTGGCATCCGCTGGCCCCGACCATGTTTGAAGACCTAAAGGAGTATTTGAACTGGTACGACTCCCGCAGTGATATTCCTGAGATTGCGCGCAATGAGAAAGCGCCTTGCGTCGGCATTGTGTTGCAGCGGACTCACTTGGTAACGGGCGATGATGCTCACTACGTTTCTATCGTGCAGGAGCTGGAGTACAAAGGCGCGCGGGTGATTCCGGTGTTTGCAGGTGGCTTGGACTTTTCTAAGCCGGTGAATACCTACTTTTACGATCCGATGAATCCGGATGAGGCCATTGTGGACGCTGTGGTGTCGCTGACGGGTTTTGCCCTCGTAGGTGGCCCGGCCCGGCAGGATCATCCCAAAGCGATTGAGTCGCTGCAAAGGCTGAACCGCCCTTATATGGTGTCTTTGCCGCTGGTGTTTCAAACGACTGAGGAATGGGAGGCCAGCGACCTGGGCCTGCACCCGATTCAGGTGGCGCTGCAAATGGCGATTCCTGAGCTAGACGGGGCGATTGAGCCGATTATTATGTCGGGGCGTGATGGGGCGACCGGGCGGGCGATTACGCTGCAAGATCGGGTGGAGGCGATTTCTACTCGGGCACTCAAGTGGGCTCGTTTGCGCAAGCTGCCGCGCGTAGACAAAAAGCTGGCGATTACCGTGTTTAGCTTTCCGCCGGATAAAGGAAATGTCGGCACAGCAGCTTACCTGAACGTGTTTGGATCTGTCTTCCGAGTCATGGAAGAGATGAAGGCACAGGGCTACACCGTTGAAGATTTGCCCGAGACATCAGAAGAGCTGATGCAGATGGTGATTCATGATGCAAAGGCTCAGTTCAACAGCCCAAACTTGAACATTGCTCACAAAATGTCAGTGGCTGAGTACGAGGCGCTGACGCCTTACTCTGAGCGGCTAGAAGAGAACTGGGGGCCACCGCCAGGCCAGCTCAATACAGATGGTCAAAACCTGTTGGTGTACGGGAAAACCTTTGGCAACGTGTTTATTGGCGTGCAGCCAACCTTTGGTTACGAAGGCGATCCGATGAGGCTGCTATTTTCTCGCTCGGCGAGTCCTCATCATGGATTTGCCGCTTATTACACCTATCTGGAGAAGATCTGGAAGGCGGACGCGGTACTGCACTTTGGCACGCACGGCTCTCTAGAATTTATGCCGGGTAAGCAGATGGGGATGTCGGCCAAGTGCTATCCGGACAATCTGATCGGCAATACGCCAAACCTGTATTACTACGCGGCGAATAACCCTTCTGAGGCAACGATTGCGAAGCGTCGGGGCTATGCGGAAATTATTAGCTATTTAACGCCGCCTGCTGAGAATGCGGGGCTGTATAAAGGCTTGAAAGAGCTAAGTGATTTAATTGCTTCTTATCAAACTTTGAAGGAAGGCGGTCGCGGGATTCCGATTGTGAATGCGGCGATTGAAAAGGCGCGTCAGGTGAATTTGGATAAGGATATCGTTTTACCTGACGATGCCAGTGGCCTGAGCAAGGAAGAGCGAGATACTTTAATCGGCAAGCTCTATATCAAGCTGATGGAGATTGAGTCGCGCTTGCTGCCTTGTGGGCTACATGTGGTGGGTGAGCCGCCGACGGCTGAAGAGGCGATCGCAACCTTAGTCAACATCGCTAGCCTGGATCGCCCAGAAGAAGAAAAGAAAAGCCTTCAGCGAATTATTGCTGAGAGTATCGATCGCGATATTGATCAGATTTATGCGAGTAGCGATCGCGGCAACCTAGAAGATGTACAAACCCTGTACGACATCAACAGCGGCATTCGCGCAGCGATTGAGGCGATGGTGCAAGAGCAGATCAATGACGATGGCCGGGTGTCGGCAGGCTCGATGCTGTCGATGTTCAACTTTGGCGGTGGCAAGGCGGTATGGACGAAAGCGCTGCATGAGCTGGGCTATGAAAAGGTTGAAGACGAATCGCTGACGAGCTTGTTTGAATATTTGCAGTTCTGCCTAAAGCAGGTGGTTGCTGACAATGAGCTGGCTTCACTGCTGCGAGCGTTAGACGGCGAGTATATCTTACCTGGCCCTGGTGGCGATCCCATTCGCAACCCGGACGTGCTGCCGACCGGCAAGAACATTCACTCGCTCGATCCGCAGTCGATTCCAACGTCTGCGGCGGTGCAGTCGGCGAAGATTGTGGTGGATCGGCTGATTGCGCGGCAGCAATCTGAGAATGACGGGGCGTATCCTGAAACCATTGCGACGGTGCTGTGGGGTACGGACAACATTAAGACCTATGGTGAGTCGTTAGCTCAGATGATGTGGTTTGTCGGGGTTAAACCCGTGCCTGACTCGCTAGGGCGAATGAATAAGCTAGAGCTGATTTCCTTAGAAGAGCTGGGTCGGCCTCGAATTGACGTGGTGATTAACTGCTCGGGCGTATTTCGCGATCTGTTTGTGAACCAGATGGCGCTACTGGATCGAGCGGTGAAAATGGCGGCTGAGGCTGAAGAACCGCTGGAAATGAACTTTGTTCGTAAGCACGCCATGGCACAGGCTGAGGAATTTGGCATAACCTTGCGAAGCGCGGCCACGCGGATTTTCTCCAATGCTTCGGGGTCTTACGCAGCGAACGTAAACCTAGCAGTAGAGAACAGCAGTTGGGAGGAGGAGCAAGAGCTGCGTGATATGTATTTAGCGCGGAAGTCTTTCTCGTTTAACTGTGATAATCCGGGGGTGATGGATGAGTCTCGCGGTTTGCTAGAAGCTTCGCTGAAAACGGCGGATGTAACGTTCCAAAACCTCGATTCTTCTGAGATTTCGCTGACGGACGTATCTCATTACTTTGACTCTGACCCGACTAAGGTGGTGGCGAGCTTAAGGGATGATGGGAAGAAGCCAACGGCGTTTATTGCTGATACGACGACAGCGAATGCGCAGGTGCGATCGCTCTCCGAAACCGTCCGCTTAGATGCCCGCACAAAAATGCTGAATCCTAAGTGGTATGAGGGAATGCTCTCTAACGGCTATGAAGGCGTGCGTGAAATCTCGAACCGCCTGGTGAACACCATGGGCTGGTCGGCCACGGCTGACGCGGTGGATAACTGGGTGTATGAGGATACCAACGACACCTTCATTAACGATCCTGAAATGTGTAAGCGGCTGATGGACTTGAATCCGAACTCGTTTCGGCGGATGGTGACGACCTTGTTAGAAGTAAACGGTCGCGGCTACTGGGAGACCAGCGATGAGAACATCGAGCGGCTTCAGGAGCTGTATGAGGAAGTGGAGAACCGAATTGAAGGAGTTGAGTAACGCTGCTTAGGAGTGACACTTGACTGCTAAAGAGGGGGTGGGCGAAAGTCTACCCCCTTTCTTCTGGCAGAGTAAGGCTGATGTCAGCGGAGGGCAGCAGGTGCTGAACGCGTACCAAAGTCAGTTATCTAACGTAATTGTTGAAGATGTGGTGAGGGTAGTGGCTCGTCTGCTGCCGGATGATATAGACGGGTCGCGGCATCAGCGGTTTATTGTGCGGATGGCGAGCGGGCATACGGTGCTGGTAGTGCATAACATTGACCTTGCGCCGAGGGTCAGTGGGTTGCGGGAGGGCGATACTCCTTCGGAGTGGCCTTGCCATCGCGTCTCTATAAAAGGCGAGTACGAATGGAGCGATCGCGGCGGCATCATTCACTGGACGCACAAAGACCCACGCAGCGCCCACGAGGATGGCTGGATTGAGCCCAAAGGCGTGCGGTATGAATAGAATGCCTGGGTACACGTCAGCACGCTGAATCCCTGGCACCGCACTAAACCGCACTAAGCAGCTACTTGCTTTCACAAACGAACAAAGGACTGGTAATACATGCCAGTCCTTTTTTATTCTGTATTCAGCTAGAACCTGTATGTATCTTGCGTTCGTTAACATAGCGTTCGGCAAATACAGCACCTTAGATCGTTTGATGATATTTTTAGGACTAGTGCAGCGTCAAAGCTTAATTTTAGGGTAGATGGAAGTGAGCTTACATCTCGCATCTTCGATTTTCATTTGCCAATCAACGCCTCGCTGAGTGTTGTTGATGTCGGTAGACCAAGCGGCAATCTCATCTTGAAGTT
>JBGTGK010000319.1:0-12252 GCA_041746795.1 Phormidesmis sp.
ATATGGAATGTTGTCGTAGGCTGAGCCGTGAGCTGCGCGATCGCGTCCATCACTGGCTCGACGGCAACGAATTTCGCCCCATTCGCGAAAAAATTCTAGAGCAGCTCAACCCTGCCGATCAGGCCCGCATCTTACTTCAAACCCAAGACCCCTTACTCCAGCGCCTTCCCTGGTACGAGCTGCAATTTTTTGATCGCTATCGCCAAGCAGAAGTCGGCATCTGCGCCCTCGACTACCAGCAGGTTAGCACCCCCAGCACCCAGGTCAAACCCGTCCGCATACTTGCCGTGTTTGGCGATGCCACTGGTCTCGACACTCAAATCGACCAGGCATTAATCAATCAGCTCGACGCCGACATTCACTTTTTACATCAGCCCAGCCGAGAAAGCTTCAACCGCCATCTTTGGGACGAGCGCGGTTGGGATATTTTGTTCTTTGCGGGCCACAGCAGCAGTCGCTCAAACTGCGAAGCAGGTGAAAAAGCTGAAGAAAACAGCGATGAAGAAGGCGGCGGTGAAATTTCTTTGAATTCCGCCGATAAGCTCACCATTCCCCAGCTCAAGCACGCGCTTAAAAAAGCCATTGATCGGGGCCTTAACACCGCCATTTTCAACTCCTGCGACGGCATAGGTCTCGCCGCCGACTTAGCTAGCCTGCACATTCCTCAGGTGCTAGTAATGCGCGAACCTGTCCCCGATCAGGTCGCTCATGCTTTCCTTCAGGGCTTCTTAGAATCCTTTGCCGCTGGAAATTCGTTTTATTCATCGGTTCGCGAAGCCCGCGAGCAGCTACAGGGATTAGAGGCCCATTTCCCTTGTGCTACTTGGCTTCCACTGATTGTGCAAAACCTGGCTGAGACGCCGCCTACCTGGCGATCGCTCCAGGGAAAATCTCACCTTCTTGATAGCAGCCTCAGTAGCAACGCCTCTGAAGTGCCCGCCCAAATTCCTCGCCAACAGCGCTGGAAAGCTGACCTGAGTTCTGGTATTATCATCGCGACTATTCTCCTGTTTGCGCGTCGGTTTGGCCTATTGTGAAAGTCCCCCTTATTTTCGCGACTCTTTCAACCGTTTCACTGGTAGCCTGCTTTCTCCTCCCTGCCGCTGCCCAGAAGCTTCCGCCCCTCCCCATCCAGTTCAATCCCGATCGCTTGGTCAATCCTGGTCGACCCGGCGGACGCAGGCGAGGCGGTGGTTCACTCGGCGACTGTCCGGATAGCCCTTCGCTGACGGCGATCGCCTACGCCCGCACCGCCTCACAACTCGGCACCAAAAGCACAGACGAAACTGCCGGAGCCCTGACCACGCAAGCCCGGCCCACGCTATGGTTTTACCTGCCAGCCGCGCTATCTAACCAAACCGTTGCCTCATTTACCCTTAAAGACAGCCGTGATCAGCTGCTATACAAAGGCCAGCTATCCGGCGAAACCAATAGCGATGGCATCATCAGCGTGCCGGTACCCGTCGATTTGACAGCGGGCAGTTCCTATCACTGGTTGCTAACGGTAGGCTGTGGGACAGGCGCTGCTGGCGATCAGGCTACGGTAGATGGCTGGATAGAGAGACAATCTGGTGATTCTACCCTCAGCCGCGACCTCAGCCAGGCCGATAGCCGTAACCGAGCAGCCCTCTACGCCAACTATGGCTTTTTGCCAGATGCTACTACCGAGCTAGCCGCTCTCCGGCTTGCTAACCGGGAAGACGCATCGTTAGCTCAAGACTGGGTGGACTTTCTCGCTACGCTTGATCTGCGCGACTTAACGGCGGCTCCTTTGTTGGAATGCTGCGGGCTGGTGGATGCGCGATCGCCCAAGCCAGAAACAAAGCCCTCCCAGCCTGAAATCTCTGCGCCTGAAGGAGAAGCTGCATCGCCTGAACCGGCACAGGCAGAACCTGACAGGCGAACTATACTACAGCGGGCTCAGGATAGAGGATAGGGTTAAGAGATTTTTTCTATGTGACGACCTACAACACGATCTACTCGTCGATAGACTGATCCCACGATTGGAACCGTCTCACTTTGCTGGCAAAACCAGTGGCCTTAAATTTCTCCAATTTCAGGGGCGCAGGTTGAACAGAGGGCACCGAAATTCTGAAGGAAAACTGGCTTTCTCCAGTCGGCACATATTCAATGCCGCCTAGCCGAAAGCGGTTTTTCATGACGGCATTGTCTTCCGCGTCGTAAATTCGGCCAAAGACATCCGCATCAACAATGTCTCGGCTAGAGCTATTGACTGCCGTACCGCGAATGAGATAGCACGTAGCCTCTTGAGACGAGCCGCTGGCCGTCAGGTTTTCGGCGTAGGCAGCATCCGCAGGACATTCTTCAGCCACTAAGTCTTTTAGCCCAATTTGAGTTAGCGCGTAGGCCATTGGCATCCAGCTCAAAAAGCAAACGCAGGCGGCTATTAGAACAATTAAAAACTTAGAGCGTGAGGGGAAAATCATGGCAAAAATCGTGGTAAGACGGCGGCATATATAAGATAAGTTTACCGTGATTTTTGACTAAGCATTTTTGACTAAGCATTTTTGACTAAGCTAAGCTTGGCCGAGATGGTTCAGTAGCGCCTGACGCATGACTGCCACGGGAGCGGGTTGATTTAGCCATATTTCCAAGGCTGCTGCGCCCTGTTGCACCAGCATTTCTAAACCGTCTATGGCGGTTAGCCCGGCAGCGCTAGCCTGCTGTAAAAACCGGGTGGGTCTGGGCGTGTAGATCAAGTCGTAGGCAATGGAGCCTGCTTTTATCAGGGCAAGATCGCGATCGCCCAGCGGCGAAGCCCCAATCTGGGGATGCATTCCTAGCGACGTAGCGTTCACTACCAGTCCAGCTTTGGGCAAGTATTCAGCCAGCTTGCCCCAGGGAACAGCGGATAGTTGGGCTGCGATCGCGGGTGCAGTCGACCAGCTTTGAGCAAACTGAGCTAGCTTATCGGGCGATCGCCCCGCCACCCAAATCTCTGGACAGCCCAGCTCAGCGCAAGCCGCTACCACCGCCCTAGCGGCACCGCCACTGCCTAAAATCAGCGCAGGCGTGTTTGTCCAATCTTTTTCTAGTGCATTCAACGGAGCCAAAAAGCCAATCGCATCAGTATTGGTGCCACACCATCCAGCCTCGCTACGCCACACGGTATTTACCGCGCCAATAGCTTGGGCCACCTCACTGACCTGATCTAGCAGCGGCACGATCGTTTGCTTATGCGGAATGGTGATGTTAAATCCATGCAGGCCGATAGCAGTGAAGCCTGCGATCGCAATTTTCAACGACTCAGGGGCAATGGGAAACGGCAGATACACATAGTCCACCTCGTTCTTTTGGCTGCTATTTTCGCGCAGGTGTGCGATCGCTGCATTGTGCATCAGCGGCGAAAAAGAATGCTCTACCGGATGGCCAATTACCCCCAGCAGTCGAGTGGTTCCTCTAATTTCCATTACTTTGTTAAAGCGCCTAGCTGCTTGTTCCTACACTGCACTTTAAAGCCTCGCACGCCTAAAACGTGGCATAGCTGAAAGTAACATTGAATTGCTGACACCAAATCACCGCTGACTTAATAGATGCGATGTCTACATCTGCTGGAATGGCGTAACGCTGGGCTCCGTCCAGTGTCTGAATTCGGCCTAGGTTAACATAGTTTGCAGCGCTATAAGAAGTGGGTACCGCCTCGCGATGTAGCAGCACAAATAGGTCAGGGCCACTGTCTGAATGAAAGCCTGCATCAAACTCCAAATAGCGCTGACCCTTAGCTTCAACAATTTTCGCTGAGCCTGAGGCGTCGTGAGCATCGCCTACAAACGAAGCGCTTTGAGTATTAGCCTGTGCTTGAGCCTGAGATTTATTAGGCACATTCGCATTTGCTAAAGACTCTGGCAGCGGCACCGTTGAATTGGGCGTTGTTGCACTTAGCCTAGCCGTTTGTGCTTCTGGTTGGAGAGTGGCCTGTGTGGGAATCTGGTGGCTACAGGCTGCGATCACAACCGTCAGTCCTACTAGCCTAATCTGTTGAATAAGGGATATGGTCATGATTCTGATGTCTCCTACAGGTGCTATAACTTACTGATTTCGCAAATTAACAACAGTGCTTGCTGTCTCTTCGTTTTCTGGGTTGCTTCTAGTATCTACAGCACCCATAGGTCGCACATGATAATCAGATAAGCATTAGCTGAGTGCTCAAAAAGCGCTGCTAATCTAGCGTTCACTTTCTGTTTCCAGGTATTGTTCCACTTTCAGCTAGCGAGTTCTCACCGTCAGCACCTGAGGCGGCGTGGCATCAGGCGGATACAGCAAATCTACGCTGACCATGCGAGTAGCGCCCGGCTTAATTGCTAGCGTCGCTAGCGGTTCGCCCGGTTGGCCGCGTCGCTGCACCAAATGGATGTTACGTATTCGGGGTAGCCCGTCATCACCCTGATAGCGCACCTGCACCGGCCCTCTAAAAAACGTCTGCGGGGCAGGCGGCTCCAAAAAGCGCAGTCCGCCTTTGCTCAGATGGTCTTCCTTTAGCGCAGTTTGCAAAATCACGTCCACCGTCTGAGGCTCATCGGTCGGATTATGCAGCGGCAAATCCAGGTTGTAGCGCACGCCGTAGTTACCGTGGGCCTGGTACGCGGTATCTGGATAGCGCACCAGCATCGGCGCGCTTTGCACCTGACCAGTGCCCAGTGTGCCGCCGGTCAGCAGACTTATCCCATAGGCAAAAGCCTCACCTGCTGTTGGAATCACGAGCTGAGGCGTTGACGTTTCTGGATTCGTGTCGCTGATAAGAGAATAGTCTGTTAACAAAGCATCCCACTGCGATCCTCGTGAGACGCCTGCGACTCGACCGTAGATGAACTGTACGCCTTTGGCTAAGGGTAAGGGGGAAGGGGTGCGATCGCGCGGCCCCGCCAGCCCATCATTGCGTAAAATCTGCTGCCACGACGCCAAACTCGGCAGCACTTCATTCCCCTCACTGTTCAACGCCACCTTTTGCGCTAGGCTCGCCACATACACAGGCCCACTGCTTTCCAGCTGTATTAAAGTAGAGCGCCCGTTAATGGGCAAATCTAGCCCCCGAATAGGAATCGGCGCATTTAGCAGCATTTCACTCTCACCCGGTGCAATCGTCATTTCCGCCGGAAAAATGTCTTGCCGACGCCCCTGCAAAATGTCGCCCATCACCCGGCTACCCGGCCCCGCAAAGATTGGCATGAGCGGGTTAAATGGTGCAAAGTCGGGCAGTGAAACAAACGGCGCATCCGGCTGACTTAAATAGCTAGCGCCCGATAGCACCCTCACCGTCACAGGCTCGCTGCCAGGATTGTTCACCAGCACGCCGATATAAAGGCTATCCAACTGTGTAGGAACTTCCGCGTTATAGTCTGCCGCCTTATAAACATGATGCGCAAAGACATCGAACCGCCCGCCCAAAGGAAAATCAAGATGGGCTTCTGGCACCGCCATCCCTTTCGGCGGAAACGTGGAAAGTAGAATGCCAGGCTCGCTTACCAGCTCTGGACTGTTGCTATTAAAAACAAGAACGTCATTGAGCCCGCCCGGCAGCGCTCTGACCTGTTGTTGGGTAACCTGCTCTACCGGCTGCGGCTGTTCTTCTACGAGCGCTTGAGCAAGCGTGTGAGCCATCCATGCCTGGGCCGTCCATGTTTGAGTCACGAATGGGAGCACACTTAGCCAGAGGAACATAAATCACTTCCAAATTTGTCAGGGAATAATTGCGTTCCTATTTTCTCTGAACTCGGCCAGCTTTGAAACAATGTGTATAAAGTCGTTAAGAATAAGCCCTTTGTTTTCGCGACTCAAAACAGGAATATGGATGAATACGCCCGCCGTCTCCCAGCTAGTATCGTTAATAAACTTAAGCACGCTGTAATAGAGGCGATTGCAAACATAGCTGCCAGCATCGTTGCTTACTTCACTCAGCAAAGGGCCTGCCACCAGCGCCGATACATTCACTGAAGTTTGCAGCGTCTGCAAAGGCTCCTTGAAAGAATATTCTATGGCCTGACGTTCAATCGAAAGATGAGGTCGTTTTTCGGCCATGCCACAGCAAATGACCACGCATTCATCTGCAACTCGTCTATAACATTGGTCATATCATAGAAACATTGGTCATATCATAGATATAATCAACGCATCATTTCATTGGCCCGCCAGCTCACGATCTTTTGGAGGTTCGCTACCGCTGTGACTACCATCGCCGTCATTGACTACGACATGGGCAACTTGCACTCTGCCTGTAAGGGACTAGAGTTTGCGGGAGCGACGACGCTAGTGACTGATTCTGTCTCGGATATTGAACGGGCAGACGGTGTGGTGTTGCCGGGCGTGGGGGCATTTGATCCTGCCATGCAGCATTTGCGATCGCGCAACCTCATCGACCCCATCCGCCGCATCGCCCTCAGCGGCAAACCCTTCCTCGGCATTTGTGTGGGCCTACAGGTGCTGTTTGAAGGCAGCGAAGAAGGCCACGAAGCAGGACTGGGCATTCTTCCAGGCACCGTTCGCCGCTTTAGCCCAGAACCCAGCCTTACCATTCCACACATGGGCTGGAACCAGCTCAATATCACCCAGCTTGACTGTCCTATTTTTAAAGACATTCCACCGGAGTCGTGGGTGTACTTTGTTCATTCATTTTACGCGGCTCCCAGCGACCCTAGCATCAACGCAGCGACGATCACTCATGGAACCCAAACGGTCACTGCTGCGGTCGCCAAGGATAATCTAATGGCCGTACAGTTTCACCCTGAAAAGTCTTCTACGGCTGGGCTACAGATTCTCGGCAACTTTGTTGAATACGTTCGCCAAGGGCGGCTGGTAGCAGCTTAGGCTGATGAAACCCTACCAAAAAATTCCTATTCAAGAGTGCGGCGAAGCCTTAGCAGCCATCCCTTTAGAACAGTTCGCTGTCGTGACGCCCCATCCTTACGCTCAGCTAGGGGCTCCTTACGGCAGCTTTTCGCCCTACTTTTTACGGCAGGGCGTGGTCGAAAAGCTGCTTCAGGCGCAGGCCTATTTGCAACAGCAGCAGCCAGGTTGGCGGCTGCAAATTTTTGACGCCTATCGGCCCATTCCGGTGCAGCAGTTTATGGTGGACTATACCTTTGATCAGCTGGTGCGGGCGGAGGGATTAGAGGCTGAGGGCTTGAGTGAGGAGGTGCGATCGCGCCTCCAGTCCAAAGTCACCGAATTCTGGGCTATCCCCAGCCTTAACCCTAATACCCCACCTCCCCACAGCACCGGGGCCGCCGTCGATCTCACGTTGGTCAACGCTGAAGGCGAGCCCGTCAACATGGGCTCAGCCATTGATGAAATATCGCCGTGCTCCTATCCCCATCACTTTTCAGAAAGTGAGGATTCTCAGGCGCAACAGTACCATCTTCATCGCAGCCTGCTGACTAACTCGATGAATGCTATTGGCTTTCGACAGCATCCCAATGAGTGGTGGCACTTTTCGGTTGGCGACCAGCTATGGGCCTGGCAGGTAGGAAATGAGACAGTTGCTGTGTATGGAAATGCCCAAGCGGTTTAAACCACCTGGGCTAAGAAAATGCAGTAAAAGAGAGATTATGATTTGGCAGCGGCCAGATTTTTTTCTAACTTCAGGCAGTGGCGATCGCCCCCCACCTTCAGCTGATATTCCACCCTATCCATAATCCGATGTAAAATCAGCCAGCCATAGCCCCCTTCTTGAAAATCACCCGGCATCGGTGCGGTATAGTTATCTAGCTCAAAGCCTTCTCCATGATCCCATATCTCTAAAGAAAGATTGTTGTTCTCTACCTCAATCCGGATAAGTACAGGCAGCTCAGGCCTTTTACTATGAGCATGGCGTACGATGTTAGAATACACCTCCACCACCACCAGTCGAAGCCGCCTTTCCACGTCACTCCAGTCAATCTCCTGATCAATCTCTAGCTGTAACGACTCCAACAGCCAGTGCTCCACCACCGCCAAAAATCTTAAATCGCTGGGGACGACGAGTTCGGTTTTTAGCATGACGTCACCTCCAGTGACAAAATAGTTTGATCGTCTTCCTGCTCACCTTCCGGCAGATGAATGTAAGAGAGTAGATGATCCAAATCGAGGTCGGCGGGCTGCTGCTGCAAATAGTCCCAAAGCCCCTCCTGATTTAGCATAGAACAGCTACCGCTACCACCTCGATCGGCAGGCACTGTAGCCTCAGTGATACCATCGCTAGTCAGTAACAACACATCGCCATCTATCATCCGTAGCTGGCCAGCCGCCGCCTTCCAACAGGGTAAAATGCCGAGCGGTACGCCTCTAACATCCAAATAAGCAGGCATTGTTAATGGCGGCTCACTCTTTTGCCTGCGCTCGCTCTGATCCTGACGCTGCGCTACGACGGTTTGATGGGGCCACACAATTGGATACACATGACCCGCGTTAGCGTACACCAGCTGACCCGTCTCTGGGCTGTAGCGAACTAACGCCATCGTAATAAAACAGTTGTTGCTCATCAGATCGTTCGACAGGCTGTGGTTGAGGTTATGCATGACCCTCTCTGGCTCAGGCGACTTCTCCTGCGCCAGCTCGCGTCGCAAAACAGAAATCGCGCTCGCCATAAACAGCGCCGCTGGTACGCCTTTGCCCGATACATCACCAACTGCCAGCCAAATGTCGCCCTGAGGATGCATAAACACCTCAAAAAAATCACCACCGACTTCTCTAGCGGGCTGACAGCGTGCCTGAATTTTAATACCTGGAATTTCCGGCCAGCTCTGACGCAGTAAATTGCTTTGAATCTGTCTGGCAACATCTAGCTCTGCTCGCATCTGCGCCGACTGACGGTGAATTCGCTGATACAGCTTGGCGTGAGAAATGGCGAGGGCTACCTGCCCAGAAACGTTTTTGAGCAGCTCCACCGCGTTATCTGCCCACTTTTTGCGCTGGGTTTTCTTATACAGGCAAATAGTTGCAATGGGTATACCTTGTTCTAAAAAGGGGACGACAATTCTGGTTACCTGAGCGCCTCCTATACTCACTGGCTCTGAGATAATGTCTAAGCTAGAATGCGGCGGCGGTATTGCCGCCAAGTCAGGCGCGAAAATAGTCTCGTCATCGCCCGTCTGACGCTCAGCATCTAATCGGTAGACCAACAGATTGTGAGCATCGCTATTTCCTAGCAGCCCATTTACTGGCTCATCTGCTGAATAAAGAATGGCCAGATCGGTATCGAAGGCTTGACCTAGGGCTTTAACAACGGTTTGCAGGGTGCTGCTGTAGTCGAGAGAGCCTCGCACAGCCGTCATAATGTCGTTGCTTAATGACTCTTGAGCCAACGCTCGGCTGAGGGCGCGGGTGCGCTGTTTGATTACTTGGTACGTTTCGGACGCTTGAGCAACGACTTCCCTCAGTTTTGTTGGGTGCCAGGGCTTGGTAATGTACTTAAACACCTTCCCCGAATTAATGGCCGACACCAGATCTTCTACGTCGGTGTAGCCAGTGAGCACCATCCGGATGGTATCTGGAAACCGCTCGACCGTGTGGCTTAAGAACTCTGTGCCGTTCATCTTCGGCATTCGCTGGTCGGAGATAATAATAGCCATTTCACCCTGCTCGTTTAAAAGCGCTAAGGCCTCTGGGCCGCTTTTCGCTTTGAATACGCAAAAATCTCGACGAAAAGTGCGATATAGCAGGTCTAGGTTATCGGGCTCATCGTCAACGACGAGCAGCTTTAGTTTTTCTTCCATTCTAAGGTTGTCTGCGGTTGCTTGCAGAGAGTGACCGGGGCATACTGAAATCGGTTATTTGAGCAGTTGCATAAGTTCGAGGGCTGACATAATGTGCCCGGCTTGGCGTATCTGCTAGCGAGCCGTTTGACTAAACGGCTTAATCAGTAATAGGGAGAACAATGAGCGGATCAACATTTTACGGCCTACGACCTCGCTATCGATCGAACCACCAGCGGTGTGGCGCAGGCATGGCTGTATTAGCTGCATTAGCCACAGTAGGAACGCTCCTAGGTGTATTATCGGCGACAGCGTTGCCCGCTCAGGCCCAAAAAACAGCTGCTTTTGACCTCGATCGGGCGATTTGTGCCAATGATTGGAATAGTGCAATCGGCATTGTTGGCAGACTAGTCGCCCAAGCTGAAACCACGAGTATTCAGCGTGATTCTCTGTTGGCCTTACGCCGTCAGTTGGAGGGCTATCGGAGCAAAAATGAAATTGTGATAGCCGCACAGGCTTGCGATCGCACCGATCCATACCTATTAGAAGCTGACTTAGCACCCACCGCTCCAGCCAGCAAACCCCTCGGCTGGGAGAGCGCGGTTGCCGAAGCTGCTAACAGCCAATACTCCACCGAAATTATCACAGAATCTGTAGGGCTGAGGCTACCTGCAAGTGCGGGCGATCCGGTTGGGCTGACGCCTGCTGAGCCGGTGGATTTGAGCGCAGGGCTCAACGTGGTCTCAGGTCATGTGGGCAGTGGCCATCAGGTGTATGGCTTTGTGGCGGGTAGGGGCGATCGCCTGGAAGCCAACTTAGAGGTCACGCGCGTGATGACTGGCAACCTTTACACCAACGATGACTCCCAGCTATTCATTTTCGATCGTCACGGCAACCTGATTGCCTCAGCCGATGACACTGGCGGCACTCAGCTCTCTCGCATCAACGACATAACGATGCCAAAAACAGATCTGTACTTTGCTGTGGTCACCAGCTACAACAACGACCCTATCGTTAACTCAGAAGGGCGATTGACGGGCTGGCAGGACAATGGCGGCGGTCGGTTTGACTATACTCTGACGCTTTCAGGGGTTACGCCTACCAGCGTATTGATGAGATAAAATCTGTGTTTTCATAAAAACTTTCACAAAAACTAAAGAGACCTCTGGAGTTGAAACTTTCAGAGGCCTCTTTAATTTTTACCTGTAGAATGAGCACTAGATTAACCCTCTATCTGCGGTCTCTGTAAAAATACGTAAACCCGTCTCTACAAAGAATTCAGTACTTGATAATTTGTTACCTTAATATGTCATCTTCGGTAAAATTTAACGGTAGCGTTTGAAATTGCGGTGGCTATATAAACAAGGCGCTACAGTTGATGAATCTTGACAATTCAAAATCACTAACTCCTTTCCTGTTGAACTCGCCCTCTCACAACGTTGACATCGAGGTTACTACCGGAACTGACGCCAAAGCTAGTGCCCAAGTATTACTACTCAAGGCGCTGATTATCGGTGTCGGTGAAGCTCGTGATTTGGCAGATGCCTTTGATAGGGTGCTACAAACTGTCTGCCAGCAGGGACGGCAGCAGGGATGGCAGTGTGGAGAGGTCTGGCAGCACTATGCCAAGACAGATGCACCATACAGGTATCGGGTTTACAGCCACGAGCCCAACAAGTCATTCGCAACCGATGCTCGCTTTCCAGAGCGGATTTGGGTGTCTCAGCAGTCAGAATGGCACACCGACATCACTGAGCTACCTGAGCCCCTTTTCCTTCATCAAGCGGAGGCTGATGTTTGCACCATCAGGGCGGCGTTAGGGATTCCGCTGATCGCAGACGGGCAGACGCTGGCCGTACTAACGTTTTTTAGCGACGCAGCTATGCCAGAAAACCCGCAGATGACTGAGAGTATTGATGCTATTTCAGGCGCGATCGCCAGGATCGCCCGGCAGCAGCATGCTCAGAGCGAGCTGCAAAATAGCGAAGCGCGGTTTCATGCTCTTATGAATCACTCTCCCGCAATGATTTTCATGAAAAATCAGGCAGGTCACTATGTCTACCTCAACCTGCCTTTTAAGCAGGCCCTTAACCTCGAAAAAGATGCGTTCATTGGCAAAAGCGATACGGACTGCTTTCCTGAAAAGGTGGCTCAACAGGTCAGGGAGAATGACCGCCGGGTGCTGTTGCAAAACCAAGAAGAAGTTGTCATTGAAAGAGTTCCTACACCAGACGGCGTTGACCGATATTGGCAGGTACTCAAGTTCCCGTTCGCTGACCCCACCGGAGAGCGGTTTGTCGGAGGAGTTGCCATTGATATCACACAGCAAAAGCTGGTTGAAGAAAAGCTGCTCGAAGCGCAAGAACTTACCAGGGTTACACTGCAATCTATTGGCGATGCGGTCATTACGACGAATGCGGCAGGGCTGGTTCAGTATCTTAACCCCGTAGCCGAACAGCTTACTGGATGGACTCAGGCGGCAGCTCACAATCAGCCTATTTCAAAAGTCTTTAAGATTATTCATCAGGCGACCTACCAACCAGCTGCCAATCCAATAGAACAGGCA
>JBGTGK010000320.1:0-5708 GCA_041746795.1 Phormidesmis sp.
TGGACTTATGCTTTCCGGGTATATCGGATTTTTAGCATGAGCAGGCTGTAGACCTCGCTATAGATCTCCGAATCGCTTGGCTAATACTCCCAATGACAAACACTCCAGAGAACGCTTCAACCTCTCAAAAAGCTACTCTCAGCCTAGCTGCTTTGACTGCTGCCTATGCCTGCTTCTTTTTAGCTACGCTTTGGGCCGCCTACGGCAATCATTTGCCGTTAACCTGGCTTTCGCAGTTTTCCAACTATGATAAGCTTGGCCATTTGGTGCTTTATTGCATTCCTACCTACCTCGGTCACCGTCTGTGCAAACAAAAGCACTTTAAGACAAGCGGCTGGATGAACAGCAAGACAAGCAGCCTCAAAAACGGCATTCTACTGCCGGTCTTTCCGGCGCTCTTCTTCCTATTTGCGGTTACTGAGGAGCTAGCACAGGGATTTTCTCCTTACCGCACGCTTGATGCAGACGATCTGCTGTGCAGCTTTCTAGGCATTAGTGCCGGATACTGGCTAGCGCAGCGTTCTAAAATCTGAACTCTCCTACAGTCTAAATTCTCTTTGAAAGGAGGATTGATTTGCCGGAATGACATGCCGGTTCACAACGGCCTTGCGGCTCTCTTGCTGGGTGGCCATATCGACGGTGATCGCGGCAATCTGCACATCCAAGCAGTCCATCGGTATTTGCATTTCAGTCGTCGCTTCTAAGTCACCCACCGCATCGGGCAGCAGCTTTGTCAGCAGATGAGGATCTATTACCAGGCTTCGGCTCTGCCTATCTACCATCCACAGCTTAATAAAAGGCTTATACGCAGAGGGGCGGGTTCGCACCGTCACCGTAATCATTTCTCCCGCCACCAAATCCCCCATCGGCACGCTAATCACCGGCAGCGCCATCTCCGGCAGGTCTTTCTGAGCTTGAACTCGACCCGACAGTTGTCCGTTCAGCGGACGGTCAGACTGTCTGACCGACGCAGCAGGTCGAACAGCCTCGCCTGAGGGAGTGAAATTGGCTGCTCGCATCGCATCGGATGAGGAGGTTGCAGCAGGCTCATTAAAAATCACTACCTCGCTATCCTGATCGCGCTCTGAGGTCGTAGAAAGCATAGACGAGCCTCGACTAACGCCAGCTTCCTTCATATTCTGCGAAATAGTGGTCGCCTCTTGGTGGCTTTCACGGGTAAGCGCTGAAAGCCTATTCCAAAAGTGATCTTTCAGCTTAAGCGCCTGAAAATCTACGTTAGCTTCCACCCGCCGAGTCGATGTTTGAGAGCCTTCCTGCTTATTTGTCTGCCCGTCAGAGGGCTCATCTAACGGATAGTCTCTTTGATAGTTCACGGGCTCAGTAATTTCCGCTGCTGTCGAGCGATCTAGCTCGCGATTTGGCAGAACCCCTTCTATACCAGGGGCTTCAAGCATATCTAAATCCGATTCTTCCAGCCGCAAGTCCTGGTCAATATCATCGATGACAGCAGCAATCTCGTCGGCTTCAAGGTCGCTATCTTCAATACTGCTGCTTAAAAACTGGGCAGGCTGTGACACCATGGGTGGACGTTCAATCGGCGGTAGCGATACCGGTGGCAGCTCTACTGGCGATCGAGTACTTTGTTCAGAAGAGAGTTCAGAAGAGAAACTATCATCAGCACCGTCACTCGCAGTACCGTCACTCACGATTAAGTTGGCAGCGGTATGATCTAGCGGTGCAAAACTCGGTAGTTCAGGCAGGACACCGACAGCGGGAACAAAATCTGTCCGCGTCAGGCCGGTCTGTGGCAAGTCAAATGAGGGCGAAGCAGGCCTAGATGACACCGACTCATCTTCTTCAAAAATGCCAGAATCCTGGTTGGCGATCGCATCCAACAGTTGAGCAATACCCGCCGTAATCGTGAAGGCTGTAGAAGCCAAAATTTCAGCCTGATCGCCTGGATCTAGCGCTACCGTTCGTAAAGACACCTCCCCCAAAATGACTCGCGTTGTCACTTCTGGAGGCAGCTGTATTTGCACCTTAAAGTCCGCTGGTAGGCGCGCTAGGCTCAGCAGTCGGTGGGCCTCCATAATCACTTGGGCAGTCTCCGGGTTTTGCAACCTGATCCAAAGCTGACTGGTGCTTTCATATGCCTGCTTCGAAAGCGCGTTCACCTTGCCCGTAATTGTCATTGGCTGGTCGTGATAGGCCAGATACGCCTGCTGGCTTAGCGCCACCTGATAGCCAAATTCGGTTGAGGCGTTATCAGCCCCTTGCTGAGCGAAAACCGCCAGTCCAGATATGTCTCCAGAAACTCTGAGGCCCTGACTTTGCAGGCGAGTCGTCAGCTCTACCTGTGCCTGAATAAGCGGCAAATCCTGATTGACCCGTGCTACATCGACGGCATGAGCGTCATCATTTTCAATCGTGGCGCTGGCGGCTGTTTCTAAATCGGCGGGCATCGGCCACTCACCCGACCCGTCTTCCTCGGTACGGGCAAATACCTGGAGCTGCACGCTGTATTGCCAGCCGTCTGTCGGCAGGTCACTTGCAGCACTGACCACATTGAGACCGCTACAGTTCAGCTCCCACTGCCCAGGCTTTAGATGCACAAAAGGCATCACAACAACCAGTCCCACTCCGTTGGTTTGGCTGATGCGCCTGCGAGTGCGCCTGCGGGGCAGCAGCTCATCGGTAATCAGCTGACTCACCCAAACTTCCATTTCAGTATTAGCGCGATCAGTATGCGCAACCACCCGATAGCGACCCTCTAAAATTTCTACCTGCTGCGTTTCTAACGGTAGCCAGGTTTGATCGCCTTCTTTTTGGATCAAAAATTCCCAATATTTCATGTCGCTTTTCTTAAGATGTCTAGACAAACGCCTAGATTGCACAAAATCTTTATAGACAGCAGTATAGAGGAAACGGTAGCAGACATATTTATAGCAGTCATCTTTTCACTGAAATAGGCTCTTTTTGATGACAATTTCTGCACTATTTCATCGGTAATCACTGAGATGCTCTGTATTATTTCTTTTGCTTTTACTTCTATTCTTGATAGTCAGTTTCAATGGTGATCTCTAACGTATCTTCATCTATAGAGATATACAAAATGTTGGGCCGACAGCACACCTGACAGTCCTCTATGTATGACTGAATGCTACCTGCACTCAAGTCAATAAAGGTAGTGCTGGGCTCGCCGCAAAAAGCACAGTAATATTCAGCCGTAGTTTGCATATTTATCAAAGATGAACGGTAAGGGCGCAAGACCTTACGCCCTCTGCTTGCAGGCATATCCTACATGGCGATCCCTAAGCGATCGCCCGTTAAGTAATGACGGTCGGCTCGTCGCGCCCCGTCAGTGCCTTTATCTTAGCAACCTCATCCGCTAGCACAATCAAAGGCCGCAAAGCTTCCTGCGGATCTACGCTGTGCTTATCGGCATTCGGCTCATAGCTTTCTAAATACAGTCGCAGCGTAGCGCCCTGAGTCCCCGTCCCCGACAGGCGAAAAACCATCCGCGAGCCATCGGTAAAGCCAATGCGAATGCCCTGGTTTTTACTCACGCTGCCGTCAATCGGGTCGGTGTAGCTAAAGTCATCGGCGTAGTCTACGGTGTAGCCGCCTAGCTGTTGACCAGGGAGAGTGGAGAGCTGCGATCGCACTCCATCCATCAGCTCACTCGCCTTTGCGCCGTCTACCCCTTCATAATCATGGCGCGAATAAAAATTTCGCCCGTAAGTTTTCCAGTGCTCTACTGCAATATCTTCAACCGACTGCTGGCGCTCCGCCAAAATGTTCAGCCAAAACAGCACTGCCCATAGGCCATCTTTTTCGCGAACGTGATTAGAGCCGGTGCCAAAGCTTTCCTCGCCGCAGATCGTGATTTTGTCTGCGTCTAATAAATTGCCAAAGAACTTCCAGCCGGTAGGCGTTTCGTAGCAGTCAACGCCTAGCTTTTCCGCCACGCGGTCGGCAGCTTGGCTGGTTGGCATAGAGCGGGCAATTCCTGAGAGGCCGTCTTTGTATCCGGGGACTAGCGTTGCGTTGGCGGCGATTATTGCTAGGCTATCGCTGGGATTAACGAAGAAATTATTGCCGAGGATCATATTGCGATCGCCATCCCCATCCGAAGCCGCCCCAAAGTCCGGCGCATCGTCACTAAACATAATCTCCACTAAGTCATGCGCATACACTAGATTGGGATCGGGGTGACCACCGCCAAAATCTTCCAGCGGTTCGCCGTTTGTTACCGTTCCCGCTTTCGCACCCAGCGTCTTCTCAAAAAGGGCTTTAGCATAGGGGCCAGTCACCGCGTGCAGCGAATCCATGCACATGCTGAAGTCACCCTGTAGCAACTGCCGAATCTTGTCAAAATCAAACAGCTTCTCCATCAGCTCAGCGTAGTCGGCCACCGGGTCAACGATTTCCACCGTCATCTCGTCTATCTTGACGCTGCCAAGCTTATCTATATCAATATCATCGGCGTCTGTGATTTTATACTCGCTAATAGACTTCGTGTTCTCGAAGATGGCATTAGTCACGTCTTCGGGGGCAGGCCCGCCGTTAGAAACGTTGTACTTCACTCCAAAATCACCCTCAGGCCCACCAGGATTGTGGCTGGCCGACAGGATAATACCGCCAAAGGCATTGTATTTGCGAATGAGGCAGGAAGCGGCGGGCGTAGAGAGAATGCCACCCTGACCTACTAATGTTTTGCCGACACCATTGGCGGCGGCCATTTTTAGAATAGTTTGAGTGGCGGGCCGGTTAAAGTAGCGTCCGTCGCCGCCTAAGACTAAGGTTTTGCCTTTGTAGTCATCCAGACTGTTGAAGGTCGACTGAATAAAATTCTCTAGATAGTTTGGCTGTTGAAATGTCGGTACCTGCTTGCGCAAGCCTGATGTACCGGGCTTTTGATCGTCAAAAGGGGTCGCGGAAACCGTTTGAATCGCCATTTTGATAAGTCCTGAGCTGCATTCATTAGGTATGATCTCACATCGCCGTGCAGCGCAATGTATGGCAAACGAAAGATTCGCCTCCCTATTTTTGGGCGATGTATCTTAAACGACAATGGCTACCGGGTCGCCGACACGCAGGGCAATCGCTTCAATAGATGGGGCGTCTGAGTGCTGAATGCAGTTCTGTCCGAACCAAATGCCTTTGTCCCAAGAGCGGTAAGTCGATAGGGTTTTGGTCGGTTCTTTGGTGCGATCGCCCGTCTTAAGATCTACGTTGGGGATAGAGCAGCGATCGCACAGCTTCGGCAAATCAAACATCGCTTCCCCAATCTGCACCTGCTGCCAAGAATCTTCATCATGAGGCGTTTTCACCCCCGCAATTACAAAGTTAGGTCGAAACCGCTGCATCGTCACCGGCTCTTTTTCCTGGGCTATCAGCTTTTGATTGAGCCCTGTTAAAGAAGCCTCAGAAATTAACAGGTACGGGTAGCCATCGGCAAAGCTAACGAGACTATTGCTGCCGAGCTGGCCGTGAGCGGTGGGCCGGTTGCAGTTATCTGGCATATACACGAGCTGACAGTCAATGCCGATGAATTCGGTAAACCACTGCTGACTTTCGGGGCCGACGGCTATAGCGGTAGTGCGATCGCCCCACACCTCCACATTCACCCGATCAAAAGGCTGATTGCGTACCCCCAAATCAAGACCCACCGAAAAATCCACCCATACTGACAGATCCGGCATTCCCGGCGCACTCAGGCGCAGACAGCTAGCCCCCTCATCTAT
>JBGTGK010000321.1:0-2708 GCA_041746795.1 Phormidesmis sp.
CCCCACGCCCGATCCGCAGGGTCGAATCCATCTCTTTTGCCATGCCGACGGCGGCTATCATCTTTTAGGTGTGACGCTTTCAGCCGGTGGCGCACTGCGCTGGTATCGCGATACCTTTGCGCCAAACATCGCTTTTACAGACCTAATGGCCCTGGCAGAAAGCTCCCAGCCGGGCGCTCGTGGCGTTTTGTTTTTGCCCCATTTAGCGGGAGAACGCAGTCCTTATCTCGATCCGGATGCGCGAGGGGCCTGGGTGAATTTGTCTTTAGCGCACACCCAAGGCGACCTGATTCGGGCGGTGTTGGAAGGAGTTGCCTTTAGCCTGCGAGCTGCCCTAGAAGTGATTCAAGCAACGGCCCCGGTAGAGCAGCTGCTGGCAACGGGCGGCGGGGTGCGATCGCCCCTCTGGTTCCACATCCTAGCTGACGTGCTCCAAACCCAGCTAATCGCCCCCAAAGCAGAAGAAGGCGCAGCTTACGGTGCGGCCATTTTGGCAATGGTGGGCGTGGGTGCCTATAAGAATTTGGCCGATGCTTTCGAGATTTTACCGGCGGCGAGTGAGGCCGTTCAGCCTCAGGAGAATGCAGCTTATGAGGCGGCGTTTGCGCGATATGCACCGCTGTATAAAGCCCTCGCATCGGTTCGATAGCTGCCGCCGATGGCAGGATTATTTTGCTTGAATCCTGCTATTGAAGAATTGCTTCAGCGACGGCTGCATCTGTGATCAGCCCGTTAATGAGCTGGCCTTTTAGCGCGGCTTGCAGCGCCTCTTTTTTGTGTAGGCCGCCTGCGATCGCAATCATCAGTCGCTTAACTGGCTGCTCAAGCGGCACGCTGGCCACCCTTGTATTAGTGCCCTTCTTCAGCAGCTTGCCATGCCGGTCGTAGGCCCAGCCCGCAATTTCTCCTACCGCGCCCAGCTCAATGAGTTCAGTAATCTCTTCATCATTAATAAAGCCATTTTCGTGAAGCGGCCCGTTCCAGGCGATATCGCCAATGCCCACAAACGTAACTTTAGCCTGCTCCACCAAAGATTTGACGGCAACAAACGATCGCTGCGTTTGCAGCAGCTCTCGCTCTTTGATGCTGGTGGCCACTACCGGCGTCGGCATCGGATAGGCCGCTGCCCCCGTACGCTCACATAAATGCATGACCACTTCGTGACGGCCTGCTCTGCCATAGTGAGACATATTGCCTAATATAGAGACAATTTTATGCTGAGGCTGATTCATTGACGGAATCTGCTCAACCATTGCTCGTAAGGTTTGCCCTGAAGAAAGTGCTACAACCGTCGGCGCTTTGGCTACTAAGTGCGCCTCTAGATAAGCTGCTGCGCAAATGCCCAGCCCATCACGCGAATTACCCGAACTCTCAGGCACCACCTCACAAACAGAAAGAGAGAACTTACCGCGCAGGGCTTCTGCTAAGGCAATGCAGTGGCTGAGCGGATGATCTAGCCTAAACTTAATCAGCTTTTCACTGACCGCTAAAGCAACTAATCGCTGAGCTGCCTGCCGGGATACATCTAGCTTTGTGGCAATCTCTTCTTGAGTGTTGCCAGCGATGTAGTAAAGCCAGGCGGCGTGAGCGGCTAAATCCAGCTTGCGACTGCGCGATTGGCGACTTGTCGGATCGCGCCGATCGGAACGAGGTTCTCCCATATACTTTTACGCTCTGAGCATATGCCCAGATGAAGAGGTAATGCCCAAATTATATCTACCCTTTGGCTGTAGCCAATCTAGACAGGTTAGGGTGTCAATCTCATTTTACTGTCCTCCCGTCAGCTCCAAGTTAAACCCGGTAATGTAGCTCGCTTCATCGCTCATCAAAAAAGCAACGCTGTTAGCCACTTCTGCCAAACTTCCTACGCGGCGCATGGGCACTGAGCCAATCATCTGCTGCTCTACTACTTTAGGGTCGGCGTCAAAATACTGGGAGCCCACCCCTGCCTGCAATTCAGTTTGTCGAGTCCACATAGCCCCCGGCCCAATTAAAGAAGGTGAGAGTGCGTTAACGCGAATGTTGTTAGGAGCGAGATCTTTTGCTGCCGTTTGGGTCATGCCCACCACCGCAAACTTAGAGGCGGCGTAGGCCAGCATATTAGGCGGGCCAATTACACCCGCGTAGCTTGCCATGTTAACAATTGCGCCGCCTTGCTGCTTCAGGTGTTGAGCGGCCCTTTTAAGCACGTTGAAAACGCCGACAACGTTGATGTCAATCACTTTGTGAAAGTCATCATCGGGGTAGCGATCGCTCTGAGCAAAAGCGCCTTGAAAGCCTGCGTTGTTGAAAACATAGTCTATGCGGTCTGACGCGGCGATCGCGCCTGCAAAAGCTTTGGCCACCTCATCAGGTAGAGTAACGTCGCAGCGAAAAGACTGAACGGGCACACCGTACTTTTCTAGCTCGTGAGCGACCTCTGCCAGCTTACCTTCGTTAACATCTAGCAACACAATGCCCGCCCCATTTTCAGCAAAGCGGTGGGCAGTTGCCCTGCCGATTTCTCCGGCACCGCCCGTAATCAAGATAGTTTTACCCTGGAAGGTATAGGTTGCGATCGCCGTCATAATGCATAGCCCTTAATCAAGAAATGTTTCAAATGATACCGTTATTCTCATACTTAAAAAAGATATCAGTATGATTTTAATTGTAGGGCTTTTGCTCAGTACGTAATCATAAAATCAAAATTAGTCTATTCGTCTGAATCC
>JBGTGK010000322.1:0-2085 GCA_041746795.1 Phormidesmis sp.
CTATCGCCCGCCGCCATGAACGTCAGCGGCATTGATGTCGTGATGGAAAGGCCCGAGCGCCTGTCTCGGCAAATGGTGGTAACGACTGCAACGCGAACGCTCAAGGCTAGGGGCATCCTGGCAGCTTTTGGCACGGTTCCCTTACCGATATTTGAAGAAGATGAGCTAAGTCCGTCGCCTACCGGGATAGAACCGCTGATTGAGGCGTCTGCTTTGCCCCCAGAGATCGCGATTTGGGGCGAATCGGGTGAGGCCGTGATGTGGGCAGAAGTGCTTTGCCTGATGGGCGTACGGGTGAGGCTGGTGAGCGATGGCAGAGCCTCTCCACGGGAGAATCGTTTTTTGCGGTTTGAGGATGCAGATGTAAGAAGGTTGGTGCGATCGCAGCTATCGGCAATCGGCGTCAGCATAGTGCCTTCTTCTGAGATAACAAAAAGCGCCGACAGGCAGATTCCATCAGAGAGCTATCTGCTGCTAGGTCAAGGCCAGCCTGCTTTAGTGCTACCTAAATTCGTTCATTCTCCCACTAGGGAGCGTTCATACACCGATCATCAAGGACACGGCAAAACCTATCTGCTATCGAACGAGCGGCTGCAAACGTCTCATCCTCGCGTGTTTGCCTGCGGCTCGCTGATTTCTGGCTTTCCAATGTCTGAGGCGATCGCCCAGGCCGAAGCCCAAGTGGCCGTCCGCAATGCGCTATTTCTACCCACCCGTAAGATGCGCTACAGAGCCATTCCAGAGAGCTATCATCGATTTGCCCGAGTGGGCCTAACGCCAAAATTTGCCAGAAAAGGGCTCCCCTTATCCGAGGCCGAGCGCGGCTACGGCAACGATTTCGCTGCCTGGGCAGTATGGACAGCCAGCAGCCCTAACAGCACCGATCTGAGCCGCACCAGTCCGCTGCCCTTGTTCTGTAAGCTAATTTGCTATGAAGGACGATTGCAGAGCGTTCATTTGGTGGGGGAAGGCGCTGGTGAGCTAATTAAGCCCATGGCGGCGATGATTGGTAAGCCGGTTGGATCGCTGGCTAGATGGGTTGAGCGATCGCCTGTGGTGGGTGGATTGGCTGATTTGGTGAAGGTGGCTGTGGGGCGATCGCAACAGTCCCGCTGGCAACCCGAACACTGGCGACGCGACTGGGCCGAAAACTGGTTCAACTGGCGACGAAATCAATAAAAGTGTGTATAGCGTGTACTGTCCGCTGGAACGGTAAAAAGTATTGCTAAGCAAGCCGGTTGGCGTTAGCCCTTGAAACAAAGAAAGGAGAGATAAGCTTGCGTTATCCAGTTGTAATTCATAAAGATGTTGATAGCGATTATGGTGTAAGTGTCCCTGACTTACCTGGCTGCTTTTCAGCGGGTGACTCTGTTGATAATGCGCTTAATGCCGTCATTGAGGCCATCGAATGCCATGTAGAGGGACTATTAATTGGCGAAGAGGCGGTTCCTGTACCGCTTTCCATTGAGCAACACAAAGAGAATCCTGATTATGCGGATGGTATGTGGGCTTTTGTGGATGTTGATTTGTCTAAGCTTTCAGGAAAGAGCAAGCGTATTAATATCACCATTCCCGAGCGAATCCTAAACCGGATAGACGCTTTTGCCGCCAGTCATAATGAGAGTCGTTCAGGGTTCATAGCGGATGCTGCAATAGAATACATTGCTACCCGCTCAGAAGCTCAAACGTGATTCTTTTCTTCGTCCTACTCAAACTTCATGGTTTTAACTTCAGCCCTTCTAGACGCGGGCAATGGTCACTGCTTCGGGCTGATCTTGATACTTCCCACGTCGAGTTTCATAGCTGATTTCGCAGGGCTCGCCTTCTAAAAACAAAAGCTGCACGACGCCTTCATTGGCATAGATGCGGCAGTCGGCGCTAGATGAATTAGAGAACTCCAAAGTGAGGTAGCCGCGCCATCCGGCTTCGGCGGGCGTGAGGTTAGCGATGATGCCGCAGCGGGCGTAGGTGCTTTTGCCAATGCAGATAGTGGTGATATTGTTGGGCATTCGCAGCCGCTCTAGGGCAACGCCGAGGCCGTAGGAATGGGCGGGCAAAATGAAGTAGCTGCCATTGTCGTCTTCT
>JBGTGK010000323.1:0-4950 GCA_041746795.1 Phormidesmis sp.
CCTCTAACATAAGGTAACGCTCAGAAATAAAGCATGGTCGCAAATGTGTCAACCTATGACCAGACGTTCTTACAGGTAGAAGATGGCTTTTTTCTCAGACTGGCTGACTGTGGTGGCGATGGGGACGATGGCGATTGTTACCCCCGGCCCCGACTTTGCATTGACCTTGCGCAGCAGCTTAGTACATTCCAAACGAACGGGCATATACACAGCCGTAGGGGTAGGCGTGGGCAATACTGTACATGCTACCTATTGTTTAATCGGAATCGGCGCGATTATCTCTAAGTCGATTCTGCTGTTCAGCCTTTTGAAGTGGGCTGGCGCTGCCTACTTGATTTATTTAGGTATCAAGTCTTTGAAGGCTAAGAAGATTGCATTGTCTGCTCAAGCTAATGGTGGAGCTGATAGATCCACAAAAGAGATTGCGCGCTGGGCAGCCTTTCGGATTGGCTTCTTTGGCAACCTGTTAAATCCTAAGGCGACGTTGTTCTTTTTAGCACTCTTTACTCAAATTGTGCGGCCTTCAACGCCAATAATGGTGCAAGCAGCGTATGGATTGACCGTGGCAGCGCTGTCGATCGTTTGGTTTGCCTTAGTCGCCACCGTTATCTCACAGCGAACCTTTAGACATTACGTTCTGTCAGTTTCTCATTGGCTAGAGCGGATAACGGGTGTAGCACTGATTTTGCTGGGTTTGCGCTTGGCTGTAGCAGAGTCGAAGTAATAGGCATGCCTCTTCTCCCTAAACCCTGCCCGCTGAATGTCAGCGCTCTGTAATAATTTGCAGCTTGATTCTGCGTGAAAATACGCTTATCATCTTTTCTATGGTTGCGATCGCGTATCACAACCTACTCAGAACTCAATATGACTTAGCACCATCGGCAGGCGCTTACAACACCTACCGACGGCTAACCCCCAGGATTCACACGCAATCCCGGACGCTAGGGTAAATGTTACCCTTAGCCATCCCGACTTGCACGTCATTTCTGCGGACGGCTAAGGAATAACGAGTTCTGGGTTTCGACCCCTACCCAAAGAAACCCAGACTCACTATGTTTACTCCCTTCCCTCAAGGCGCATTTGCGTCCACCCTGCCCCCTGCGGGGCCACCCACCACCCAGCCCGAACCCCTGCGCCATATGCTCTTTGGCAGCCCCCCATCGTTCAAGCCACCATCCGGCAGCTTCACCAGCTTGGCTACGCCGAACCCAACGACTGGAGCCAGCCCATACCCACCGGGCGCGCCAACGAAGTCATGGCGATACTCACCAGACGAATTACGCTCAGCTAAGCAATACAGCATCTACCCAAAAAAAGCCTCGCTCCATACAGGCAGCGAGGCTACAAATAAATGTCTTCAGGCTCAATCAACCAACGCGATCCGTCAACCCATCCGTCAAACAGCCGCCGCCGCTTTTCGGGTAGGCCGCTTCCGCTCACTTTTTCTCACGCCCCCCGCCTTCTCATACTCATAGCTATCCTTACCAAACCGAGCAGCAACCCCCAGCAAAATCTGCTCCGAATAGTCAGAAAGCGCCTTCTCAGCGGCAGCAATTTGCGACTTCAGCTCATCCACATCCGAAAGCCTCGAATTATAGGCGCTGATTTTTTGCTGTAGCGCAGTGATTTTTTGGGTATAGCCCTTAGCCGAAAGCCCCGTCCCCAAATCAAGGCCCACATCAATCGCCTGGATGCCATCCAAACGAACCCTAGCCTTATCGAGAATGCGGCAGATACTCTTCTTCTTAAACATAGTGGCAGTAGTTTCCCTTTAGAAAATGACAATCATGTCCCGCAATACAGAACAGTCTTATAATGTCCGTTTTGACACCCAACGCTCTCAGTAAAATCAGTGATTTTTTCCCAACTAAGAGAATCGCCCTCCGTATTTTTAAGGAAAAGAGGGCGCGCGATCGCCCTTAAAACGCACTCGCAAGCTTTCAGCAGGCACCCACAAGCTTTCAGAACCCACTCAGCAGCTTTCAGCTCCCGGTTAGCAGCTTACTAAACCCAGTGAAAAGCCCTCAAAACGTAGTCAAAAGCCTTCAGCAGGTAGCCAAAAGCTTTCAATAGATAGTCAAAAGCTTTCAGCAGGCAGTGAAAAGCCTTCAAAACGTAGCCAAAAGCTTTCAGTGAGTTCAGCATCAATCACACTTGGTCAATACTCCTCTATCAATAAATTGTCTTTAACAATGGCGCTGAATATCGTTTGCACTGGCGCATCAGGCGGACAAGGAATCACAATGTAGCCATTCTCATAGTCTCCCATCACCGCATTACGCACCGTTCCCCAATACCACCAATACGCGCCCACATAAGCGCACAGCACACTATCCAACTGATCCTCAACCGCCTTCATCGCCTTACCTGATGTTGGAATCAGCGGCAGGCTAGAAACTACGAGCGGCGGCTCATGCTGCGGCAGATCGTTCAAGATATGTGCTCGCAGCTGGTTAAGCGCCAAGCCTCGCTCAGCCAACCGCCCCTTTTTGTACTTCAATATCCGGGATAGCCCAAATAGCTGAATCGTTGCCGGATGGGGAAAAACCTCTATTTGATATCTACCTGCCCGGCGCGGGGAAATGGTCGGCGCGTGAGCAAAGCCCTGAGCTTCTATGTCAAGGGCAAACTGGATCAGCCCAGCGGCAAAGGGCCTGCCTAAGTTAGCGGGATGGCAGCCCGCGTGATACTTGTGAAAGTGCCTGTGAGTGAGGCGCTCAGCTAACCTCATGCCCGCCTCGTTGGGAATTAGGGTAGGGGCGTCTATGGCGACGATAGCCGGTGTTGGGGTGGGCGCGATCGCCTCCACCCAGCCCAACACTTCAGCAAAAGTAGCCTTTCTCTCCAGCGTCTGCAACACCAGCGACCCTTCTACCAGCTCCAAACAGCACAGCCCACTTGGCCCCGACTGCCAGCCCAAATCAATCCCAATAAACTTCATAAGCCTGTAGACGCTTCAGCAGCGGATGCTTTTTTATTAGGTAGAAGATTTTGCAGGCAGTAAATACAGTAAGCCTGACACCCAAGTGAGAACGACGGCGACCCAAAAGAGAACGATGCCTGCTACCTGCCAGGTGCCTGAAAGGGGGGCGAGCAGAAGGGCGATCGCAATAATCTGCACCACCGTTTTCGCCTTGCCCCAAATCCCAGCGCCGGGCACTTTCCCCTGCTGAAACGTGGGGTTAACTCGCCAGCCCGAAATCGCTAGCTCTCGCGCCAAAATTAAAAACACGCCCCAGCCCGGCACCACGCCCATGCCAACGAGCGCCATCAAAGGAGCCATCACCAGCAGCTTATCTACCAGGGGGTCTAAAAACTTGCCGAGGTCAGTGACCTGATTGAGCCTGCGAGCCAGATAGCCATCGAGCCAGTCGGTACCCGCAAACACAACAAAGGCCACGACGCTTACCCAGCGGCGAAAGTCTGTTGGATCTTGCAGCGCAATTAGAACAATCGGCACGCCCAGCAAACGAGAGACTGTAATCCAGGTGGGTAAATTCATCACTGTTATACTTTCTGTTCCTTCTCTTTTATTTTTCTTTTATTCTTGATGAGCAGTGGCCGTTCCCTTATGGTGGTCTTCAAGCTGACCTTCAAGCTGACCTTCAAGCTGGCCCTCGTCATGACCATAGCTAATCTCTCTTTCAACGTAGCTATAGGGCTCTACGTGAATTGTCGCCCGCACCGGCCCAAACTCTTCTTCGAGCTGCTCTTCGACCTGTTCGGTAATGTTGTGGGCGCTTAGCACATCCTGAGGCTCTACGATTAAGTGCATGTCTATAAAAACCTGACGCCCTAGCAGGCCGCGTGAGGCAATGTTGTGACAGTTCAGCACACCCGGCACCTGCATGACATTGGTGTGGATGGCTTCGGGTGCGATCGCCATTTCATCTACTAGCCAGGGCAAATTAGCCGACAGTACGACCCAGCCGCTGCGAATCACCAGCAGTGCTACCGGAAAGGCCAAAACCACGTCTAGCCACTGCACGCCGCTCCACACGCCAACTAGCCCGCCAATCACCGCAATAGTAATCCAGATGTCGCTCATGGTGTGCTGGGCATCAGCAATCAAAATGTTGCTGCCCAAGCGATTGCCGACTCGCCGCTCGTAAAATGCCACGAAAATGTTAATGCCCAGCACTGCTAGCAAAAACCATAGCGAGGTGGCACCCATGGTCACCGGATCGCTTTTAGACAGGAGCCGCTCGCCCGCCCCCCTTAAAATCTCGAAGCAGGCGATGCCCAAAAAGGAGGCAATGCCCAGCGCCCCGACTGCCTCATACTTTTGATGGCCGTAGGGATGGTCGCGATCTGGCACGGGGGAGGCGAGCTGATTAGTCACTAGGCCCAGGACGTTATTGGCGCTGTCTGTAACGCTGTGTAGGGCGTCGGCTAGCAGGCTGAGCGAACCTGTCCACCAGCCTACAATGAGTTTCAGCGCAACGACCAGCACGTTGAGCACCAGCGTAATGATCAGAACTCGTCTGACTTCGGCCCGGTAGGTATAAAAGCTTTTAAAGTTTGGATGCTCGTGCTCGGGCTGATTATGCTCGGGTTGCTTGTGCCTAGCAGGCAGTTTTTTGTTAGAGATTCGCTGCTGCCACTTCTGGCCAGCATTTGCTCTTTTGTTTGGCCTTATATCTGGCATGGACGCGCGATATCCTTCTAAAACGTTGCCTTCGCTTGCTAGCCTATCGCGTTCGCAAGCACTTAGCGCAACTGCCTTACAGTTCTATATCTCGCGCTGAGCTACACTCACGTTGTCATTTTTGGGCGCGTTTGCCTCAGAAATAGCCTGGTTTACCTGATCAAATATTTTTTGACAGTGGTTTTGCGATCGCAACGGCAGCTCTTCGTTTTTAACCACCAGATCTATCTTAGAGCCGCCGCTTCTCAGCGTAGGTGGGCTAATCAACAGCTCTATAGTGGCTAGCTGGGTAAAAGACACCT
>JBGTGK010000324.1:0-3113 GCA_041746795.1 Phormidesmis sp.
GTAGCTTTCAACCAGCGCAGCCGTATGGTCTGAACTGTTGTTGTCTACTACTAGAATATTCCAAGAAAAATGCTCTGTTCCAGTTTGTTCCTTTAGCCTGTTAAGAAGCTGCGGCAATCTTTGCGCGCCATTGTACGTGGGGATTGCCACCGTAAAGTCAATCATGTGCTTACTCTTGAAGAGCCCTTGGAAAAGTCCTGACGTCAGCGAATGGTCGGTTTGGGAATGGTGGGTGCGTTTTTAGGGGTGAGCAGCATAACCATTGAATCGTGTTTGTAGTAAACGGACTCTTTAAGGGTGTATCCGTTTGCGATCGCCGCCTTAAACTCCTTGAAAACTGGCCGAGTGTCGCTTAGCACTACCCACAGTCGCCCATAGCCACAGTCGCCCATAGTCAGTGGGTAGCTGATCAAGCTATGGTTTGATCAGCTTCAGGCGTTTTAACATCACTCATGCTGAGCCAGTAGGTTTTAGCATCACCATCGTAGTACTAACGAAGCGGATCATCCCATGCGTATCCCCAAACAATAGCATCACCCGGCTTCTCTAACTGCTCAATCGTTTCCACGTTAAAGTTGTAGTCATCGTGGTTTTGAGCGGTGTAATAATGCCCCAACGCCCAGCTCATCCCAAACAAATTGTCGTCATAGTGTTTTGTTATTTGGCAGTGCTTGAATCGTCGAGGTGCGTACGAAATCCGTATGACAAAACACAACTTCTATTCCAGAGGCGTGAGTAACATAACTTTGGATCCATACTCATACTCAAATAACTGTTTAATGTCGTAGGTCTTAGAAATTTCCTCTTCTAGTTCATCTTTTAGTGGATTTGCTCCATCTTCGACGAGCCATAATCGGCTGTAGCCGGTCGGAACTTGGCTAACCCACTTTTTTAGATCCGCATCTGTCTTGATATCTCGAATAGTGGAGTGGTAAACGTCAGCGGTTCCATCGTAATAGTAACCTAGGGCTTGGGTGTAATAATAGCTCCACACAATAGCATCGCCAGGCTGCTCGTATTGCTCGATAGTTGCAATATTGAACTTGTAGGATGAGCGTTGTTGCACCGTGTAATACTCTACTAAGCCTCCACTCACTGCTATGAGATAGGCAATGCCGATGACAATGGCGCTGACTTTCCACTGTTTCCATAACCGAGTGATGCCTGCGGCTAGCAGAATAAACAAATAGGGGCTAGCAAAAAGAACGTAGCGGAGTTCCCAAATGGGAATGTTTAGATAAGAAAATGCGATGATGAGCAGTAGTGGAACGACGAGCCATGTAAGTGTCCATAGCATCGCAGGTGACTTGTGCCTACGGAACAAGCTTGCACCGACGAGGCCAGCGAGTGGCAAGGTAAACAGCTTGTATAGTTTTGCTACAACTGCATTATCTTGAACTGCAAAGGGCCATACCGTCCAAAGCTTGAGCAGTCGGAATACGTTGGCTGGGCCGGGGGGGGCTGTTTCGGTGTGATAGCTTGCGAAGGTTCCTGAAGGCGCGGCTTCTTGAATGGTTGATAGCGCAGACGGTGACCAAAGCAGGATTAACAGCAGTGCCCACTTGACAAAGCTAATTAGCACCGTGCGCTCTTTGCGAAACCGGAAAAAAATGATGATGGCATCTGACACTAGTAAGGTAACGTTGAGCGGTACTGTACAGATAGCGAGCAGCCTAAAAAGAGACCAGCCTGCCAGTGCGCTACGACTAGGATGCTGGGGCCGCTTAGTTAGCAGCGCATCAGCCAAAAAGAGAGTGCCTGCTAATGTCATGCAGAGACTAAGCGTGTACATCCTAATCTCTTGAGCATGATTAACCACTAAGGGAGAGAGCGTGAATATCAGGGCCGCTATGAGACCTTCGGCTTCTCCGGCTAAACGGCGACCCAGCTTATAGATGAGAAAGACGCTGATGATTGCGAAGATGACCGCTAGTCCACGAAGCCAGCCGTCACCGATGCCTAGCTGCATCCAGCCTTTGAGTAGCAAGTAATAAAGGGGTCTGAGCTGGTTTTCAATGTAGGTTTCCCTGAGGCTGAGACTGGCATCTTCTACGCTGGTGAACTCATCTAACCATAGCCCTTCACTTTCTATGCGATACGTGAATAAAACTGTGGCTAAGCCAAGAATAAGTGAGATGGGCAGCCAAGTCGCGACGTTTTGGGCGATGCCTTTGGCTTGAGGTTGCGGCTGGCCTCTTTGACGTGTCTTGGTTTGCATATTTTGGGTTACGCGTCTATTTTCTTATATAAGCTGTAGGTAAAATGCACCCTTTGTCCAAACCTGTTATGACCTCTTACCGGTGATGCGTTCTCTGACTCGGTAGATGGGTTTGTTTTGTGATTCGTGGTAGGTGCGCATGAGCAGCTCTGCCAGCAGGCCGAAGCAGAAGAGCTGAATGCCCGTTAGAAAGAGCAATACGGCGAGCAGTGGGAGGAGGCGATCGCCAATTCCCTGACCCAGCACTAGCTTGATAAAAGCGAGATATATCGCTAGCAGAGATCCTGCGCCCGTGGAGAGCATTCCTAAACTGCCGAATACATGCATCGGGCGAGTCAAAAAGGTCTTCATGAATGCAACGGTTAGCAGGTCCATGACGACGCGGAACGTTCTGCCTAGTCCATACTTACTTTTGCCGTGCTGCCTAGCATGGTGGCGCACAGGCACTTCGGTAACTCTACCGCCTTCAATAAAAGCTAGAGCGGGCAAAAAGCGGTGCAGCTCGCCATAAAGATTCATATCGGCGACGAGATCGGCTCGATATGCCTTGAGTGAGCAGCCATAGTCGCGGATTTTGACATCGGTCACTTTGCCGATGATCATGTTGGCAATTTTAGAGGGCAGCAGCCTAGTAATTGCAGCATCTTGCCGGTTCCGACGCCAGCCGCTCACCAAGTCATAGCCTTCGTCTAACTTAGCAACCAGCGTCAAAATATCTCGTGGATCGTTCTGCAAATCTCCATCTAATGTGACGATGGTATGCCCTTGGGCATGTTCAAACCCAGCGGCCATGGCCGCCGTTTGCCCATAGTTGCGACGTAAGATGATGGCTCGTAACCGTTCGTGGCGATTAGCTAGCTCTTTGAGTAACTCTACAGAGCCATCGGTAGATCCA
>JBGTGK010000325.1:0-3790 GCA_041746795.1 Phormidesmis sp.
CACCTACCGACATTTACCCGCTGACCACCCTTCCAGTCTTCCAACACTCATGCCTGCCCCACCTAAAACCTCCGCCGACTCTACTATCATCGCAGCTCTACAGGTCAACAACCCATTTGAAAGACCACCCGTCGTCACAGAGCAAAACGTATGGGGCGAATCTTTTCCCGATATTGCCTCGCTCAACGCAGAAGCCTCAGACAGCGTATTTGATGCGTTGAAAAAGATCAGAACCGCTGACTCTAGCCTAAACAAGGTCACGTCAATAGTCTTTACCTCAGATAAAGGCGTTGGTAAAACTCACGTTATTAAACGCATCCGTAAACGGTTACAGGCTAATGGAGAAGGCGTATTTATCTATGCCAGTGCAGATAGATATGGAGACTTGAACCTAGTCAACGCGCTGTTTCAGCAGTCTATTGCTGAAAGCTTAGAACAGGTGGGTGGTGAAGGGGTTACCCAATGGCAAGAAATCGCCGTGTTGATGGTAGCCGAAGCACTGAGAGCGAATAGATCTGGCGCTACCGTTCCTGCTCCGGCGGACATGGTGAAGAAGTTTGACAGAGCTTTGCAGAAGAATCGCGCCAAGGGAAATGACTTAGTAGGCGATCTTGTAAAGGTTATTCGCAGGTTGAAGCCTGATGCTGATCCTTATATCTTGCGAGCAATAGTATGGACGCTCTCAGAAGAACGGGGCTCATTCGCTGTAAAATGGTTGGCTGGAGAGCAGCTAGAAGCTCAAGACGCAATCGATCTACGGTTGCCGCCGAACCATAAAACCGAAGAAGAAACCAACGCATCAGCTCTTTCAACAATAGTTCGATTCATATCTTTGATAGGCGAATATAAATCTGTTTTGATTTGCTTTGATGAGTTAGACACTATTGCAGCAGACAATAACGGGTATCCAACATCATTTGTAATTTTAGATCTCGTCAAAAGGTTATTCGATTCTGTTAGACCGTCAGAAAAAGCAAAAGGCATTGTCATATTGACGGTTCTTCTACCCGACTTGTGGCGTCATGTAGAGCAGATGAAATTTGCATCTGCGGAGAAAGTATCCTCTTGCGGAAAGCCCGTCAGCTTAGAATACTTGAATGCTGAAAGTGCCAACGAACTTGCGGCTCTCACGCTCAAAAAGTTCTACAGTAAGAAAGGTATAGTTCCTCCCACGGCAGTCTATCCGCTTGCTGAAGCTGAAATTACCGCATTTGGGAGAGGCAAGCCATCACCCCGCGAGGCGCTAAAGTGGTTTGCAGCAGAACTCAACCAGAAAATAGCAGGCAAAGTCCCTGTTCTGCCTCCAAAAGAAAGATTTGAGCAAGCTTATCAAAATGCACTTTCTCAGTTTAACCTTGATGATCTCAACGATAATGCGCAAATAGCATCTGCACTGCGATTTGGGTTTCAAAAGCTTGTTGAGATTAACAAGACTAGAGATCAGCCGATTGAAGGTGTGATACTCAGAAGTATTGAAGACATCACGCCTAAGTCTAAAAACGATGGATGGCTCAACTTCAAAGTTGTAGGAGAGGAAAACGGCGAACCAGTTGTGATCGGAATTAGCGTGTTGCAGGACACACACGGTCTTTCTGTTGGGGCTGGGTTTCGACGGCTGCTTGATACGGAAACGTTTGGGCTCTCTAGAGGATGCTTAGTGCGTTCTAGAGAACGAAAGATCAAGCGCAATTGGGACTCATACGATTACTATCAGCAGCTTATTGAGGCGGGTGGCGAATGGGTCGATCTCAAAAAAGAAGGGATCAAGCCGCTGCTATCTTTGCAATACGTCTATGAGCAACGTGAAAAGTTTGATCTGACAGTCAAACGGTTAGACTCTTTTGCCTTCACACGCAACCTGCTGCAAAGTAATCCGCTTATTAAAGAGATTCTAAGCTGTCCAGAAGGGGTTATTGTAGAAGAGGTATTAGAAGGCAACGAGCGTGAGCATCTAAACGACATTGTAGAGCTAGAGAAGTTTGAGTCTGACCTAGCTAACGATTTAGCTTTTGATGACGACGATGACGGTGAAAAAGAAGCCGGAGTACAGGCTGACTTACAAGAATTCGCTGAAGCCCTTGCTGTATGACTATACTCAACGTTTCACTATGTCTGCCAGCGCTAGACGTCTTCGCGCTTCGGCAGAAACATTCCATCGTAGCCGTCACCAAGCGATTTATTGTGCCGGGGAAAACATTTGCTCTATTACCATGCGGTGATGTTCCAGAAGCCTCTCAGCTAGCAAAACGGTATCAGCCTAGTTTTTTGGCGCATGTAAAAGCTGATGTAGCACCGCTTGCGGTGACGCATTGGGCAAGCTGTGTGCTGTGTCAGCAGTTGACAGAAGAGGATGCTGTTGAGGCGATCGCCCCCCGCACAATCTGGACAAAAGCAGCCTTATCTCAACAATGGCAGGAGGATTCAGCTTCACTCAAAGGAAACAGTCTTTTTCTCATATTTCTACAGGTCTGCGCACTCCCAGAGGCGTTAGACGTAAAGACTGCACCTGCTTGCGAACAGCTATATAAATTTGTACCACTACCCCATCACATAGAAGTCACCACAGAGGAGCCTGTGTTCAGCTCCGAAGAATTTGTGGCCGCCAAAGAACAATTTCTATCATCAGAGCAAGACGGTTCACAGCCAAACCCGTCGCTGAAGCCAGAGAAAAAAGTACCGATTCCGCCAACCATAGAAGAGATTCTAGAATCTTCAGATTGGGCAGAAAAAATCGCTGAGTATGGAAATTCCAGCGATGGTCATACGTTTGAAAAGCTAGTGAGAAAAGGACTTGTAGAACTAGGTTTTAGTAATTCATCCGAGCAGCTAGCTGCAAGCTTAAACCCCAAAGCGACAGGTGGCGCAGGCGGACTGGATTTTTACGCCGATCAGCCTTACAAAATCGTGGGCGAGTGTAAGGCAAGCAAAACACACAGAATCAACAGCGATGCGGCTACTCAATTAGTCAGGTTAGGGCTTCAAAATCTACAGCACGATGAATATCCAAACTGCGTCAAAATAGTGGTAGCGGCTGGACAACTAACCGCAGGTGCTGACAAGATTGCCCGAGGGCATCGTATCAACATAATCCGCCCCGAAGTCATGCAACGGCTGGTCACTAGCAAGCTGACTCTCGAAAACGACTTTGACTTGTTTCAACTAAAAGGGGCTCTAGAAACAGAGCCTTTTGGAGAAAACGCTAATCAGAAAGTTGACCAGCACATAGATTGGTGTCTGAGTGAGTGGGCAGAAAGAAGAGAGTATAGACAGCTTGCGAAACAGACCATAGAAACATTAAAAGAACTATCAGAACAGTCGATTGCTTCACCCTCTCAAGATTTCTCTACCGTTGAGATTCGGGCGCATCATAACGCTAAATATCAGCCAATCGTCACGACCGCCAAAATGAATCAAATTCTAGAATATCAATATATTCAGGGTAGTTTTGTGAACCGAAGAGCCCATGCAGACGGCTCTACCGGCTACTACCTGAGAAATTAGCAGCAGCTCATTTTGACAACAAAGGTGCTGACGCGCATTCCTCCGCTTTTATGCGCATAGTTGACTAACATGAGAAGCTGACATTTATAGGCGCGATCGCTATCCTTTAAAGCTAATGAACAATTCAAAAACGCTTCGACTAAATGACCCTGCTATCCATTTGGGCGTTGCTCAGTCGGAATGGGCGATCGCACTCAAAAAAGCAGAACCCGATCCAGCCGTGGGCATCCGTCATGCGGCCCTTTCGGGAAACGAAAGCTGGCGAGTTCATGTAGCCGCTATTCCCAAG
>JBGTGK010000326.1:0-7564 GCA_041746795.1 Phormidesmis sp.
GGCTAGAAGATCCCGATCGCATTTTTGCAGAGGAAGGGGCGATCGCAGCCTTCCTTGAGGCAAAGCAAGCAGGCAAAACCCGCTACATCGGCTTTACCGGCCACAAAGATCCTCTGGTTCACCTGCGAATGCTAGAAATTGCAAAGCAGCACAACTTTTCCTTTGACACCGTGCAAATGCCCTTGAACGTTATGGACGCTCACTTTCGCAGCTTTGAGCATCAGGTTTTACCCAAGCTGATTGAACAGGAGATTGGCGTGATTGGCATGAAGACCATGGGCGATGGCAATATTCTTAGAAGCAAGACGGTAGAGCCGATTGAATGCCTGCACTATGCGCTTAATTTACCGACTTCTGTGGTGGTGACGGGCATTGAGCGGATAGAAATTTTAGACCAGGCGATTAAAGCTGCCGAGACGTTTAAGCCGATGAGCGATGAGGAAGTAGCGAATCTGTTGGCTCGCACGGCAGAGGCGGCGGCAACGGGACGCTATGAGCCCTTTAAAACAGGCATTCAGTTTGATCAAACGGCGCTCAATCCCGATTGGCTGGGCGTTCCTGCTGCCTAAAAGGTAGATTCAATAAGATCAATATTCACCCTACGGAAGGCTGTGTAATCTCACCCTGTACCGCTACCATTTCAAAGCTGATTACCCATACCCTCTAAAGCCATGGATAGCGCTTCCGAATCTTTTGCCGAACCTCAAGCCGAACCTCAAATTGAAGCCCAAGAGACCGCCCATCCTGGTGAAGACATCGGTGGTGGCCTGCCGGTGATTGAATACTGGGCAAAGCATACGCTGGCACCCGAAGGGCCAAAGGTTTGGAAGACGCTCTTTCATAAAAGCGCTTGCCTGTCTTGCTCTTGGGGTACGGGCGGGCAAAAAGGGGGATTTACCAACGAAGCGGGAGAAAAGCTACAGCGCTGCATGAAGAGTGTAGAAGCCATCATCGCTGAGTATCAGCCGCCGGTTAAACCACACTTTTTTGCAGAGCATACGATTGCAGAACTACAACAGCTTTCTTCGATGGAGGCAGACAAGCTAGGGCGCTTGAGCTTCCCAGCCATTTTGCGGGCGGGCTCATCGCACTATCAGCGAATTGGCTGGGATGAAGCGTACGATTTGGTAGAAGAGAGCTTTCGTAAAGAGCCTGCGCGGGTTGCCTCCTATAGCTCTGGGAGATCGTCTAATGAGGCGGCGTACTTGCTTCAGCTGATGATGCGATCGCTCGGCTCCAACAACCTAGCCGACTGCTCCGACCTGTGCCATCGGCCTTCTACAACCGCGCTTGACGCAATCTTTGGCTCGGGCACCTCAACCGTGAGCCTGGAAAGCTTAAAGGAAGCTGACTGCGTAGTGCTAGCGGGCTCGAATGCGCCTTCGAACCATCCTAGGCTGATGAATGAGCTGATTAAATTGCGCGATCGCGGCGGCACTATCATCGTGCTCAACCCCGTGCGAGAAGTCGGCCTAGTGAAATTTGGCTCGCCCTCTTTCCCCGTCAAATCGCTGATTCCCGGCTCACCGATTGCTAACCTGTTTTTACAGCCGCTTCCCGGCAGCGACCTGGCTGTTTTTGTCGGTATTCAAAAGTCTTTAATCGAGCGAGATCTGGTTGATTACGACTTTTTAAGATCCTACACAGACCATTGGGAGGCTGTGATTGAGAAGGCCCAGGAAACGGATTGGGAAACCATCATTAACACCTGTAGCGTTTCTAAAGCAGACATCGAGACCGCAGCAACTCTCATTGCCAGTGCCAAGCGCGTAGTGTTCGCTTGGGCCATGGGCATGACTCATCAAGTCAATGGCGTCGATAACGTTTGTGGCATTGCCAACACCGCCCTGCTCACTGGCAACGTTGGTAAAATGGGCGCAGGCGTTATGCCCGTTCGAGGCCATTCTAACGTGCAGGGCTTCGGCTCTATGGGCGTGAAAAATGAGCTTAAAGGCCCGCTGAAAAAAGCGTTGGAAAAGCTGCTAGGACGTTCTCTCGACCTTGAACCGGGCTACCACAGCCGCGCCCTAATTGAAGCCGCTGACGCCGAGAAAGTAGACACTCTTTTTTGCTTAGGTGGCAATCTATACGGTGCTAGCCCCGACCTGACTGAGGCCAAACGAGCCCTGGGGAAAGTTGACACAATCGTGTACCTAGCAACCAAGCCAAACCTGGGCCACTTCAACGGTATCGCCAGACAAAACACCCTGATCATTCCTGTCCTTAATCGCTTCGAGAATCCTCACAAAACCACTGTAGAATCAGGCAACAACTTTGTCCGACTCAACGACGAAGGCAAAACCCATCTAGAAGAAGCCGATCTAGTTGCAGAAGTTATCTTCATTACGGAGCTGGCTCACCGGCTGCTCGGCAATTCTCCAGTCGACTGGCGCAGGCTCAAAGACACGCGCTATGTGCGGCAGCTCATCGCCGAAACGATTTCTGGCTATGAAGCTATTGGCCAAATCGACGAAACTAAAGAAGAGTTCACGATTAGCGGACGAGTATTCACCACGCCCCGTTTTGAGACATCTTCCGGCAAGGCTCAAATGCAGGCTCCATCGCTACCTACGCTCACCCTACCACCGCCAGAAGCCTTTGGAAAAGAGAATGGAATTGTCCTTTCTTTGATTACTGGACGAGCCTACAGGCAGCACAATACGGTGGTATACAACATTAAAGACAAGTATCGCGGTATGCCCCACCGCCACTGCATTTTAATGAACCCCGAAGACGTAGAAGAAGGCGGACTGCGCGACCATCAGCAGGTTACTGTTCAAGGTGAAGCAGGCCAGCTTGAAAATATCGAAATTATCTGTGGCGCGGTTCGCCGCAGCGCTGCCCTGATGTTTTTCCCTGAAGCCAACGTGCTGATGAAAGGGACAACCGATCCTAAGTCACACACGCCTGCCTATAAGCGAGTGCCTGTCCTTATTCATGCGTAGATCTACTTCTATCTACTTTTATAAGAGCAGCTTAGCTGTGCCTTGTGAAAGATGTATGCGATCGCCTCACCCCCTAATCTAATATATGCATTTTAGTCATTCACAGGCAGTAGCTTTATGAGCGCTCAAAAGGTATCAGTTTGTCAGGCTAATGAGCTGAGTGAAGGCGAAATGCAACAGTTTTCAGTTGCAGATCGAAACATTTTGCTGGTGCGTACCGATGGGGAATTTAGCGCATTGGCCGCGACTTGCTCCCACTATGGCGCACCTTTAGCCAAAGGCGTACTGCACGAAGGCCGAATCGTATGTCCCTGGCACAATGCCTGCTACAGCGCAGCTACAGGCAAACAGCTAGAGCCGCCCGGTCGCTGTGACCTAGCGCAGTACTCAGTTACGGTAGAGGGTGACACGGTGTATGTGGAGCTGCCCGACAGTCAGGATGAGCATGTTGTTCCCTCTATGGCTGAGCCTAGCAGTGAGGTTGACAAGACTTTTGTGATTGTGGGTGGTGGCGCGGCAGGGAATGCAGCCGCTGAGATGCTTAGGCAGGTTGATTATCAGGGCCGCATCGTCATGCTCACGGCTGAACACGAGCTGCCCTATGACCGGACGAAACTTAGTAAGGCTTTTTTACAGGGTGATGAGGTCAAGGGGGCGGACTTGTTGCGATCGCCCACCTTCTACGAACAGCACGGCATAGAGGTTAAAACAGACGCAAAAGTTAGCAAGTTAGACATAAAAGCTCAACAGATTACCTATGGTAGCGGCGAAACCCTCGAATACGACGCGCTGTTGCTAGCGACCGGCGGCAAAGTAAACAAGCCCTCAATGGAGGGCAGTGACCTTGAAAACGTGTTCACGCTACGACGCATTGAGGACGCTCAAGAGATTCTTAAAGCGGCTAAAAGCTCCAAGCAGGTGGTGGTTATAGGCACTGGCTTTATCGGTATGGAAGTCGCCGCTAGCCTGCGACAGCAAGGACTAGACGTGACGATAGTAGCGCCCGGCGAAGTTCCTTTTAAGAAAGTGCTAGGCACGGAAGTCGGCAAGATGTTCCAGAAAATGCATGAGTCTCACGAGGTGGCTTTTAAGCTAGGTAGCAAGGTAACCGCCTTGAAAGGCAACACAAAAGTTGAATCTGTTGAGCTAGATACAGGAGAAAGTTTGCCTGCCGATATGGTTGTCGTTGGCATTGGCGTAAAACCGGCTACCGACTTTATTGAAGGCCTTGCGCTAGATGAAGATGACAACAGCATACTGGTAAATCAATATTTGCAGGCGTCTCCGGGGGTGTACGCCGCTGGAGACATTGCCCAGTTTCCTCACTTTATCACCGGCAAGCCGGTGCGAATAGAACACTGGCGGCTAGCCATGCAGCATGGTCAAGTTGCCGCTTGCAATATGGCAGGACAGGACATTCCCTTCAAGGCCGTACCGTTCTTTTGGACAGGGCAGTTCGATCTGAAGCTGCGATATATCGGTCATGCGGAGAAATGGGATGACGTGATTATTCAAGGTAGCTTGGACGACAAATCTTTTTTAGCTTTTTACGTGCAAGACGATCGGGTGATGGCAGTCGCTGGCGCGGGACGTGATCAAGACATTGCGGCTATTTCAGAGCTTATGCGCATTGGCAAAATGCCTGCTGTCAGCAATGTAAAGCAGAGTGATATTGATTGGGTATCACAGCTACAGTAAGTTAATGACTGTAGATTTATCAACTGCTGTAGAATTAGCTTATTCCTGCAATGAGGATTTCGCTAGTGACGACTTCCCCCCCATCTAGGGTTACCGCTAAAGCGCCAGCTATAGCTGGCGCTCAATCTCTCTACGAGTCTGACTATGTGGCATGGGTGGAGACCACGCTACAAAGGCTAAAGCAGCAAGACTACGACAGTGTAGACTGGGAGAACTTGATTGAGGAAATAGAGGATATGAGTCGCAGAGAGCGGCAAGCTTTGGAAAGCAACCTCATTATCCTACTCATGCATTTGCTCAAGTGGCAGTGTCAGCCTGAACATCGTAGCGGAAGCTGGTCGGGAAGTATTGTTGAGCATCGTAGGAGAATAAACAAGGCGCTAAAAGATTCTCCTAGCTTGAAACCCTATCTTCAGACAATCATAGATTCTGCTTACGACGATGCTTTGGAGCAGGCAATCGCAGAAACCACGCTGCCAGCAGATCGCTTTCCACCTAAATGCCCCTACAATATGGATCAAGTATTGGAGCGTGGCTTTTTGCCAGATTAAGGCGGCTAGTTAAACGGTGATGGCGGACATTACAACGTCTTTGAGCTGTTGTTGCTCTCGGAAGTGAGCGATCGCATCCTCCACTGCCATTGTGCTACCGCTCAGCAGCAGCAGCGAGGAGGTTTCTCCTCGCGATATGGTTTCTACATAGAGATCTTCTGAGTCGTGGCTGACGCGAGCATCGGGGACGAGCTTGGCGACCGCGATCGCTCTCAGGCGTGGGTCTTCGTAAGGGTAGGCGGCTACTTGAAAGATGTTGGGTAGCCGTTCGAGCGATCGCTTTAACAAATCTTGCTTTTGCTGCGTGGCTCTGAAGCTAAACAGCATTCGACCATCTTCTTCACTAGCAGTATCAATACCGCTGCCCAAAATTCCCTCCAAAGAGACCCCGCGATTAGAAAACACCGCCGCCGCCGCCGTTAACGTCCCCGGCTTATTCATCGCCCGCACCACAAACACCCATCGCTGATGAGCGCTCCAATTAACCCCTAGTCCAGCCGACTCACTGCTGCGATTAACCATGTGCCAAATCCTCCTTTAGCCGTTGGCTAATTGTCTCCGCAGATTGCTGAAGCATTTCGGCTTCCTCGGCCCATAGCTGTAGCGCGACCACCCGGCTCCAGCCTGAAGGCGTCACCACAATCGGCACTCCCAGCGGCGTTTGAATATCGTAAAACTCTCCGGCTAGCTGCACCTGACCCGATACCACAATCTCTCGACCCTGGAGCAGGGTTTGAATCAAATCCACCGTGACGTTCGCTGTCGCCGCGACTGTTTTCGCGCCCGAAATTTGGGTGACGTAAGGCTTAACCACCACCCGCAGGTCGGGAGATAGCCTGTCCACGTAGTCGTAGGCTTTAGCGATGTTGCCGGTTTCTACAATGGTCATGACGGCCTGCTTTTCACGGGTTACCGCCTCGGGAAAGTCCGTCACCGCCAGCCCTTGCTGAAGCCGATGCCGAATGGCTCTAAGTTCTTCACTGGTCATGCCGTGAACTTTGACGCTGCTCCACAGCGGCACCATCCCCTCGCCATGCTCGCCTACCACAAAGCCCTGTACGAGCTGACGGCGCACGCCGATATCAGCAGCAATCTCTCTTCTAAACCGCAGCGTGTCAGAGTATGCGCCCACCCCAATCACTCGATGACGGCCTAAATGACGGCTGAACACTTCCACGGCGAGTTCTACCGGATTGGTGACGATAATGACGACTTCGTGACCATAGCCATGCTGGGCGATCGCCGCTGCATAGCGCTCAAATATTTCTAAATTAGCCGATGATAGCTGCGATCGCGAAGTCACTTCCCCGCCCGTCGTCGCCCCGGCTGTCATCACAATCACATCGGCGACAATCTCTTCAGGCCGCAGCGCCACATCAAAAATCGGCGATTTCTCTGCGTAGGCGTCACTTAAGTCGCTGCACATGCCGTACAGCACTTTGCTACTGCGCCCCTGCTCGCGTCCTACGAGCTGCAATCGCTCAGACGGATTTAGCACCGCTAAGGCCACTAGCTGTGCCACAATCTCCCTGCCGCAGTCACCGCTCGCCCCAATTACCGAGACATCCATCGCGTTTCCTTGAGTAGTCAGCTTTAGTTAAGCACAGCTTGCTGATATGGGCTGTTCGCATAAATACGCTATGGGCATTTTTGGGAGGTGCGATCGCCCACTCTGGCATACGCTTGCAGTACCCACTTCCCAAATAAAGAAAGATCTACCCATTGCCTACCCGAAAAGCTTTACACACTTCACGATCAAGCTTTCAGCCTTCATAATCAAGCTTTCAGTTTCCATGCTCAAGCTTTCAGCCTCTACTGTCAGGCTTATTGCCCGTCCATTGGCAGAGCGTCTCATCATTGAGCGATCGCCCGCTGCCCGTCTTGCAATTCCAAACAAAAGAGGGGCCAAAGCCAAAAGCCGCTATTCCACGCTCACCCGCTTCGTCAGTATCGCCATCACCTCATCTTCGCGACCGGTAGAGATTGGCGCACTCCAATCATTCGGCTCAGCGTAGCCGTATCGGTGGATGTCTCTAATCGCAGCTTGTACTGCGCCGAGGCTGCCAAACATCATGAGGCGCACGGGCTCTGTGTGAGTGGTCGGTTTTGCGGCAGGGGGAAATGTAGGCACAAAAGCGCCTTGGGGAAGGAGGGTAAACATAGTGAGTCTCTGGGTTCCTTTGTAGTTTGGTCAGGAAACCCAGAACCCGCGAATCTTTAGCTGCCCAAAACAATGCAAAAGAGGCAGCTAAAGGGTACATTTACCCTTAGGCGACCGGGATTGCGTGATAATCCTGGGAGTTTAGCTATCAGTGGGTGTGTCACCACCTGCTGATAGTGCTAAGTCATGTTGAGTTCTGAGCGAGAGCT